>JANNJO010000047.1:0-11532 GCA_031395755.1 Acidobacteriota bacterium
CGAAGCGCCGTACGTAGAGGCGGGTCTTTAGACCCGCCCTTTCTCGCCCAGCCAGGCGGGTCTAAAGACCCGCCTCTACGTACGTTTACTGCGGCAGCGTTTCCTTCGCATCGAGCGCGAAGCCGAACACCTTGCCCTTGCTGACGCCCGACATCACGGCGATGTACTGCTTGCCGTCAAGCTCGTAGCTGACTGGCGTTGCAACTCCGGGCTGGAGCTGGTGCTCCCATAACGTCTTTCCCGTCACCGGATCGAGCGCCATAAATTTCCCGGTCGAGTTACCGACGAAGATCAACTGACCGGCCACCGACAACGTGCCGCCGCTCGATTGGAACGGAATGCGCCACGCTTCCTTGTTCGCGATCGGATCCCACGCCACGAAAAATCCGCCCGGCTTCGGCGCTTTCGGATCGGGCGGCGGCGGTTCCTTGAACTGGTTGCCAAACTTGAGGCCGAGGTTCCAACGGCCTTCCTGGTATTCGAAGCGCTCTTCCATGGCCACCGCGAACGCGGTTTCCTGGCCGGGGTAGTACACCAGCTTCGTGACCGGATTGAACGCCATCGGCGGCCAGTGATGCGCGCCGACGGGTGAGGGCGAGAGGCGAACCGGCGTGAAGCGATAGCGCGCCTGCTCGGTTTCGCGCGGGCGGCCCGTTTCCATGTCGATCGCCGTGGCCCACGACGTGTAGGCATACGGCTGACCGGAGATCAGCTTGCCGTTCGCGCGATCGAGCACGTAGAAGAAGCCGTTCTTTGGCGCCTGCATGATCACCTTGCGGGTCTGGTTGCCGATCGGCAGATCGGCCAGGATCATCGGCTGCGCCGCGTTGTAATCCCAGTTGTCGCCGGGCGTGGTCTGGTAATGCCACACGTACTTGCCGGTATCCGCATTCAACGCCACGATCGACGCCAGGTACAGGTTGTCGCCGCCGCCGGGGCTGCGATGGTTCGCGTTCCACGGCGAGCCGTTGCCGGTACCGACGTAGACGAGGTTCAACTCGGGATCGTAGGCAATGCCGTCCCACGGCGTGCCGCCGCCACCGGCCTTCCACCACTCGCCGTTCCAGGTTTTCGCCGCGGCAGCGAGCGCCGGATCCTCGAATCCCTTCTTGGGATCGCCGGGCACGACGTAGAACTTCCAGGCGAGCTTGCCGGTTTGCGCGTCATACGCGCCAAGGAAGCCGCGCACACCGTATTCGGCGCCGCCCTGGCCGATCAGCACTTTGCCCTTCACGACGCGGGGCGCGCCGGTGATCGTGTAATCGGTGTTCGGTGGCGTGGTCTGCACGGACCACACGGTCTTGCCGGATTCGGCATCGAGCGCCACGAGGCGGCCGTCGAGCAGGCCGACGTAGACCTTGCCGTCATACAGCGCCGCGCCGCGATTCACCGGCCCGCAGCACGCGCGCGGTCCCATGCCTTCGAAGCCGCCGCGCACCAGCGCCGGATCCCACTGCCACTTCAACTTGTTGGTGCGCAGGTCGATCGCGTAGACCTGGCTCCACGTCGAGGTGCCATACAACACACCGTTGAACACCAGCGGCGTGGTTTCGAGCTTGCCCTCGGAGCCAACTTCCACCGAGAACGCCAGGCCGAGCCGGCTGACGTTGCTTTGGTTGATCTGCGTGAGCGGGCTGTGGTGCGCCTCCGCATAGTCGCGGCCGTAGCTGACCCAGTCGCCGTCGGCCGGCTTGAGCAGTGTTGCGTCATCGACCTTGCGCGTGGCCGTCTGCTGCCCTTGCAGCGAGGCAACCGCCAGGCCGCAGGCAGCCGTGGCCGCGATCAACCAACCCGCCATTCGAACTTTCATGGATGTCTCCTGAAGTGCAAATTGTAACCCGACATCACTCGTGGGCGGGTCTAAAGACCCGCCCCTACGTACAGGGCAAGAAAAGCATTCAACTCGCGAACCACCACCGCCGGAATCTCGTGGCCGCCGTCAAACGGAAACCATGTGACATTCAATCCGGCGGCTTTCAGCTTGCCGGCAAACCGCTCGGCGATCGCGAATGGCAACACGGTATCGTCACGCCCATGGGTGATGAAGATCGGCAAGCGGCGGCGGCCGGGAAAACGATCGACCCACGCCGCCTCGTTCACCGTCGTGCCGCCAAGCAACACGAGCGCGGCCAATTCCTGATCGCTTTGAAACGCGATCTCGCCGCTCACCATCGCACCTTGCGAGAATCCGCCGAGCACGATCGGCCCGGCGATGTCCTTGAGGTAATTGCGAACCAGCCGCGAAGCACCTTGATGCCGGCTGGATTTGCGATCGAGAAGTCCGCCATCTGCTGCCCGGGCGGAATATGCCCATGAATGTCGAGCCACCACCAGCCGCGCATGCCGCTGCCGGGGCCTCGGAGCGGGCCCTGCGGAAAGATCAGACGCGCGTTGCCCGGCGGTTGAATCTTGCCGACAAACTGCAGCCAGGTCTCGGCCGTGCCGCCATAGCCGTGGAGAAGGACCACCGTCGGCGGGCCCTCCCCACCGCGAACGATCGCGGTGAGCCGGGCCGTCTGCAGCCACAACCAGAAAGCCGCGCCTAGCGCGAAGACGAACAGGACCGCCGCGGGAATGGCACGTTGCAACGTCAGAACGTCAACGATAACCGAACGCCGGCGAGATGGCTTCCGAACATTGGAGTCAGGCGCATATATTGGGGCGGATGTGAAGCTCCATCAGCCTTCTCGCTCAAATCCGCCGTCGGGAAGATGCCGCTCGTCACCGCGCCGTCCGGGAAGCGCACGTCGATCTGACCGAGCCCGGAATTGCCGGCCCTGTCGATCTTGACCACCACTCCACCGGTGCGATGAATCAGCTTCACGTGATCGCCCACCTTGAAGACGCACTCGACGCCGGCCATGTCGGCCGCAAGCTCGCGCGCGGCTCGGCGTTCGGCAAAGATGTTCTTGACGCGGCTAAAGCGTGGCGAGCTGCGCTTCCGACGGGTTCTTGCAAGTGATTATCCCGTCGGCGTAGTACACGTAGTCGACGCCGGGATGTTTGTGCTGGAGCGTCCGCCACTCGCGATCGCTGAACTCGTCGGCCTGCTTTCCGCCGATCGCCGGTTTCACAAGATCGACGTCGTATCCCATGGCCAGATCCGATCACAGTGTTCTCGCCGCTCACCCGCGTCACCCGTTGCAGCACTCACGATTGGAAGTGTCAGGGAAGCGTGTCGTCTCTGTTATAGTCCGGTGGCGTCCGGGACACCCCTGGGCTGCAGAAGACCGAGACTCGCTTCAAGCGACTGAAATAGTCGGGGAAAGCCGCGCAGGGATGGCCGAAAAGACGTCACAGCTTCAGATCGCGGAGCGGCAGGTGGACGATGTCACCGTGCTGATCCTGACCGGCGAGATCACGGTCGACGATGGAGAATTGGCGTTTGGGCGTCGGGTCGACGACCTGCTGCTGAAACAGGGCCGGCGCAAGATCCTGGTCGATCTCGGCGGCGTCACCTACATCGACAGCGCCGGGGTGGGCATGATGGCGGCCGAGCTCAAGATCGTCCGCGCGAAAGGCGGCGCGCTGAAGCTGCTCCATCTCGTGGGACAGAGCCATCGCCTGCTGGCCATGATGAAGCTGATGACGGTGTTCGAGAACTTCGACGACGAAGCGCTGGCGCTTCGCAGTTTCTCTCGGCAGTAGGTGCGACTAGATCCGATCGAAGTTCTTCTCGATCTCACGCCGCGTGATGCGCAGCATGACGGGGCGACCGTGCGGGCACACCGTGGAATACGCGGTGGCGCGCAACTCCTCGAGAATGTGATGCATCTTCTCCAGCGTCAGCGGGTAATGCGCCTTCACCGCCGCATGACACGCCGTGGTTGCCGCGATCTGCTTGAGGGCATCCTCGAGACGAAGCCCCCGATCGAGGCCTTCGAGGTCGTCAGCCAGCGCGCGCAGGGCCGCGTCGCATTCGTTCGGTGGCAAGAGCGCCGGCACCGAATTGACCTTGATGCTGTCTCCGCCAAACTCTTCGACCTCGAATCCGAATCGGGCGAGAGCGTCCGCTTTCGAAACCAGCGCGGCCCGTTCCGCCGCCGGCAACTCCAGGATTACGGGAATCAGCAGGCGCTGACTCTCCAGCGACTGATTCGTCAGCTTCTCCATGATCCGCTCGAACAACACCCGCTCGTGCGCGACATGCTGATCGATGATGCAGAGGCCCTCGTCATCCATGGCGATGATGAACGTGTCGCGGAATTGTCCGAGCGCGATCATCGGCCGCACTGCCGGCCCACTCGATGGCACCGGGGTGTCGACGTCCGCCGCGCTGGACGCCGGGAGCGTTTCCGAAGGTGGTGCCCACGATGACGGCGGGTTGGATGAAGGCGGCGCCCACCGGCTTGGGAAGCTGCCGCCCGCCAGTGCGCCGGGAATTGCCGGTTGCATGGGCCTGCCGGGCATGACGTCCGAACTTCGGAGCGTCAATTCCGGCGCCGGGCCCTTGCCAAGCGCGTCGCCGAGCGTGCGACGGACCATTTCGTGGACCAGCGACTGCTCCCGGAACCGCACCTCGGCCTTCGTCGGGTGGACGTTCACGTCCACGCGATCCGGTGGAATCTCGAGGAACAGGTGCACTTCGGGACTGCGTTCCTTGTTGGTCGCCACGCTGTAGGAATCGATGATCGCGTGCGCGATGGTGCGGTCCTTGACGATGCGGCGATTCACGAACACGTGCTGCGGGCCGCGCACCGGTCCTTGCTCGGCGAGCGCGGCGATGAAACCGTGCAGCCGCAATCCGCCAAATTCGCGCTCGACGGCAATCAGGTCCTGGCGATCGCCATAGATCTGATACAGGCGATCCGACAGGCCGGTGACCGGCGGCACCGCGAGAATCTTCTTGCCGGAGCTCGTCAGCGTGAAGCCAACCTCGGGATAGCACAGCGCCAGCTGGGTCACCACGCGCGACACCTGCGCAGCTTCCGCGCCATCCGACTTCAGGAACTTCCGCCGCGCCGGCAGATTGTAGAACACGTCGGCCACTTCGACCGTCGTGCCTTCCGGCCCGCCCGCCTCCACCACCGACTCGACGATGCCGGCGTTGACGCGAATTTCCGTCCCGCTGTCACTGCCACGCGCGCGGGTTCGCAGTTTGAAATGCGACACCGACGCCATCGACGGCAGCGCTTCCCCTCGGAACCCTAGCGTGACGATGGCGCCAAGATCATCGGCTTTGCTGATCTTGCTGGTGGCGTGCCGCTCGAGACACAGCCGCGCATCGCCCGGATCCATGCCGATGCCGTCGTCTTCCACGCGCATCAGTTTCTTGCCGCCGTACTCCACCGTGATGGCAATGCGCGTGGCGCCCGCGTCGATGGCGTTTTCGATCAGCTCCTTGACGACGGAGGCGGGACGCTCGACCACTTCGCCGGCGGCGATCTGATTGGCAAGGTCGTCGGGGAGGCGGGTGATCCGCCCCATCACCACCAGCCCGATTTCTTGAACCAGGTGAACAAGATGGCGCTCGACACCACCATCATGCCGATGATTTCCCAGAACTGGTGCTCGGGGCTGCCCAATAGCGTCGGCAGGGGGACGTTCATGCCGAACAGGCCGGTGATCACCGTCATCGGGCCGAACAGCGCCGCGATCACCGCCAGCAGGCGCGAGGTGTTGGCGAGCCGGTTCGACACGCTCGCCAGATACGCATCCAGGATGCCGGTCACGCGATCCTGGAACACGATCGAGTCGTCGGCCATCCGCACGAACTGATCGTAGACGTCGCGGAACCGGTACGCCATCTCCTGGCCGATCAGGTCGAATTCCCGCCGCGACAGCCGGCCGACCACGTCACGCTGGGGAATGACGATGCGGCGGAGCGTGGTGATGTCGTTCTTCACGGTGAGGATGTCGCCGGTCAGCGTTTCACCGGGATCCTCGATCACCTGCTTTTCGATCTGATCCAATCGCACTTCGAGCTCGTCAACCTCCGGCCGGTAATGATCGACCATGGTGTCGACGATGCGATGCAGCAGCGCCACCGGCCCCTCCGACAGGATGTGGGAGGTGCGGGAGCAGAGCTCCGCAACGTGCGCGATGCTGCGCCGCTGGCCGTCGTGAATGGTGACGAGGAAATTCGGCGCGATGAAAAAGTCGGTCTCGTGTGTCTCGAAGGTATGTTCGGCGGCCTGGAAGTTGATGCCGTGGAGGACGATGTAGAGGTAGCGGCCGTAGCTTTCGACCTTGGGGTGCGTTTCGCGCTGCACGGCGGCTTCGACCGGCAGCTCGTGGAGGCCGAACACGTCGCGGAGGACGGCCGCGTCTTGCTCCGTCGGTTCGGAGACCTCCGCCCACACCACCACCCCTTCACACCAGGCCGGAGGCCCGTCCGCCGTCTTGTCCGCCGTAGCCTCGGCGGAGGCGGAAGCCTTGACGAAGACGGACGGGTCGAGGCGGTCCACTATTTCGGTCTGACCGCCTCGATGGACGAAGTAACGAATCAATCGCCGACCTTCACGCTCAATGCGGCCTGGGCCGCCGCAAGCCGCGCCACCGGCACGCGGTAAGGCGAGCAGCTCACGTAATCGAGGCCGACGTTGTGGAAGAAGTGAATCGAGGCGGGATCGCCGCCATGCTCACCGCAGATCCCGAGCTTGATGCCGGGGCGAGCCGCGCGGCCCTTCTTCACCGCCATCTCCACCAGTTGACCGGTGCCGGGCGCATCGAAGGTCGCAAACGGATCCTTCTCGAGAATCTTGCGGTCCTGGTACACGCGCAGGAACTTGCCGACATCATCTCGCGAGAATCCAAACGCCATCTGCGTCAGGTCGTTGGTGCCAAAGGAGAAGAACTCCGCTTCCTTCGCCACTTCGTCAGCCAGGAGTGCGCCTCTTGGGACTTCGATCATGGTCCCGACGAGGTACTTGATCTTGATGCCCTGCTCCTTCATCACCTCCGCCGCCACCCGTTCCACGATCACCTTCTGATCGCGCAGCTCGCGGACGTCCCCGACCAGCGGAATCATGATCTCGGGAGTGACCTTGAGGCCTTCCTTGTTCAGCTTGCACGCGGCCTCCATGATGGCGCGCGCCTGCATCTCGGTGATCTCCGGATAGGTGATGCCGAGACGCACGCCGCGATGGCCGAGCATCGGGTTGAACTCGTGCAGTTGCTCGACGCGGGCCAGGAGCGTCTTCTTCTCGGCCAGTTCCTTGCCCTTCTGCCCTTTCACTTCCATGACGGCGATCTCCACCATCAGGTCTTCGCGCTTGGGCAGGAACTCGTGCAGCGGCGGGTCGATGGTGCGGATGGTCACCGGCGTGCCGTGCATGCCCTTGAACACCCCGTAGAAGTCCTCCCGCTGCATCGGCAGCAGCTCGTTCAGCGCGGCGCGGCGATCCTTCTCGTTGTCGGCGAGGATCATGCGCTGCACGATAGGCAGGCGGTCCTCACCGAAGAACATGTGCTCGGTTCGGCAGAGGCCGATGCCGCGGGCGCCAAACGCGTATGCCAGCTCAGCCTGATCGGGAAGGTCCGCATTGGCCCGGATGCCCAGGCGTCGGATCTTGTCGGCCCACTCGAGCAGCTTGCTGAAGCGCTGATAAATGTCAGACTTCTTCGGATCGAGCTGGCCGTTGACGACCTGCAGAATCTCGCTGGGCTTCGACGCCATCTGCCCGAGCTTGATCTCTCCCTTCAGGCCGTCGAAGGACACGAAATCGCCCTCCTTGACGACCTTGCCGTCGACGCTGAACTCCTTGTTCTTCTCCGAAATGGTCAGGGTACCCGCTCCAACGATGGACGGCTTGCCCATCTGGCGGCCGACGACCGCAGCGTGCGAGGTCATGCCGCCCGTCGCCGTCAGGATGCCCTGCGAGACGTGCATACCGTGAATGTCGTCAGGAACTGTTTCTTTGCGGACGAGAATGACCTGCTTGCCCTGACGCGTCCATTCGACCGCATCGTCCGCAGTGAAGACGACCTGGCCCGATGCCGCGCCCGGCGACGCCGGCAGACCCTTCGCGAGGACCGCGATCTTCGTCCACTCGTTCTGATCGAACCCGGGCGAGAGCAGCTGCGACAGCGCTTCGGGATCGACCAGCAGCACGGCTTCCTTCGGCGTCACGATTTTCTCGGCCACCAGATCGGTGGCGATGACCACGGCCGCGTAGCCCGTGCGCTTGCCGCTGCGGGTCTGCAGCATGTACAGCTTCTCGTCCTGGATGGTGAACTCGAAGTCCTGGACGTCCTTGTAGTGCTTCTCCAGACGCGTTGTGATCTCCCTCAGCTGCTTGTAGGCCTTCGGCAGCACCTTCTCCAGCTCGCGGATCTGCTGAGGCGTGCGCACCCCGGACACGACGTCCTCGCCCTGCGCGTTGATGAGGAATTCGCCGTAAAACTCCCGCGCACCGGTCGCCGGGCTGCGAGTGAAGCCGACGCCCGTCGCGGAGCGATCACCGGTGTTGCCGAACACCATCTGCTGCACGTTGACAGCCGTCCCGATGTAGTCGGGGATGTCGTAGATGCGGCGGTATTCCTTCGCGCGCGGGTTCTGCCACGAGCGGAACACCGCGTTCCGCGATCCCTTCAACTGTTCGATCGGGTCCTGAGGGAACGATTTGCCGGTCTTCTTCTGGACCACCCGCTTGTAGCGCGTGATGACGTCACGAAGCGCTGATTCGTCGAGGTCGGTGTCGGCCTTTACCCCGCGCTCTTTCTTGACGGCGTCCAGCTCATGCTCGAACACGTCCTTCGGAATCTCGAGCACCACGTTGCCGAACATCTGGATGAACCGGCGGTAGCTGTCGGCGGCGAAGCGACCGTTGCCGGTTTCCTGCTTCAGCGACTCGACGGTCTGATCGTTCAAGCCGAGGTTGAGGATGGTGTCCATCATGCCGGGCATCGAGAACTTCGCGCCCGAGCGGACCGATACCAGCAGCGGTTTCTTCGTGTCGCCGAGCCTGCGGCCGGCCGACTTCTCGAGCTTGCGCAGGTTGTCGATCATTTCCCTTTCGATCGACGAGGGAATTTTGCCGCCTTCCTTGTAGTAGATGGTGCAGACGGGCGTGGAAATCGTGAAACCCGCGGGCACAGGGAGCTTCGCGTTGGTCATCTCCGCGAGACCCGATCCCTTGCCGCCAAGCAGGTCTTTCATGCTGCGATCGCCGTCCGCCTTGCCGTCGCCGAAGTAGTAGATGTACTTGGACACTTTCTTCGCCATTCGACTGTTACTCCGTCTCCGAGACGATCTCGGAAATATCTGCGATACGTAAGATTTGCTGTTCGAGGCGCTTCATGACGCGCAGGCGTGCCTGTCTCAGGGCCGCGTCTTCCGCCATCACGAAGATTTCGGTGAAGAATCGATCGACTGCAGGGCCGAACTGGGCTGCCTCGGCAAATGCGCGGCGCAGATTTTCCCCTGATTTCAGCACGCTGTCAATCGCGGGGCCGCGCTGCTCGAGCTCCTGCAGCAGCGCGATTTCGGCCGGTTCCTTCAGTAGATTTGCGACAGACTCTCCGTGGATCTCGTGCATGTAGGGCAACTCGAGCTCTTTGGCTATGTTCTTCACTCGCTTGAACGCGACCGCCAGCTTCTGAAAATCCGGCGATGAGGTAAATTCCGGAAGAACTTCAAGCCTCTTCAAAGCATCGGAAGGGCTTAGGTGATCGAAGGCCCCCGCGTAAAGAACTGCGCGAACATTTCGCTTGTCGAATCCACGCTGTTCGAGAACGTACCAAGACCGTTCAAGCAGGAACGCGTGCATGTGAATTAGAGCTTCGACGTCCCAGCTCTTTGATGTCGTGAACGGTTTCGCAGCCTGGTCTAGCAGGGTCCTTAACGTCAGCTGAAGAGACAACCCGGTCAATGCCGGCAAATCAACCAGAATCTTGAAAATCCCGTGCGCCTGACGCCGCAACCCGTACGGATCGCGCGAGCCGGTCGGCTTTTCGCCGGCGTAAAACATCCCGACGACCGTATCGAGTTTGTCGGCCAGCGAAACCGCCGCCCAGGAGACAGCGGCATCGCCGAGCTGCTGCCGCGTCGGTGGCGCATCAGCGCCGATCGAGTCGGGCAGGTAGTGGTAGTACATGGCCTTCCACACGCGCTCGGGCTGCCCTTCTTCTCGCGCGTAGATGCCACCCATCACGCCCTGCAGTTCCGTGAGCTCGGCGACCATCTCGGTGGCGAGATCCGCCTTGGCAAGCCGGCCAGCCATTGCGGCGGCGTCGGCCGCCTCAGGCGACGCGAGCGCCTCACCGGCGATCCAGCGCGCCAGGCTCTCGATCCGCTGTGACTTTTCGAAATAGGTGCCGAGCTTCCTGTGAAATCGGATCGTCTTGAGCCGTTCGATGCGCTCGTCGAGCGGTACTTTTCGGTCGGCGTCCCAGAAGAAGCGCGCGTCAAGCAGCCGGGCGGTCAGCACCCGCTCGTAATTTCTTGCGACGTTCTTCTCGTTGCCGGCATCGGTGTTGGTGACGACCAGAAACGCGGGCTGCAGCTGCCCGGCGTCGTCCACAACCGGAAAGTTGTGCTGATGATGGATCATCGTCGTCGTCAGTACCTCGTCCGGAAGACTCAGGAACTCCTTTGAGAACGTCCCGGCCATCACGGTTGGATACTCGATGAGATCGGGCACTTCTTCGAGCAGCGTCGAGTGGTGCGCGGCCGCGCTTCCCACCCGCCCGCCGAGGCTCCGCGCCTTGGCCTCGAGCCCGCGGGCGATGCGATCCTGGCGCTCCTGCCGGTCGAGAATCACGAAGTGTTCGGCCAGGCGGTCCCTGTAGTCGTCGAACGTGCGCACCTTCACCGCTCGGCCCGCCCGTCCGCTCGTGGTCAGGAAGCGATGGCCGTAGGTGACGGCGGCTGACACGATCTCCTGCACCGTGGACGACTCGGCCAGCTCGGTTCGGCGGATCGTGAACGGCACGACGCGCCCGCCGTAGAGATAGAGAAGCCAGCGAATCGGCCGGCCGAAGAGCAAATCGCCCTTCCCATCTTCGAGAAACGCGTCCCAGTGCATCGCTTTCGGGAAGCTGAACGAGCGCAGCGTCGTCGCCAGCACGTCCGGTAACACGTCCACGGCGGCCTTGCCGCGTTGATGCCGTCGATATCCGAGATAGGCGCCCTTCGGCGTTTCAACGCGATCGAGCTGCGCCACCTCGATGTTGTTCTTCCGCGCGAAGCCGATGGCGGCGGGCGTCGGGGTGCCGTCGGCCCCAAAGGCTGCGGCGACCGGCGGGCCGGTGAGCAGCTCTTCGAGATCGGTCTGGCGCTCGGCGATCTTCGCAATCCGCGCCGTCAGCCGGCGTGGCGTGCTGTACCCTTCGACAGGGGCATCCGGAAGCAGCCGATGGGCGCGGAGCGCTCCATCGAGTCCATCTCGAATCTGCCGCGTCAGGCTTGGCAGCCACGACGCGGGCAGTTCCTCAGTTCCGACCTCGAGTAGAAGTTCGCGTTCCATGCTAAGTGGGGTCTGTCCCCCGGACTGGGAAGGGGGTCAGACCCCCGTGAGCCCATCGCCCACCTCGCAGGCACGGAGCGAAGAGTGGCTGTCGTAAGCGAACGCGCGGCCGACCTGTTCGCGC
>JANNJO010000066.1:0-2690 GCA_031395755.1 Acidobacteriota bacterium
ACAAGAATCGCAGGTTTCGCCATGTCAGTGTTCTCGGGTGAGAGAGGGTTCCAGCTACAGCGAATGCGACGACTCGTCGCGCGCCTCTTTCACGAGCGCGGCGAGGCTATCGACTTCGAACGGCTTGCTGATGACGCGATAGGCGCCCAGCGCCTGAGCCCCCTGGGCCAGCTCGGGACTGTTGTGCGCCGTAATCATGATGACCTGCGACGTCGGAGCGAGCGCCCGGACGCGTTCCAGCAATCGCAAGTCGGCCGAATCCGGCAGCCGGTAGTCGAGCAGCACCACATCAAACGGCTCTGTCGCCTTCGCAATGGCGGCCAGCGCCCTCCGCCCGTCTTCAGCCTCGGTCACCGCATATCCGCGGTCGCCCAGCGTTTCGGCCAGCGACCATCGAATCAACGCTTCATCATCGACGATCAGTACCGTTGCTGCGGAATTTTTCGCCATGTGGGCAATATTTCCTGGTTCCGGTGATTCGCTCACGCAAGAACATTGGAACACGGGCAAATACGATAACATCTTCGAACTCCACCGCTTTCCACTTCAAATTTCAGGCCATATGGGACCTATCCTCACAGCGATCTTCGAATCGGCCGTTGACGGCATCGTCGTCATCGATGCCAAGGGGCTCATCCTGGCCTTCAACCCCGCGGCCGAGCGGCTCTTCGGGTATCGCGCCGAGGACGTGCTCGGCCAGAACGTGAAGCTCGTGATGCCGAGCCCCGATCGCGAGCAGCACGACGGCTATCTCAAGAACTTTCTGGAGACGGGTATCCCGCGGATCATCGGTACCGGCCGCGAGGTTCGCGGACGCCGCGAGGACGGCAGCACCTTCCCTCTTCATCTGTCAGTCGGCCGCATGGAGATCGATGGCCAACCCGCCTTCACGGGCATTCTCCACGACCTGAGCCGCCGCGTTGAGGCCGAAGACGCGCTCCGCAAGAGCGAAGAGCGTCTGCGGTCGATCGTGGAATCGGCCGTCGATGGCATTATCGTAATCGATGACCGCGGAACGGTTCAGGCGTTCAATCCGTCGGCACAGCGCCTGTTCGGCTACCGTATCAGCGAAGTGCTCGGGCGCAACGTCAGCATGCTGATGCCCAGCCCCGATCACGAGCGCCACGACGGATACCTTCGACACTATCTGACGACCGGCGAGGAGAAGATTATCGGCAGCGGCCGCGAAGTCACGGCGCTGCGCAAGGACGGGACGACCTTCCCGGTGCACCTGTCGGTCGGCGAGATGAAGACCGAAGACGGCACGCGCAGCTTTACGGGAATTCTTCACGACCTGAGCGACCGCGTGGTGCTCGAGCAACGGCTGGCCGAGCAGAAATCTCTCGCCAAGCTCGGAGAAATGGCCGCCGTGGTCGCGCACGAGGTGAAGAACCCGATCGCGGGCATTCGCGGGGCACTGCAGGTGATCACATCGAGGATGCCGGTCGAGCAGCGCGATCGCACCATCCTGCTCGAGATCATCACCCGGCTGGACTCGCTGAACCGGATCGTGCAGGACATGCTGATGTTCGCCCGTCCTCGCGCGCTGCGGAAGGAGCCGATCGCGCTCCGGGCTCTGATGAGCGAAACCGCATTGATGATTCAGAGCGATCCGAACATGCTGAACCTGGAAATTGGTGTGAGCGGTTCAGCAGAGATTCTCGGCGATCGCGAGATGCTGCAGATCGTCTTTCAGAACATCCTGATGAACGCGGCGCAGGCGATGGAATGCCGGGGACGGATTGACGTCGCGATCACACAGTCCGGCGGGCGCTGCCGCGTCGCGGTGGCCGATGGCGGACCGGGCATGCCTCAGGAGGTTCGCGAGAAGGCGTTTGACGCCTTCTTCACGACAAAGCACCGTGGCACCGGGCTCGGGCTGCCAACTGCCAAGCGCATGGTGGAAGCCCACGACGGAACAATTCACATCGACGTGCCGGCGAAGGGCGGCACGACGATTTCCGTCGAGCTGCCCATGCCGCCGCGCTGACCGCGCGCGCGCGCAGGTGCGGAGGATCCCACGGCACTGCGGAAAATTCATCGAGAATCGCGCGTTCCAGGCCACGAGCGCGATGGCACGTCGTGTGCTGAGACAGATTGCGAAGGTGACAACATGATCAAAATTTCCAACGTCCTCGTGGCAACCGATTTCGGACCGGCATCCGACTCTGCTCTCAGTTACGGGCGCGAATTCGCGCGCACGTTCGGCGCGAAGCTGCACGTGCTGCATGTGGTGGAGAGTCCGATGGCCTGGGCCGGACCCGAAGCTGCCGGCATCGATTTCGTGAACCTGCAGGCCGACCTCGAAGTCGGCGCGCAGTCGACGCTCCACCGGCTGGTAACACCGGAAGATCGGGAGCAGCTCAAGGCGGTCACGGTCGTCCGGACCGGCAACGCACCGGCACTCGAGGTAGTCGGCTACGCCCGGGACGCCGCCGTCGACGTCATCATCATGGGCACGCACGGCCGCGGGTTCGTGGGTCATCTGCTCATGGGAAGCGTGGCGGAAAAGGTCGTGCGCATCGCAGGCTGCCCCGTGCTGACCGTCAGGCATCCAGAGCACGAGTTCGTGTTGCCGGACGCCCTTCAGGTCTTTACGGCCTCGCGTCGGTAACGTCAATGGCAATCGCTGAACTGCCCTCGACCGCCGCCACCACACGGGTCCTCCTCCGCGACGGTTCGGCCGCGGG
>JANNJO010000079.1:0-5159 GCA_031395755.1 Acidobacteriota bacterium
GTCCACTTTGATGCTGTAAACACCGGGGAGCAAGTTCGGGAACACGTAGCTACCCGATGTGTTGGTCTGGGCCTCGCGCGCCGCGTTGGTTTGGGGTGTTCGTGACCGTCACGCTGGCCCCAACGAGAATGCCGCCACTCGCGTCTGTCACCTGGCCGGTGATTTGCCCAAAAGTCTGGGCGAACGAGGGCAATGCCGGTGCAAGCAATAAGCTGAGAGCCAGGATCCAATCGAATGTCTTGCGCATGGGATCTCTCCTTGAGGTTCGTGCCGTCGGTCTGGAACACGTCTGCACCGAGAGGTCTATCAGCGGTGCGCAAGCGTGTCAATCAGAAAATCAGGAAGCACTTTATACTTCACACGATGTCCCCGCCCCTGTCTCGCCGGCAGCTTTTGGCCGCAACGATTTCAGGAGCGGCTGCCCTGACCATCGCAGGCCGGGCTCAGGAAAAGAGATGGCAGCCCGGCGCTGTCCTTCACCTGCTTCCCGGGGTCAGCCACGATCGCCTGCTGCTCAAGGCGAGTTTTGCTCGTCCGCTGGCCAAGCCGCCGAGGTTACGGGCGGGCACTCGGAAGGCGGTGGGCGCGCGTCTCGACACAGTGGGCGAGTTCTACTCGTTTGATCTCGCGGGGCTCGAGCCAGAGCATGCGTATCAACTGCTCCTGGAAGACGCTGGCGGCAGGCCCCTCTGCGACCCGTGGCCGATTTCGACGTTTCCCAGTCCCGAAGCCCGGCCGACGAACTTTCGCCTGCTCGTGTTCACCTGTGCGGGCGGCCATCCGGCCACCGTGAATCCCGACACGGATCGTCCGTATTGGGTGTCGATCGCGAATCGGAGAAAACTGCTTCTGACGGGGCTGTCCTACAAACCGAATGCCATGATTGCCATCGGCGACCACGTCTATTGGGATCTCCGCTCGCCTGTGGGATCGGTCATGCTTGGTAACGCTCCCGAAGCGCAGAAACTGGTGGGCCAGTTCACACGGGACATGCCGGTTCTCGGCACCGACAACGAGCGCAAGTTCAAGCTGGTGGTCACACCGCAGATCCGCGATCTCTACGGAACGGACTTTCGTTCCACGCCTGTTTTCTTCGTGCAGGACGATCACGATTATTTCGAGAACGACGAGGCGACCGAGCAGATCGTGACGTTTCCGCCCGACGACTTCATGCTGGGGCTCGCGCGGGCGACGCAACGGTTGTATTACCCCGAATTCCTGCCTGACGCCTGGCGCCCGATCGGTCTGCCGTCGAGCGGAGCCGCAGACCGCGCGGCCGGCGTGTCGGAGTCGTTTGGCACATTGCGCTACGGCCGGTTGCTGGAGATCTTGATGTACGACTGCCGGCGTTACATGTCGTTGACGGGCCCGGCCGGCGGATTCCTTCCTGAGACGGTCGAGGCGTGGGTGATGAGACGCATGGCGGCACAGGAAACCCGGCATGTAGTCAATCTGCCGTCGACGCCGGTTGGTTGGGCAGCCGGGAAGTGGGGCGAGTGGTACCCGGATCTTCTCCAGGCCGATGGACAATTGGGTGTCGCCAAGCCGAAGTATCTCTGGCAATCGGGTTGGAACCTTCAACACAACCGTCTCCTGCAGGCCGCCTCGACCATGCAGGGAATCCCGCTGTTCCTGAGCGGCGATCTGCACGCGCTGGGAGAGGGGCGGATCCTGCGTTACGGTAATCTCGACTTCCGCCGGAACCCCGTCGTGTCCGTCCTGACCGGCCCCATCAGCACCGGCCCCAAAGCCTGGCCGTCTGCGTGGCGCGGCACGCCGCCGCGCACGCCCACAGGTATCGAGCTCGATGCGGGGCTGGATCCTCTCGAAAAGAACGGCTTTACGATGATCGACTTCAAGGAAGACCGGATTGAGGGTCAGATGTTCAGCTGGAAGATGGATGAGCCGGAGGAGCGCCTGGACAATCTGAAGCCATTTCACACGTTCACCGCCGTGCGTCGCCTGTGACTACTTTTCAATCATCTCGATCGCGGCGCTGGTCTGCAGCGCAAAGCGGCCGCGTCCTGTCGACACAATCCGCACCCCGGCACATTTCTCCTGCAGCCGGTGGCGCAGCAGGATGAGCCGGCTTTCGAAGTTGTCCTTCACTGGCGGGAGCCCGAGAGATTCGTCAAGGCGGACTTCGCGGTTGGAAAACTCGGTGCGCCCCGTGCGCTGCGATTCGTCGAGCAGCTTCCAGAGAATGCGCGCAGGGATGTTGCGGATCAGGTATTCCCCGTCGACGAAAATCGCTTCGTCCTTGCGGTAATACGTGAGCGTCATTTTCCTTCGAGTCGCGGCCGGCGGGGCGACCACGGCCGCCCTTGGATCGGCATCCGCGTCGGCATCGCCGGCCGGCCGATCGACCATCCGATCGATGCCGAGCGCGATCTGATTGGCGACGATCTGCAGATATGCCTCGTGCCATTCGCCGAAGCGCATCGGGTCGCGATCTTCGGCCGCCAGCACTCCAATGAGACGGCCGCCCACAGTCAACGGGATGACGAGCACGCTCTGGGCGTCGGGTAAGCCTGGCGGCGGAATGTCTTCACAGGCGCGCTCGCCGGATGTCTCGCGCCGGATCGCCCGGCCGTAGCCGAGGTCCGCATCGAGCATACCGAACCTCATCACCTGCTGATCGCGCGCCGCCGTGCCGATGATGCCCTGCCCGATTGGCACCTCGGCGCCAATCCCGCTTCCGCCGTACCCGCGGCTTGCGAGCGTGGTCAGGCGCTGGGACGATTCGTCGTACAGCAGCACGCTGGTGTGTGCGAACTGAAAATACTCGTCCAGCGCCTGCAGCGCGGCCCCGAGCAGCGACTCGAGATCGCCGGCCCGGTTGATGCGCTCCGAGACCCACTGCAGCCCGCGCACTTCCGTCCGGTGGCCGCCCAGCGAGGGGCGATCGGCCTCGAGTTCGGGCAGGCCGTCCGCCAGGAATCCCTCGACCTCCTCAAGCGCGAGCACCTCGAGCACATCCGCGGCGATGAGCTTGAAGATGCCCTTCATGCCGGTCACCGACGCGATCGCGTCGATGCGGGCCGACATGGCGTCGAAGAGCGTCCCGCGTGTCTCCGATCGGAGGAATTTCAGCCGCAGGCGATACGCCTGCAGAGTCATGGGGTCGTACATCTCGACGCAGGCCAGCGGATTGTCGTCGAGATTCCGGCGCGTCTTGTTGAAGAACTGGCACGACAGCGCGACGTGCCGCTCGTCGAGGTAATAGACCTGGCTCAGGTAGGTGACGTTCGGAACGCCTGCGGCGTCGGCCGTGACGATGATGCTGGGAACGACCCCTTGAAAGCACCGCGGAAGGTCCGAAAGCGTTGGAGGGGCGCTCATCGCAACCGACTCCCGGCATTCGGCCCCGGCGATTGCTCGTAGACTTCCTCCACCCGCATCTCAATGGCGAAGGCCGGCCAGTGGACGAGGGCGTTGGTGAGGCGCGGCGGATAGCCCAGGCTGTTCAAGACCGCCGCGAAGCTGCCCAGGTGCTGCCGGACGAACGGCTCTTCGTCTTCGCGCGCGGGCCGCGTGCGCTGCGCGATCCCTTTCAGCTGCGTGGCGCAGTGCTCGATCGGATGCGTGGCTACCACGGCGAGCCGGCCGGTCGTGGCCACGTTCGCCATCGTCTCCTGGCTTGTCGCCATCGGCACGAAGACGGTGACCGTCGCGAGATTGTCGCTCGACGTAAGCCCGACCGCCCGGCAACAGGCAGGACTGCCCAGTGCATCCACCGATCCGACGAGGACCGACACGCCGTGTTCGAGGCAGCGGAGGATCCGGGTCTCGTTTACCGCCGTCACGCCGCTGATTATGAACGATTTAGGAAATTTTTAGGATTGCCCTAGGCAATTCTTAGCAACGCGCCCACGCGGACACCTGTAAATTTCTTTTCATGAAAAACACATTGATCGCCGCCACCGCCGTCCTGTTTCTTGCCGCCGCCGGATTCCTCACGCTCACCACAAGCGAGGCCCAGCAGACAGCGCCGCCTCAGGCGTCTGCCCATGTGGTTCAACGAGGCGAGTACCTCGTGAAAATCATGGGCTGCAACGACTGTCACACGCCCTGGAAGATGGGTCCTGCAGGTCCCGAGCCGGACATGACGCGATTCCTGTCCGGCCATCCGGAGCAGATCGGGCCTCTGCCGGCAACCAAGGCGGCCGAGCCATTCGTCTGGTCGGGGTTCGCCACCAACACGGCATACAGCGGACCGTGGGGTGTGAGTTACGCGTTCAACCTGACACCCGAGCAGAACACCGGCCTCGGCATCTGGACTGAGGACATGTTCATCAAGACGATTCGTACCGGCCGGCACATGGGTACGTCGCGACCGATCAATCCGCCGATGCCGTGGCCGGCGTACCGGAACGCCAGCGACGAGGATCTGAAATCCATCTACGCGTATTTGCGCACAATCACGCCGATTGTGAATCACGTGCCCGATTACCAGCCTCCGGCGGACTCCAACTGATCCTTGCCTGGGTCCGGATTCAGTAGTTGCTCGTACGATCGATCAGCCCTCTCTCGCGCGCGATGTGATCGCAGCGGCGGAATGTCGCCGCGGCCACCGCGCCGAGCGCGAGCGTCAGCACGGCCAGCAGACCCAGGAGCTCGTAGTCGCCGATGCTCTTCAACGCGGGACACTCGTGCGCCACGCTCCCCATCAGCGATCGGCGCACGAGCTCCAGCCAGTACGTGACCGGCATGAGATACCCGATCGGGCGCAGGTAGGGCGGCAGCACCTCGATCGGAAACACGGCGCCGCAGAAAAGATAGAGCGCCGCGGCGACGCCCTCGCCGACGAGCCAGGATCCATGCGCGATCGTCAGGACGAAGCTGGCGAGCACCAGGCCCATCATGGCGAGCATGACGATCCCCACGAGAAGCGTCGAGAACAATAAGAACCACCGAACCTCGAACGGGGTCACCTGCAGGTGAAGAAAGGCGATCCCGAACAGGATCGTCACCAGCACCGACAAGGACGCCGTCAGGAATCGCGCGACGCCGCGTCCCACCAGGTACATCGGGATGTCGACCGGCGCGACGTACATGGCCTTTAACGTCCTGAATCGTTCGCGGTCGTCGACCACCGCCTGAGCCATTCCGCCCATCACCGCGCCAACGAACATGTAGAACGCGTTGCCGATGTACAT
>JANNJO010000089.1:0-3453 GCA_031395755.1 Acidobacteriota bacterium
CTCGCCGCCTTCATAGACACCCGTGTCGACACGCACGCCCCTCCCCCGAGGTGACGCTGCGCCGGCGTCGATCGTCTCCTCGGGCGGCTGGTACTTCACCAGGCGTCCTGTAGACGGCAGGAAGTTGCGGAACGGATCCTCGGCGTTGATGCGGCATTCCATCGCCCACCCGTCAAGCACGATATCGCGCTGCACGAAGGGCAGCTTTTCGCCGGCCGCCACGCGGATCATGAGCTCGACGAGATCGAGGCCCGTGATGCACTCCGTGACCGGATGCTCGACCTGCAGCCGGGTATTCATTTCGAGGAAGTAAAAGCTCTGGTCTTTGGCAACGACGAACTCGACCGTACCCGCGCTCTGGTACTTCACCGCCTTCGCGAGCGCCACCGCCTGCTTGCCCATCGCCTCGCGCGTGGTCTTGCTGATGAACGGCGAAGGCGCTTCCTCGAACAGCTTCTGGTGACGGCGCTGGATCGAGCACTCGCGTTCCCACAGGTAAACGCAATTGCCGTGCGCATCCGCGAGCACCTGGATCTCCACGTGCCGCGGTTCTTCCACGAACTTCTCGATGAATACGCGATCGTCGCCGAAACTCTGGCGGGCCTCGTTGCGGCACGAGGTGTAGCCTTCGAGCACCTCCTTGTCGTTGAAAGCGACGCGCAGGCCTTTGCCGCCGCCGCCGGCGCTAGCCTTGATCATCACTGGGTAGCCGATGTCCCGGGCGATCTGAACCGCGCGCTCGGCAGAGGCGATCACGTCGTTCCATCCCGCAATGATGTTGACGCGCGCTTTTTCAGCGAGCCTCTTCGATGCGATCTTGTCGCCCATTGCGGCAATCGCGTCATGCTTCGGGCCGACGAAGACGACGCCTTCTACTTCGACGCGCTTCGCGAAGCCGGCGTTCTCGGAAAGAAACCCGTACCCCGGGTGCAGCGCCTCTGCGCCAGTCTGTCTGCAGGCATCGAGTATTCTGTCGGCAGCGAGATACGACTCACGCGCAGGCGCAGGCCCGAGCAGCACCGCTTCGTCCGCCAACTCGACGTGGCGCGCGTCGCGATCAGCGTCGGAATACACCGCGACGGTCTGGATGCCCATTCGGCGCGCGGTCCTGATGATCCGGCACGCAATCTCGCCGCGGTTGGCGATGAGGATCTTCCTGAACATGCGCTCTGCCCTTGCTGCGGCGCTCAAAGCGGAATGTTGCCGTGCTTGCGCCACGGGTTCTCGAGCCGCTTATCGCGCAGCATCGTGAGCGAGCGACAGATGCGCTTGCGCGTCTCGTGCGCCTGGATCACGTCGTCGATATAACCGCGCGCACTCGCGACGAACGGGTTCTCGAAGCGCGCTTTGTACTCCGCTTCCCGTGCGGCAAGCTTGGCAGGGTCGCTCTTGTCCTCACGAAAGATGATCTCGACGGCACCTTTGGCGCCCATCACCGCTATTTCGGCGTTCGGCCAGGCGAAATTCACGTCTCCGCGCAGGTGCTTGGAAGACATGACGTCGTACGCGCCGCCGTAAGCCTTGCGCGTTATCACCGTCACTTTAGGCACCGTGCATTCGGCGTACGCATAGAGCAGCTTTGCGCCGTGCTTGATGATGCCGCCGTACTCCTGCGCGGTGCCGGGCATGAAGCCGGGGACGTCGACGAACGTGATCACCGGACTATTGAACGCATCGCAGAAACGCACGAAGCGGGCCGCCTTGATCGCGCTCTTGATGTCGAGACAGCCGGCAAGCACCAACGGCTGGTTCGCGACGACGCCGATGGTCTGTCCTTCGAGTCGCACGAAGCCGATGATGATGTTCTTCGCGTACTCGGGCTGCAGCTCGAAGAAGTCGGCATCGTCAGCGACCTTGACGATCAGTTCCTTCATGTCATAAGGCTTGTTCGGCGAGTCGGGCACCAGCGTGTCGAGCGAAAGGTCGACGCGGTCCGCCGGATCGCCGCTCGGACGCACCGGGGCTTTCTCCCTGTTGTTGAGGGGCAGGTAGCTGAAGAAACGCCGCAGCATCAGCATGGCCTCGAGGTCGTTCTCGAAAGCGAGGTCGGCCACTCCGCTGCGCGTCGTATGGGTGATGGCGCCGCCCAGCTCTTCGAGCGTGACTTCCTCGTGCGTCACGGTCTTCACCACTTCGGGCCCGGTCACGAACATGTAAGAGCTGTCCTTCACCATGAAGATGAAGTCGGTCATCGCGGGGCTGTATACCGCGCCGCCTGCGCACGGGCCCATGATCACGCTGATCTGTGGGATGACGCCGGAAGCCATCACGTTGCGCTGGAAGACTTCGGCATAGCCGCCGAGCGATGCCACGCCTTCCTGTATGCGCGCGCCGCCCGAATCGTTGAGGCCGATCACCGGCGCTCCCACTCTCATGGCCTGGTCCATGACCTTGCAGATCTTCTCGGCGTGAGCTTCACTCAGGGCGCCCCCGAATACCGTGAAGTCCTGGCTGAACACGAAAACGAGGCGGCCGTTGATCATGCCGTAACCCGTTACCACGCCATCGCCGGGAATCCTGTTGTCGGCCATACCGAAGTCGGTGCACCGGTGCTCGACGAACATGTCCCATTCCTCGAACGTGCCTTCGTCCAGCAGCAATTCGAGCCGCTCCCGGGCGGTGAGCCTGCCTTTGCCGTGCTGGGCCGCGATGCGCTTCTCGCCGCCCCCCAGACGTGCCTTGGCGCGCGTCGCAGCGAGTTTTTGGATGATGTCGTGCATGACGGATCCCGTGGTGGTCAGTTCAAAAGGTCGAGCAGGCGCCGTGCAGCGACCGAGGCCGCGAGGCGGCCAGCCTTCACTTCAGCGCTCGCGCCAGCGAGCGCCTCGCGCACTCGCGGGTGATTGCGAAAGCGCGACTTCAGGGCGTACTCGATGCGCTCCCACATCCATGCGTGATTCTGCGCCTGGCGGCGCGCGTCCAACCGGCCGCCTTTCGTCTGCTGCTCGCGGAAGCGGCTCGCCGTGGCCCAGAATGCGTCCAGCCCCTGCACCTTTAATGCGCTCAGCTGCAATACCTGCGGACGCCATGCCGCCGTATCGTGGGATGCGTGTTCTGGATTGCCTTGCAGCCCGAGCAGATTCAAGGACCACTCGATCTGCGCGCCCGCGCGCGCCGCGGCAGCCTCGTCCAGGTCGCTCTTGTTGATGACGACAAGATCCGCAAGCTCGGTAACGCCTTTCTTGATCGCCTGCAGGTCGTCGCCTGCGTTCGGCAGCTGCATCAGCACGAACATGTCCGTCATTCCGGCGACCGCGAATTCACTTTGGCCCACCCCCACTGTTTCGACGATCACAACGTCATAGCCCGCGGCCTCCACGACGAGCATCGATTCGCGCGTCATTTCCGCCACGCCCCCCAGATTGCCGGCGGCGGGGCTCGGCCTGATATACGCCTGCTCGTGAACCGAAAGACGCTCCATGCGCGTCTTGTCGCCCAGTATCGAGCCGCCGG
>JANNJO010000137.1:0-2943 GCA_031395755.1 Acidobacteriota bacterium
GAACTGATCGCCACCACGCGGCTGGGCGCGGAAGTCGGCTTCGTCATGCTTTGGGCGATCCTGTTCAGTTGCGTGGTCAAGACCGTCGTCCAGGCCGTGTGGGGCCGCTACACGATTGCAACGGGCGAGACCGGCTTGCAAGCGCTCAACCATTTTCCGGGTCCGCGTGCACTCAAGGTCAACTGGGTCGTGTGGGTCTGGGGCGCGATCATCGTGCTCTCTTTGACATTGATCGGAGCCATGTATGCCGGCATTGCGCAGGTCATGGTCATGTTCGTTCCGGGCGTTCCCATCGGAGCGTGGGTCGTCATCCTGACGGTGCTTACGCTGGCCGTGCTGCTCAAGGGCTCCTACCAGCGCGTGGAATTTCTCGCCGTGTGGATGGTCAGCTTATTCACGCTCATGACTGTGTTCGCCGCCGCGGTGCTCACCAGTGATCCCGCGTATTTCACGTGGACGCGCATGGCCGAAGGCCTGAGCTTCGGGCTGCCGGAAAAGGGTCTGGTGGTGGCCATCGCTGTGTTCGGAATCACCGGCGTGAATGCCGGCGAGTTATCCGCCTACCCCTACTGGTGTGTGGAAAAGGGTTATGCGCGCTTTACGGGGCCGCGCGAAGACAGCGAGGCGTGGCGTCGCCGCGCCCGCGGATGGATACGGGTCATGCATTGCGACATCCTGGTGTCCATGCTTGTGTACACCCTTGCGACGGTGGCGTTTTACATGCTCGGCGCCGGCGTGCTGCACACGCTTGGCCAGGTTCCCAAGGGCAACGAAATGATCGCCGTGCTGTCGCAGATGTACACGGAAACAATGGGCCCTTTCGGCCTATGGCTGTTTTATATCGGTGCCATCGCGGTGCTCTACAGCACGGTGTTCGCCGCCACCGCGGCCAACGCGCGGATATTCGCGGACATGATGCGGCTGATGGGCCGGTTTCGAGCCGACGATTATCCCGCGCGACTGCGTTATCAGCGCGCCTTTGTGGTGGCGTTAACGGTGATTCCTTGTCTGGTGTACTTCGCAACCGGCGAGCCGGGGCAGATGGTCAAGGCCGGCGGCGTGGTGCTGGGCCTGATGCTTCCGGTACTAGCGTTTGCCGTGGTGTATCTGCGGCACCGCAAGCTGCCTGTGGAGGTGGCACCCGGGGGCGGGGTGACTTTCCTGTTATGGCTGGTCGCTATTCTGATGCTGGTCACCATGACGGCTTTCGTGCTGATCCAACTCGGCGTGATTCGGACCTGAGATCCACGCGGCCATGCATACCTCACTCTTTCCGCTCCTGGGTAAGCAGGTCAGCACTCGACGATGGCGGCGGGGTCCGGATGGCGGCTTCGTCGGGTTCGATGCCCCAACCGGGCCGGCTGGACATGTCCAGATTGCTGTCCACGAAATCCGGCACGATTCATCGTGTTTGAGCCGTGAATACCGCGAACGTGAATTGCTCTGCCATCGCGCACTCCTTCCAATGCATCCGTTCGTTGGAGGTACCAGACAGGCGCGCTAAGGTTTCCCGCTTTTCGCCCCGTCGGGCTAGTCCGGCGCTTTTCGAGCGGGCTCCGGATTTTCGGACACGCGGATAATTGATAGCCTTGCTCTTAACCAAGAGGAGCAAGACCATGAGCAAGAGAAGGCCACGCCGGAAGTTGACGGCGAAGTTCAAGGCGCAAGTCGCGCTGGCAGCGATCAAGGGCGACAAGACGCTGGCCGAGTTGTCTGAGCATTTCGAATTGCACGCCAATCAGATCAGCGCGTGGAAACAGCAACTCCAGACTGAGGCCGGGGCGGTATTCGAGACCGCCACCGAGCGGCGCGAGGGGAACGACCAGCCCGATGTGCTGACCATGCAGGCCAAGATCGGCGAGCTGAGCTTGGAGAATGATTTTTTAGAACGCGCACTCACCAAGGCGGGCTTGCTGAGCGCAAAGCGATGATTGACCGCAACCATAAACTTCCCCTCAAGCGCCAGTGCGAATTGCTCGATGTGGCACGCTCCACGGCGTACTACCGCCCCGATGCGGTTTCAGAAGGCGATCTGGGGCTGATGCGCCGCATCGATGAGCTGCACCTGAGCTATCCCTTCGCGGGCAGTCGCACGCTTCGCGATTGGCTGCGCCGGGATGGCTTCGAGGTGGGACGCCGTCACGTGCGCACCTTAATGCGGCGTATGGGCCTGGAAGCCGTGTACCGCAGGCCACGCACCACGATCCCCGCGCCCAGGGCAACGATCTACCCCTACCTGCTCAAAGGCGTCTGCATAGAAAGACCCAACCAGGTGTGGGCCACCGACATCACCTATATCCCGCTGGCCAAGGGCTCTGCCTACCTCGTGGCTATCCTCGACCTGGCCACCCGCCGGGTCATGGCCTGGCGGGTGTCCAACACGATGAGCACGGACTTTTGCATCGAGGCCCTCAACGAGGCGATCACGCGGTACGGCGCCCCGGCGATCTTCAACACCGATCAGGGAAGCCAGTTCACCTCCAACGCCTTCACCGAGGTGCTCAAAACCCATCGTATCCAGATCAGCATGGACGGCAAAGGCCGTTGGGTGGACAACGTCTTCGTGGAGAGGCTCTGGAGAAGCGTCAAGTACGAGGAGGTTTATCTCAACGCCTACGGCACCATTCCCGAGACAAAAGCAGGCCTAACTTCGTACTTCAAGTTCTATAACCAGACCAGACCTCATCAAAGTCTTGACGGCAAAACACCCGATGAAGTCTACTTCCTAAACCAACCGCTGCCACTGGCAGCTTAAC
This sequence comes from Acidobacteriota bacterium, assembly GCA_031395755.1. GTDB lineage: Bacteria > Acidobacteriota > Vicinamibacteria > Vicinamibacterales > JAMQPK01 > JAMQPK01. The sequence continues at coordinate 2,757 of JANNJO010000137.1, forward strand.
CCCGCAGGGCTTCAATTATCTTCAACCAAAATCTGTCCAACTAACCGGAGCCACCGCTGTACTCGATGTGGACGTGGAACCATCCCCCGCAGGGGCGCTCTGCGAGAAGAGCACCCGCCCTCGACCGCCATTGGCCCTGAGCGAGATCGAGCAGCAGCGCATCCTCGATACGCTCAACAGCGAACGC
>JANNJO010000219.1:0-7907 GCA_031395755.1 Acidobacteriota bacterium
CCTATAAGGCTCAACCGAGCGCCGGACGGCTGACGAACCTCTACAACCCTCGCGACCCGACGAAGCCGTTGACGCTCGACATTCCGGGCGGCGGTCGGGGCTACTACCGCACCGCATCGCTGACGGCGATCTGGGCCACCGCGCCGTACCTGCACAACAACTCGGTGGGCATTTTCGTCAAGGATCCGTCCGTGCAGGGACGGATGACGGCGTTCACCGACGGCATGCAGAAGTTGCTGTGGCCGGAACGCCGCCTCGGCGTCCAGTCGATTCCCGTCACGACCGTGGACAGCACGGTCACCATCAGCGGCACCAGTCGCCGTGTACGCATCCCTGCAGGCACGCCGATCGACTACGTCGCCCGTGTCGATCCGACGCGCCTTCCGGACATCGTGCGCAACAGCGTGCTGCTGAATCTGTTCTCTGACGCAGCGGTGTACCGCCGGATGCTGGGAAACAACCTGGCGCCGGACTTCATCCTGGACCGCGGCCACGCGTTCGGCGCCCAGCTTGCGGATGCCGACAAGTGGGCGCTCATCGAATACATGAAGACTTTCTGAGGGAGCCACCGATGCCGGGCGATATCATCTTCACGCCGCTGCAGTTCCGGAACCTGACGGTCAAGAACCGCATTTTCCGGTCGAACGTGTCTGGCCGCTTCGACAACTACGACGGCTCGGGCAATCAGGCCCGCATCAACTGGGAAGTCAAGTTCGCGAAAGGCGGTGTCGGCGCGATCATCTCGTCGTTCGTGCCGGTCCACCTGCGCGGCCGCATCGTGCCGAACTACGCGATGATTGACAACGACTCGCGGATTCCGTTCTGGCGCGCTCTCGGAAAGGCGGTGCACGAGCACGATTGCAAGTACATTCTGCAGCTCAGCCACTCGGGCCGACAGCGCGATATCAACGGGATCGAGGTCCCGACAGGGATCAGCTCGACCGACAAGGCCGATCCGATCCACGGCTTCCGGTGCGAGCGGATGACCATCGCGCAGATTCGCGAGGTCGTCCAGTACTTCGCGGAGGGCGCGCGGAGGGCCCGCGAGGCCGGCCTTGACGGTGTGGAGCTCCACGGCGCCAACGGATATCTCATCACCCAGTTTCTCAGCTCGGCCATCAACGATCGCAAGGACGACTACGGCGGCAGCCTCGAGAACCGCGCACGCTTCGTTCTGGACATCGTCAGAGCGATCCGCGCCAAGGTCGGCAACGACTTTCACCTGCAGATGAAGATCAGCGCCACGGAGTACGACGACGCCCTCGCGCTGTTCGGGCGGGGGCCGTCTGGCAACACCGTGGCCGACTCGATCAAGGTCTGCCAGTGGCTCGTCGAGGCCGGGGTCGATGCGATCCATGTGTCGACGGGAAGCTTCTTCCCGCATCCGAAAAACCCCGCTGGGGTCGATCTGCCCGTCGAGGACCTGGCGAAGTCGTACGACACGATGATTTCGAGCGGCGAGCGGACGTTTGCCAACTTCCTGCTCTTTCACGGCGTTTCCGGACAAATCGCCAAGCGGGCGTGGAACGAGGCCGCTGGCGATCCTGCCAAGATCGAAGGCGCGAATCTTCCGGATGCACGGGCAATCAAGCAGAGCGTCAGCGTGCCGATCATCTGCACGGGCGGTTTCCAGACGGCTTCGATCATCCGCGAGGCGATGGTCCGTGGAGACTGCGACGCGGTGAGCGCCGCACGGCCCCTGATCGCGAACAACGACCTGGTGAACATGTTTGCGCAGGGCCTCAACGCGGCGCCGAAGCCGTGCACCTACTGCAACAAGTGCCTGGTAAACGTCCCGGAAAACCCGCTCGGCTGCTACGACGAGACGCGGTTCGCGTCGCGCGACGAGATGATCCGCCAGATCATGTCGGTCTACACTCCGGCTCCGTTCACGGAGACGAGTCCATGACGCGGCGCGGAACAGTGTCGTTGGCGGGCGCGCTCCTCAGTGGTGTGGCCGGGTCGGTGCTCGCCGTGGCGATCGCGGCAGCCCCCGGGCGGCTTGCCGCGCAGGATGACATCGTCTCGCACTTCAAATACGGATCCGTAGGCACGGAAGAGACAGTGGGCCTCCCGTACGCCATCTGGCGCGTGCTCCCGGTGCTCTTCGCGGACAAGCTTCCCAATCGGCCTGGCGAAGGCTACGAGCGGCTGGGATTCATCTTCGAGAAGAACGCGCCGATGGGGCGTCCGATCGGCACGACGTACGTCGAGGACCGCGTGGCCCTCGTGGGTTTGAACTGCGCGACGTGTCATACGGGGACGGTGCGCGAGTCGCCGGGCAGTCCCAGGCAGATTGTGCCGGGGATGCCGGCCCATCAGATGGACCTGCAAGGCTACGCGAACTTCCTCACCGCCTGCGCGCGCGACCCGCGCTTCACGGCAGACACGCTCATCGAGGCCATCCGGAAGCAGGACCCGGAATTTTCCTGGTTCGCCTCGGTCCTGTACCGGTTTGTCGTCATCAAGCGCACCCGCGACGGCATTCTCGAGCGCGCCGAGCAGAACGCCTGGTTCGACGCTCGTCCGCCGCAGGGGCCCGGGCGCGTTGACACGTTCAATCCCTATAAGCGCATCTTCAACTTCGACATGAACGCGGACAAGAGCGTGGGGACCGTGGACCTGCCGCCGCTCTTCAACCAGCGAATCCGCCAGGGGATGTGGCTCCACTGGGACGGGAACAACAATGCCGTCGAGGAGCGCAACAAGAGCGCGGCCATCGGCGCAGGGGCGACCGAGGAGTCGCTCGACCTTCCCTCGCTCGATCGCGTCGCTCGGTGGGCGCTCGATCTGAAGCCGCCCCCGTTTCCGGCTGCGCGCATCGACCGCACGAAGGTTGCGCGAGGCGACCAGTTGTATCAGACCGCATGCGCGCGATGCCATGCACCTGACGGCGCGGCCGTCGGACAGGTCACGCCGCTCGCCGAAATCGGCACCGATCCCGAGCGCCTGCATTCGTTCACCGCGGCGCTCGTCGAGAAGATGAACACGATCGGCACCGGGAGGCCGTGGAAGTTCTCTCATTTCCGCAAGACGGAAGGCTACGCGAACATGCCGCTCGACGGCGTCTGGCTGCGGGCCCCCTACCTGCACAATGGGGCGGTGCCCACCTTGCGGGCGCTGCTCTTCCCCCAGGAGAGGCCGGGCACGTTTTACCGCGGGTACGACGTCTACGACTGGCAGGCGGTGGGGTTCGTCTCCTCGGGTCCGGACGCAGAGAGGAACGGCGTCCGGTTCGACAGCAGCCTTCGCGGCAACGGCAACGGTGGGCATCTCTACGGGAGCGAGATGCCGGCCGCCGACCGGGAAGCGCTGATTGAGTTCCTGAAAACGCTATGAAGAAGGGCATCGCGGCGCTGCTCGTCGTGCTCGCCTGCGCGGCCCTCACCTCCGAAGGCGCCAGCCAAAGAACTTCCGGCGTCGAACATTTCAAGTACGGATCGGTGGGCATCGAATCGGAGGAAGGCCTTCCCTACTGGATCTGGCAGGTGTTGCCGCGGATGTTCCCCGACAAGCTCCCGGGCGGCTACGCCTCGCTCGGGTTCATCTCGGAGCCCGGGCACGAACTCCCCATCGGTTTTTCCAGAAAGGACGTCCTGGGTTCCGCACGCGTGGCGGTCAACTGCGCGTTCTGCCACACCGCGACCTACCGCGTCGCACCTGACGCGCCGCGCGTCATCGTGCCCGGCGGCGCGACAACCCTGACGACTCCCCAGAAATTTTCGCGCTTTCTCGAAGATGCGGCGGCCGATCCGCGCTTCAATGCCGGGGACATGCTCGACGAGATCGCCAAGATCGCCGACCTGTCGTGGACCGAGTCGCTGTCGTACCGACTCCTCCTCATTCCCGGCACCCGGCGCGCGCTGCAGCGCCACCGCAAGGACTTCGCATGGATGGACGGCCGTCCCGAGTGGGGCCGCGGCCGCATCGACCCGCTGAATCCGTTCAAGTACCGGCAGCTTCGTCAAGCGGTTGACCAGACGATCGGCAACTCCGACATGACGCCGCTGTGGGGACTGGCGCTGCGCGACGGCCGCGGCTTCCATTGGGACGGCCTGAATCCTTCGTTGAAGGAAGTGCTGATCAGCTCGGCTATCGGAAACGGAGCGAGCCGTAAGTCAGTGGACCTCGAAAGCGTCGACCGTCTCGGCCAATGGCTGCGCGAGTTGAAGGCGCCCGCGTATCCGTTCCCGATCGATCGCGCCCTCGCCGATCGAGGGGCGGCGGCCTTCGTCACGGAGTGCGCCACGTGCCACGCGGCGGAGGGCGCACGGATGGGTCAGGTGATCCCGGCAGCCGAAGTCGGCACCGATCGCCACCGCGTCGACACCTGGACCGCGGAGTCCGCCGCCGCGTTCAACGCCCTGGCGAAGGGCGCGCCCTGGCAGTTCAAGTCCTTTCGAAAGACCGACGGCTACGTCGCGATGCCGCTGATCGGCGTGTGGCTCAACGCGCCGTATCTGCACAACGGCGCCGTACCCGCCCTCGGCGATCTCCTCGAGCCGCCGGACGCCAGACCACAACGCTTCCATCGCGCCTACGACGTCTACGATCCCGTTCGCGTCGGCTTCGTGGCTCACGGAACAGAGGCGGAGCGGGAGGGCGAGTTGTTCGACACGACCCTGCGAGGGAATGGAAACGGCGGCCACCCGTACGGCACGACGCTCGCGCCGGATGTGAAAGCCGCCTTGATTGAGTACCTGAAAACGCTCTAAGGAGATCCGCCTGGTGAGTCTGCCAACCATCGCTCACGTTCCTCTGATTCTGATTCGCGGGTTCGGCGGCTTCAACCTCGATGACGAGCGCGCGCAGACCCGGTCGCCGCCATGGCGGCGAAGCTCATCGCTACCACAGGAAAATCGCTGGAACAGTGGACTGCTTTGGCCGCTGGGAGTGGCAAGGAGCGTCACGGCGAATTGGTCGCGTGGCTCAAGAGCGAGCACGAACTCACCCACGGCTACGCGAATCTCGTCGCGCACACGCGGTTCAAGTCCGACGCCGCCTCTCAGACCGCTGACGGAAAGGACTTGGTCGGCGAGATGTTCGCGGGTGATAAGGCTGCGCTTCGCCCGATCTTCGATGCCTTGATGACTGCGATCCTGAAGTTCGGGAGCGACATCGAGCAAACTCCCAAGAAAGGGTATCTCAGTCTTCGTCGTTCGACGCAGTTCGCGACGCTGCACCCTTCGACAAAAACACGTTTTGACGTCGGACTCAAATTGAGAGGCGCTCCCCCCGAGGGGCGACTCGAGGCCGCTGGATCGTGGAACGGCATGGTCACGCACCGCGTTCGCCTCGAATCGCCCGCCGACGTCGATCGTGAGCTGCAGGGCTGGCTCCGCCGTGCGTACGACGAAGGGTAGATGGAGCGCTCGCACCCAGAGCGCTGGTACCCACTGGTCATCTGGAGTCACGGCGTCGAGCTTTCGCCGCCGCGTGAGTGCCTTTCCCGATACTCGTCTCTCCATGGTCGCCGGGTTGTCGAGTGACGACCCGGAGACGCGCACGCGCGCCACGGAGCTCGTGGCAAGGGCGTATCGCGATCCCATCATTGCCGTCCTGCGGCATCGTTGGTCGCTCGACACTTCCGACGCAGAGGATCTGGCTCACGACTTTCTCGACCATGCGTTCTCGAAGGAGTGGTTGCAGCGATTCGACGCCTCGCGCGGACGATTCCGCACCTTTCTGCGAGCCTGCCTTGCCGCTTATGCAGGCACCGTGCACGAGGCCGCGCATCGGCTCAAGCGAGGCGGTGGCGCGCTCCACCTTCCGCTTGACGACGCCGACAGCCTGGCCACAACAGCCCCGGAGGTCGACGCCATCTTCGATCGAGAGTGGGTGCGAAGTGTGCTGACGCTTTCGCTGGAAGCGTTTCGTTGTGAATGCGAGGATACGCAGGAGGGAAGGGAGCAGGGGCGCGCGGTGACATACGCCGTCTTTCTCGCGCGCGATGTGGATGGGGCGGACATGGAGGTGCCGCCGAGCTACTCGGCGCTCGCCCAGCGCTTCGACGTGCCGCCCACGCAAGTGACGAACTATCTCAATTGGGCGCGGCGCCGATTTCGGGTCCACGTGTTGGAGACGCTGCGCGCGCTGACGGCGTCGGACGCCGAGTTCCGTGTGGAGGCGCGCGCGCTGCTCGGCGTCGAGACATCATGAAGCTGAGCGACGCGGCCGTTAGGCATCTGCGCGAGTCGATCGATCGGCCCGACACCGGCTCCAGGTACGAGGTGCGCGAGCTGCTTGGACGCGGTGGTATGGGCGCTGTCTATCGCGCCTTCGATCAGGTCCTTCAGCGCGACGTCGCACTCAAGGTGCTGTCTCTGGACGCGGACTCGGCGTCGCTTGCGGCACGGTTGGCGCGCGAGTCATGGATCCTCGCGCGTCTGGAGCACCCCGGCATTGTCGCGGTACACGACGCAGGCGTGCTCGCGGACGGGCGCCCATTCTATGTCATGCGGCTGGTGCGTGGCACGTCGCTGGATCTGGGCGCCAAAGCGCTGGGACTGGGGGACGTCCTTCGGTTGTTCCTGCGGGTCTGCGATGCCGTCGCGTTTGCTCACGCGCGGGGAATTATCCACCGCGACCTCAAGCCGAGCAACATCATGGTTGGTGAGTATGGCGAGGTGTTGGTGCTGGACTGGGGTGTGGCGACGATCGCTGGCGCGCGGGGGATCGCGGTGGCAGGGACCGCGGGGACGAGCCCGCCTAACGACAGCGACGAATGGGCGATTGTCGGCACACCCGGATTCATGGCACCCGAGCAAGCGGTTGGCGCGTTCCGGGAGATTGATGCTCGCACGGACGTCTTCAGCCTGGGCGTCGTCCTTGGTGAACTGCTTCGCCTGCGCGCGGAACGCGTCGCGCCCCCGCTCGCGGCCATCGCCACCCGTGCGGCGGCTGCCGATCCTGTGGCGCGCTACGCCACCGTCGAACTTCTGGCACACGATGTCCGGCGCTGGCTCGACTCGGAACCGGTAGACGCGTATCGTGAAAGCGCGTGGGAGAAGGCGGCACGGTTCTACAGGCGCAACCGCGCGTTGCTCCTCTTGCTCGCGGCATACGCGGTGGTTCGGGTGGTCATCTTGCTATGGCGCGGTGTGTAATGGCGCCGCTCGCGAGTGCCTAATACGTAGGAACGCGCGCCGCTCGGGCGTGCCACTGCAAGGAGACGAAGATGAACAAGCCGATGCTTGGGTTGATGGCTGGTGGAGCGCTGGGAATCGTGGACGGGCTAACAGCGCTGGTGTCGGCGCCACAGGTCGCCCCTGGTATTGTCGGTATCGTCCTTGGTTCGATGAGCAAGGGTCTGGTGGCCGGTGTCTTGATCGGATGGTTCGGGCGCAAGGTGAACAATCTCGGGCTCGGCCTCGTATTCGGACTGGGGATGGGAGCGCTCTTTGCACTGCCGTTTGCACTCGGCGTGGACCCTGCCACGGGGCAGCGCTACTTCTGGGAAATCCTGATCCCCGGTTCGATGGTGGGTCTGATCGTGGGCTTCCTGACGCAGCGGTACGGCCTTCGCACAGCGCCGGCGCGCTAGGCAGGAATTACAATGCCTTAATCTCGGTGATCAGCGCCGTCAGGCTCTTCTTCGCATCGCCGAAGAGCATCGAACATTTGGGATCGTAGAACAGTTCGTTCTCGATCCCGGCGAAGCCGGCGGCCATGCTGCGCTTCATGACGATGACGCTCTTTGCCTTGTCGGCGTCCAGGATCGGCATGCCGTAGATCGGGCTCGCCTTGTCGTGCCGCGCCGCCGGGTTCACCACGTCGTTGGCGCCGATGACCAACGCAACGTCAGCGTCCGGGAACTCGTGGTTGATCTCATCCATCTCAAGGAGCTTTTCGTAGGGAAGGTTCGACTCCGCGAGGAGCACATTCATGTGCCCGGGCATGCGGCCGGC
>JANNJO010000409.1:0-4421 GCA_031395755.1 Acidobacteriota bacterium
CCCCGGCCGGTGATCAGCGTCGGCAGGTCGTCGTGATCGTGATCCTTGCCGAGGCCGCTGCCATACGTGACCATCACATGATCGAACAGCGTGCCGTCGCCTTCCCTGGTGGCTTTCAGCTTGTCGATGAAATAGGCGAACTGTTCGACCTGGAATCGATTGATGTTGATGCACTTTTCGATCTTTTCCTTGTCGCCGCCGTGATGCGTCAACCCGTGATGGGAATCGGCGATCCCGATCTCGCGATACGCGCGATTGCTCTGTTCGATCGCCATCAGGAATGTGACGACGCGCGTGGAGTCGGTCTGCAGCGCTGCCGTCATCAGATCGAACATGATCCGCGTGTGCTCGTTGTAGTTCTCTGGCACGCTGGACGAAGGCCTGTCCATCTCCGGGTTGAGCGCGTTGTCGGATTCGGTCTTCTGAATGCGGGTCTCGATGCCGCGAACCGCGTACATGTACTCGTCCAGTTTTCTGCGATCCTCCACGCCGACCGCACGCTCCAGCCGCTTGGCATCCGCCAGCACGGAATCGAGCACGCTCTTCTGATACTTTTCCTGCCGGGCGCGAACCTTGGGATCGCGTTCCACCTCGCCCGATCCAAACAGGCGCTCAAATACGGCGCGAGGGCGGATCTCGGGAGGATTTGGCGTCGACGGCGTACGCCAGGAGATGCTGTTGCTGTACGCGCAGCTGTAGCCGTTGTCGCAGTTCCCCCCCTGAATCCCTTCCTCGCATCCCAACTCGAGCGAGGCGAACCGCGTGGCGCTGCCGATGGCGCCCGCGGCATACTGGTCCACCGATACGCCTGCTTCCAGATCCTTGCCGAACGTCTTCTTGGGATGCGCGCCCGTCAGATAGCTGGCGCCCGCGCGCCCGTGGTCGCCGGGGCCATCACCATGCGCGCGCCCGCCGTCGACTGTGAGCCCGCTCAACACGGTGATGTCGTTGCGGTACGCCGCCAAAGGTTCCAGCGTACGCGGTAACTGGTCGGGGAGCCGGGCAATCGGGCCCTCTGACGCGATCTTCCAGGACTCAACCTGGACGCCGTTCGGGAAATAGAGGATCGCCATGCGCGACGGAGATGCAGCGGCCGCAGCCCGAACCAGCGCGGGCATCATCGCATCCAGCATGGGCAGGGCAAGCACGCCGCCCATGCCTCGGAGAAAAGTACGTCGTGGGAGTTGCTTCTTGAAAATCACATTCATGGCTTCGGCTCCTCGATACGCGGCTTTGCAGCCGACTTCATGACTTCCGCCGGACTGACTTGCCCGTTCTGCATCTGAAACGGCCTGCTCTTCACGACTTCCATGACGAGCGCCGAAAATCTGTAGTTGCTGCCCGCGACCGTGCGGCTGATCGCATCCACGGTAGGCCTGTCGAAGCGCTCCAATCCGCGTCCGAGGCTGTAGGTGAGCAGCTTCTCGGTGACGTTGCGCACAAAGGCGTCGGACTGCCCCTTGAGGACTTCCTTCAACCCCTTTGATCCCACAAACGTCTTCCCGTCTGGCAGCGTGCCTGTCGACTCGATCGGGAACTTCCCGTCATGCGTTCTCCAGGCCCCCACGGCATCGTAGTTCTCGAGGCCGAATCCAATCGGGTCCATGACGTTGTGACAGGGCGCGCAACTGGGATCCTTGCGATGCTGTTCGAGACGCTCCCGCAACGACACTTCGACCCCGACATTGGTCTCATTGAGCGACGGCACATCGTCGGGCGGCGGAGGCGGTGGCGTCCCAAGGAGGTTCTCCATCACCCATTTGCCCCGCACCGGGATGGACGTGCGCGTGGGGTAGGACGACACGGTGAGGATCGCGCCCTGGGTGAGCACGCCTCCACGCTGCACTCCATCGAGCGTCACGCGCTGAAAGTCTTCGCCATCGACGCCGGCGATGCCATAGTGGCGGGCCAGAGGGCCGTTGATAAAGGTAAACGGCGCGTCGATGACGTCGAGAATGCTGCGATCTTCCTTGATGATCGCCTCGATGAACATGCTGGTCTCGCGGCGCATCGCATCGAGCAGCTCGTCGTCAACTGTGGGGAACCGCTTGGGATCGGGCTTCGTCCGTCCGAGATTGCGGAGCTGGAGCCACTGAGCAGCCCAGTTGTCGACAAGATTGCGGCCCTTCGGATCGGCGATCATGCGGCGGACCTGCGCCTCCAGCACCGCGGGCTGGCGCAGCGTCCGCGCCTTGGCGACCTGCATCAGCTCCTGATCCGGCATGCTGGCCCACAGAAAGTAGGAGAGGCGCGACGCCAGTTCGATGTCGCTCACGGGGTGAGCGGTCTCGTTCGCGACGCGGTTGATCGCCGGCGTGGCCTGGACCTTGGGATCCGATTCAATCCGGAACAGGAAATTCGGCGACGCGAGGATGGCCTGCAGCGCCAACCGGACGCCTTCCTGGAACGTGTCCCCTTCGCGCTGCACGAGCGCGACCAGCTCGAGTTTCGCCGCCAGTTCCTCCTGTGTGACCGGGCGCCGGTAGGCGCGCTCCATCAGGCTGGTCAGAATGGTTTTGGCGCACTGTGGCGTCGTCTGGCTGCAGACGAAGATTCGGTTATAGCTCGCCGGGGGTGCGGGGCTCGGGTTATATGGACCGACGATGTCCAGATAGTCCACAAAGAGGCCGCGGCGCATATCCGGATTGATGTTCTCGCGCGGATCGGCAAGGTTCGCCAGCTCGGGATACGACGCCCGCAGGAAGTGCTCGCCGGCCTTCACGGTCGCGCGGGCGGTGAACTCTCCCTGTGAGTACCCAAACGAGCCAGTGCCTTCGATGACAGTTGAGAGAATAGGGGCACCATCGACGGCAAGAATCAGCTTGCGCGGCGGGGCGGCTGTGCGGGCGGCCTCGTCTCGAGCCCTCAGTTCCTCCGGGGTGACCTCGCGCGGCGCCCGCGGTTGAGTCGCTGCGCCCGCTTTGAGACGCTCCAGCCGCCGCTGCTCGAATAATTTTCGCCTCTCCTCGGCCCGGCGCGCCCTCTCCTCGTCGGTCACGTCCGCGGCATTGTCACCGCGGAAGTTCGCGATACGGAGACGGAACTCGTACTCGCCGTCCACCGGGAACGTGAAGTTCCCATACATGGCGCCGCGAAGGGAATACGGCAGGTATACGCCCGCGTTTCCGGAAGACAGCACGTCATTCGCATCGGGCGAGCGGCGATTCAACAGACGAACGAGGCGCGTCGGCTTGGGCGGCACGGTCTCGCCGTATACCGCCAGGCGCGACATGTCCCTGGCCGTCTGCATGTACTTCTCCATGAGCAGCGGAGACACCGACAGAACGTCGCTGTTGTTGTCGAAGCCGTAGCCCGAGTCGTCGACCGGAAACTCGTCGGCCGGCCGCGCTGCGACTCCCAGCAGATCCCGAATCGTGTTGTTGTACTCCACGCGATTCAGACGACGCGCCGTGACGCGGCCCGGATTGGCGAACGCAGCGCTGACGACGTTCTCCGAGACGCCGGGCAGCTTCCGAATCCAACCCGTGACCGCCGCAAGATCGTGCGGCGCCAAAGGCGCGGCGGGACGCGGCGGCATCTCGCCTGAAACGAGCTTGTCGAGTACCTTCTGCCACAACTCCGGCTGTTCTAGCGAGGCGGCGGGATCCCGGAACGGTTCCAGACTCAGATTTCCCGTGCGCGTCTTGTCGCTATGACACCCCAGGCAGTTCTTGGCGAGCACCGGCAGCACAGCCTCCCTGAATTCCTGAGGCGTTGCCTGGGGCGGCGCCTGCCCCAGGGTCGTGCGCGTGGCCATGCCGCCGCCCACGGCCGTGCACACGACCACTCCCACCAATAACTTACGCGTCATATCGACTCCTCAGCGGTTCCCAGGGAGTTAGCCACACACCGACCGGGTTGAACGTATGCGTGAATTATAAAGGAAACGTCGCGGCGAGTTGAGACTATTCGAGAGGGCCGTTACCCCGCAGAGGCGGCGCGCGAAATCATGGTCCGCTCCGTCGAACCACCAGCAGCCAGTCCTCGCCGTGATTGTCGGGCGGCATCCCGAGGGCGGCACCCGCGCCGCCGTTGACGGTCGGGACAGTGCCCTTCTTCAGCGGGCCGCCATTCCTCGGATCGAGCCAGCCCACGGTAAACTGCCCGCTCATTTTTGCGAGATCGAGGCTCGTGGTACCTCCAGAAGGCAAGTACACCAGATACACGTCGTTCGCTTTCGCGAAGCAGTACCGGCTGTTGTCGTGCTTGTCGTTACCGACCAGCTCGTCCGCATTCGTCATTTCCCAGAATGGGATCTTCTGGGAGTGAAAAAAATCGATCGCCATGCGACCGTACTCCCAACTCTTGTCGCGGCTGCGGAAATTCTCGGCGACAAGATCGTTATCCGGCAGCGCATACCCGAAGTAGTACTCGGCCCCCGCGCCGCCCGCCATCAGATTGCCCCACAACGCGTACTTGCG
>JANNJO010000275.1:0-21890 GCA_031395755.1 Acidobacteriota bacterium
CCGTGTGCGTGTGGGCGGCACGTCGGTCTTCGTCGCCGACGGCACCATGGAAGTGGAGGACTGAGGCGTGCTCACCGAATTCGATCTCCATCTCTTTGGCGAGGGCACGCTGCACCGGGCCTTCGACAAGCTTGGCGCGCACCGGCGGGAGGTCGACGGCCGCACCGGCGTCCACTTCGCCGTGTGGGCGCCCAATGCCGAACAGGTGAGCGTGATCGGCGACTTCAACGGATGGAAGCCGAGCGCTCACCCGATGCGCAATCTCGGCGTCAGCGGCATCTGGGAGACGTTCGTGCCGGAGGTCGGCGACGGCGAGCGCTACAAGTACGAGATCCGCTCGCGTGTGGACGGCGCCCTTCATCAGAAGGCCGATCCCTACGGCTTCTTTTTCGAATCCGACGCCAGCGGCGCGGCCATCGTCTGGGATCTCAACCGCTACACGTGGCGAGATCAGCAGTGGATGCAGGAGCGGGCGCAAAAGCACGGGTGGCTGGATCGCCCGATGTCGGTGTACGAGCTGCACCTCGGGTCGTGGAAGCGCGTGCCGGAGCGCGGCGGCGCCCCGCTGACCTATCGCGAGATGGCGCAGCAGATCGTGCCGTACGTGAAAGACATGGGCTACACGCACATCGAGCTGCTGCCGGTGCTCGAGCATCCGTTCGCCGGGTCGTGGGGCTATCAGGTGACCGGGTTCTTTGCCCCCACCAGCCGGTTCGGACCGCCGGAAGACTTCAAGGCGTTCGTTGACGAGTGCCACCTCGCCGGACTGGGCGTGATCCTCGACTGGGTGCCGGGGCACTTTCCGAAGGATGCGCACGGCCTCGCGCGGTTCGACGGCACGGCGCTGTACGAGCACGAGGATCCGCGGCAGGGAGAACACCGCGACTGGGGCACGCTCGTGTTCAACTACGGACGGCACGAAGTCCGCGCGTTTCTGCTGAGCAGCGCGCTGTTCTGGCTGGAGGAATATCACATCGACGGCCTGCGCGTGGACGCGGTCGCCTCGATGCTCTACCTCGACTACTCGCGGAACGAGGGGGAGTGGCTGCCGAACGAGTTCGGCGGCCGCGAGAACCTCGACGCGATGGAATTCCTCCGCCAGCTCAACGTCCAGACCCACTCGCAGTCCCCCGGCTCGATCACGGCGGCGGAAGAATCGACGGCATGGCCGGGCGTGACGCGGCCCGTGCATCTGGGCGGCCTCGGATTTACGTATAAGTGGAACATGGGCTGGATGCACGACATGCTCGTGTATGTCGGCAAGGATGCCGTCCACCGGCGCTGGGCGCACAACGATCTGACGTTCTCGCTGCTCTACGCGTTCACGGAGAATTTCGTTCTGCCGTTCTCGCATGACGAGGTCGTGCACGGCAAGCGCGCGATGCTCGACAAGATGCCGGGCGACATCTGGCAGAAGCGCGCGACGCTCCGCGCGCTGTACGGCTACATGTTCGGGCATCCCGGGAAGAAGCTCATGTTCATGGGATGCGAGTTCGGCCAGTGGCGCGAGTGGCACCACGATGAGAGCCTCGACTGGCATCTCCTCGAGTACCCGGAGCACCGCGGCATTCAGCAGTGGGTGCGCGATCTCAACCGTACGCTCGCCGAACAGCCCGCGCTGTACCAGGTCGATTTCGACCACACTGGATTCGAGTGGCTCGACTGCAGCGACTTCGAAGGCAGCGTCGTTTCGTTCATTCGCCGGGCCCACGACCCGTTGGATTTCGTCGTCGTCGTCGTGAACTTCACGCCGGTCCCCAGAGAGGCCTACGTCATCGGTGTGCCGGAGGCCGGGCGCTACGTGGAGATTCTGAACAGCGACTCCGAGATCTACGGCGGCAGCAATCTCGGCAACTCGGGGGCCATCGAGTCGGCGCCGACGCCTGCGCACGGGCGCCCGCACAGGCTCTCGCTGCTGCTCCCGCCGCTCGGCTGCCTGATCCTCAAGCGTGAGCGCTGACGAAAAGGGCAAAGGGCAAGGCAAGTCCCGCGGCCTCGTCCTCGCGTGCATCACCACAGCGACGTTTACGGACCTCGTGGCGTACTCGGTGTCCGTGCCGATCCTGCCCGACCTGGCCACGCGCTTCAACGCGGGCCCGACCATGATCGGGCTGTTGTTCGCGTCGTTCGGCGTCACGCTGCTGACCCTGTCGGTGCCGATGGGTGCGATCTCCGATCGCATCGGCCGCAAAGGTCCGATGATCTTCGGCCTCGCACTGCTCGCGATCTCCACGCTGGCGTTTGCGTACGCGGAATCGCTGCCGATGCTGTTTGCCGCGCGCCTCGTACAGGGCGCCGCCGACGGGATGACGTGGATCGTGGGCTTCGCGATGATCGCGGATCTCTACGGCCCGGAAGAGCGAGGCCGGGCGATGGGACTGGTGATGGCAGGCAGCTCGCTCGGCATCATCATCGGGCCCGTTCTCGGCGGATGGTTGTATCAGATCGGCGGCATCCGCCTGCCGTTTCTCATCGTCGCCGCCATGGCTGTAGTCGATCTGATCGTGTTTGCCGTGGTCGCACCGCGGACGAAGGGCAGCGGTGCGTCGGCGCCGATGCGCCGCGTGCTGACCCATCGGCCCGTCGCCATCACCGCGCTGGTCGTCATCGCAGGCGGCGGGACGATTGCGATGCTCGAGCCGGTGATTCCTCTCGTCATGCGGATTCGCCTGGGGCTCGGGCCCGCCGCCATTGGCACGCTGTTCGGCATCGCCGCCGTGGCGTCGACGACGATGCATCCCATCTATGGACGGCTCAGCGATCGATGGGGCGCCAGGAGGCTCATGATGATCGGAATGATCGCATCCGCGCTCGTGCTGCCGCTGCTGAACTTTGCCACCGATTTCCGCTCCGCAGCCTTCGTGATGGTGGCGATGTGGATTTTCTTCAGCATGATCGTCACGCCGTCTCTGGCGTACATGGCACAGGTGGCGTCTGCCGCAGGCTTCGAGGCATACGGCGTCGTTTACGGCGTCTACAACATGGCGTGGGCGGTCGGTTTGATGATCGCGCCAGCGTTGGGAGGCTTCGTGCTGGAGCGCGCCGGGCTCGAAGCGCTGACGATCGGCTGGAGCGTTTTCCTGCTGGCCACGAGCCTGATTCTCGCGCGTTTACGCTGAACCGCACGCCGACCTCCCTAATCCCTAATCTCTAATCCCCCTTCCCCATGGACATCTTCTCGATCTGTTTCCACTCCGCATCGGTGACGGGCATCACCGACAAGCGCGGAAGGCGCGTCAGCGGGAACGCGTCGAACGCTCGTGACGCTTTGATCTCGGCCAGGGTGACCGGCCGCTTCAGCGCGCGGACGGGCGCGACATCGACCACGACAGCCTTTCCGCCTTTGTCTTGTGGATCCGGATACGCGTCGCTCGTTGCGCGGGCGATGCCGATCACCGCCCTTTCGCTGCCTGTGTGGTAATAGAAGACGCGGTCGCCCTTCTTGACGCTGCGGAGGTGCTTCTGCGCCAGCGGGTTCCTGACACCGGACCAGCAGGTGCCGCCGTCTTTGGTGAATTGTTCGAAGCTGTAGCTCGAGGGTTCTTCTTTGAAGAGCCAATTCATGTGCACTACACTAACGTACCAGTTTCCCCGCTGGACATCGCCTATTTGAGGAGGCAGTTATGAAGCGTGTTCTCTCGCTCGCCAGTGTCTTCAGCTTTGCACTTGCCGTTTCGCTTGCCGCGCAGGCGACGCCGCCCGCCGGGCAAGCCCCCATGGCGAATATGAAGATCGCCTCGGATGCCGACTACGCTACGCACATGAAGGAGATTGGCCAGCTCAACGGGGTGCTGAACAAGTCCATCAAGGGCGGGATGTCCGACGAAGCCTCGAAGGCCGCCATGCGCCTCGAAGTGCTGTTCAAGAACGTTCACACGTATTGGAACGACAAGAAGGTCGCCGATGCGACAATGGCGGCTCAGACGGCCGTCACGTCGTTGCAGGCCGTTCAGAAAGCGCTTGCGGCGATGGATATGACGGCGGCAGAAACCGCACGCGCGTCACTCGCCGGCACCTGCATGACCTGCCATACCGCGCATCGCGAGAAGCTGCCGGAGGGTGGATTCCGGATCAAGTAGTTTGGCGAGCGGGCGATAGGTGATTGGGCGATCACCTATCGCCACTCACCGATCGTCGGTGAATTCAGTTGCTACAGCACCCTCCCCTTGTGTTTCGTTCCTGCTCGAATTCCCTGCTCAGGCGCTGGCGTACCTCTTGCTACTTTCTGACATGGCGGTGATCGTTCCGCCGGACAGTTTTTATCGCGCCGCGGCGCTTTTTTGAAAGGACGCAGTATGGCAGCCAAGAATCTCCAGGAACTCTTTGTCGAGGAAATCAGGGATATCTACGACGCCGAAAAACAGCTCACGAAGGCCCTGCCCAAGATGGCCAAGGCGGCTGAAAGCGCTGACCTGCGGGCCGCGTTCGAGGGACACCTCGATATCACCCGCATGCATGTGGGAAGGCTCGAAGAGGTGTTCAAGCTGCTGGGCCTCGCCGCCCGCGGCAAGACGTGCGAGGGCATGAAGGGGTTGATCGAGGAAGGCAAGGAAGCGATGGAAGAGCTGGAAGGGTCCACGCTGGACGCGGCGCTGATTGCGTCCGCTCAGAAAGTGGAGCACTACGAGATCGCGACATACGGAACGCTGGCGACGTTCGCGGAGGTTCTCGACATGCAGGATGCCAAGGACCTTCTGGGGCAGACCCTCGAAGAAGAGAAGGAAGCCGACGAAAAGCTGACGACGATCGCGGGGCAGATCAACCCCGAAGCGGAAACCGAGGAAGAAGGCGAGATGGCGATGGCGGGCTCGCGCGCCGGATCGAGCCGAGGCGACGATCGCAAGGGCTCGTCGCGCAGCAAGAAACGTTAATTCGGGTGCGATAGGTGCGACGGGTGCGTCAGGTGCGATGGGTGCGACGTGCACTCCTCCCGCCGGCGCACCTTCGCCTTAATCTTAGGAAGGCAACCACAGTCGGGCCCTCAGACCGCCTGCAGGCGACGCGTCCAGCGAGATCGAACCTCCGTAGACCTTCGCCAGGTCGCGGACGATCGCGAGGCCAAGACCGGACCCGGGCGCGGCCTCATCTGCCTTCACCCCGCGCTGCAGGACGACTTCACGCATCCACTCCGGCAGCCCGACGCGGTTGCGGTGGTGCATCAGGTAGGAGAGCACGCGGAACTCATGGCTCGTCAGCTTCACCGCCACGCCGTCGCGAGTGACGCGTGCCTGGGGATCGAGCGTCACGGCGCCGGCGCGCAGGGCAGGCTGGATCTGCCCGCTCGACCGCCGAATGAGCGCGCGCAGCCTGGCAAGTACCTCCTCCATCCTGAACGGCTTCGACACGTAGTCGTCCGCGCCCTCGTCAATCCCCTGGACCTTCTCGTGCCAGCTCCCGCGTGCGGTCAGGACCAGCACCGGGACGGTGAGACCGGAGCTGCGCCAGCCGCGAAGCACCGTCAGACCATCGATGCGAGGCAGTCCGAGATCGAGCACGACTGCGTCGTAGCCTTCGGTGCGCGCGAGGAAGTCGGCGCGCTCGCCGTCGGCCGCCGAGTCGACCGCATAGCCCGCATCGGCCAGCGCACCGGCCAGCTGCTGTGACAGCGATGCTTCGTCCTCGGCAATCAGGATTCTCATCTGCAACTAAGAGTGTTAGGTTAGTCCTGAACGGAGGCTGAACGAGCCGTTCATGTGGGGTTCAACGCCGGGTCGATATCGTCACCGCCATGACAACTCCTCTCACATACGAGCTCGGTTACAGCTGGTGGATCGGGTGGGGACATCTGATTCCCATCGCGTTGTTCGGCGGATTCGCCGTCCTGGCGCTGTGGCTGGGATGGCGTCGATGGCTGGTCATCGCATCGAGCCTGCTGGCCGTGTGGGGCGTGGCAGGCCTGCTGATTACCCACTTCGTGCTGCGAATCAATTTTCCGCTGGCTCTTCCGACCGAGCAATTTCTCTCCTCGGGAACCGGACGCGTCGTCGATATTGGGGCGGGCTCGGGCCGGGCCGCCGTAGGACTGTTGCTCGCAAGACCGCGCGTGACGGTCATCGGCGTCGACATCTACAAGGGCTATTACGGGATCGACGACAACACGCCCGAGAGGCTGATGCTCAACGCCCGCATTGCCGGTGTTGCCGACCGGGCCGAAGCGAAGGTGGGTGACGCGCGCGAGCTGCCGCTCGCCACTGGCGCTTATGACGGCGTCATCAGCGTGGCCGCGATCGATCACATCGCTCGCGCCGGCATCCCCAAGGCGCTGGCCGAGGCCGGGCGCGTCCTGAAGCCCGATGGAGAGTTTCTGCTGATGGTTGTGAACGTCGACGCATGGGTCCGGTTTGCGTCGCCGCATGCGATGGGGCATCATCCCGCGGCGGATTCGAACCGATGGCGAGCGTTGCTCGCATCGGCTGGTTTCGAGCTCGTGGAACAGGGAACACAGCCGGGGGCGCTGTACTTTCTCAGCCGGAAGCCTGTCTTGAGGGGCTACTCATATAATCAGCACCGGACTCCTGGTCAAAAGTGAAGAACAAAGAGTACGAGAACCTCCTCGAGCCGATGCAGGTCGAGTTGAATAATCTGGCCCATTGGCTGCGGCATACGGGCGCCCGCATGCTCGTGTTGCTCGAGGGTAGGGACGCCGCCGGCAAGGGAGGGTTGTTGAGCGCTATCGCCGGACGGCTCAACCCCCGTCAGGTGCACATCTCCGCTCTGGCGACACCGACCGAGCGCGAGCGGACGCAGTGGTACTTCCAGCGGTACGTCCAGCATCTGCCTGCGGCGGGCGAGCTCATCCTGTTCGACCGAAGCTGGTACAACCGCGCCGGCGTCGAAAAAGTGATGGGATTCTGCACGAACGAGGAATATGAATTGTTTCTGAAACAGGCGCCCGTCTTCGAAAAGATGCTCGTTGATGGTGGCATCCTGCTCCATAAGTACTGGCTGACGGTGGATCAGGAGCACCAGGAGGAGCGCTTCGAAGAACGGGCCGCAGATCCCCTGAAACGCTGGAAGCTCTCACCGATCGATCTCGAGGCGCGGGCGCGGTACGTCGAGTACGGCCAGGCCCGGGATGCGATGTTCGAAGCCACGCACACGAAGCACGCGCCATGGGTTGCCGTCGATTTCAACGATCAGCGCCACGGACGGCTCAACCTTATTCGGCACCTGCTCGACCATACGCCGGACCTGGCTGTGCCGGACCAGCCGCTCGAATTGCGGCCGCTCGAGAACAAACCTGCAAGGGAGCGGTTCAACGGACCCGTGAAACCGATTCGTGGGCGATACTGACATCTCGGGAATAAGAACGACACCTGGGTGGCGGGCGAACGCGTCGACGGGACCGTGCCAAGTTCAGCGGTGTGAGGTGCCATGCCCGAAGTGACAACCTCGACGGGAGAAGAGAGGGTCCACAGCTCTCAGTCATTGCCCCCAAGGAAGTGGCATGCCCACGATCACGCGTACCGAGAAACTCGACCTGCGACTCACGCCTTCGGCGAAGCGAGTTCTACAATCGGCCGCCACCGCTGCAAAGCGTTCGGTCAGCGAATTCGTCCTTGAGAGCGCCCTTGCGCGCGCCGAGGAGACATTGCCGGATCGTCAGCGCTTCGGCCTCGATGCCGAGCGTTGGACAGCGTTCCAAGCCGCGCTCGATGCGTCTGCGCGTCCGAACCCTCGCCTGAAGAAGCTCCTGGAGAAGCCGAGCGTCTTTGAGCGTCGGCGCAAATGAACGAGCGGCCGCGGATCGAAAAGCTGCGCCGCGGTCACCCGATCGATCCGTTTGATTGCGGGCAGGAGGCGCTGAATCGCTTCCTGGTCCGCTACGCGTTCCAGCACCAGCAAGCCGAAGCCTCACAAACCGACGTCGCGTTGGTGGGCGCCGAGGTCGTAGGGTTCTACACGCTTGTCGTCGCGCAGGTCGAGTACGACGACGCGCCCCAACGTCTTGGAAAAGGACTGGCCAAGCATCCGATTCCGCTGATGCTGCTCGCGCGTCTGGCGGTCGCCGCGGGCTGGCGGGGCAAGGGGCTCGGTTCGGGGCTGCTGAAAGACGCCATGCTGCGGACGCTCCAGGCCGCCGACATAGCCGGCATACGAGCAATAGCGGTACATGCCAAGGATGAGAACGCGCGAGTCTTCTACGAGCGATTTGGTTTCGTGCCGGCTCCCACCGACCCGTACCACTTGTTCGTCTTGCTCAAGGACGTTCGCGCGATCCTGAAGCAGCGGTAACACTGGACGAATTGCGGAGATCCCGCTGCGTTGTCGCACGGCGACGTTCGCCGATGACATCGCAACAACGAGCTGATGAACCCTTTCGCCGCGCGCTGCAGTGGATACGTTCTCGCGGAGAGCGTTTTCGATGCCGTCGTCGATGACTGGAAGAAGGGCCGGTGGCTCCGTCGAAGGAGCACGCCTTCAGGCGTGTCTGCCACGGCGGCACGGTGTCGGCATCTGCTACGGTAGGAGCTCGAGCGCGCGTGAGAGGCGTGCGCCTACGCGGAGCGCGCTGAAGTCGCGACGGTCGGTGGTCAATACTCGATAGACCTCGCGGCGCTCGGCGAGTGCCGCGATCGTGCCGTCGACCAATCCGAGATTGAGGTTCCTAAACTTAGCATCGAGCTCAAGAGCCCGAACGAGATCGGACGGACGGGGCACTTCGTACTCGTACCGAGTGCCAGGGTCGAAGATCTCGGCGATCAATTTGCGCATGGCGGCCCGCTGATCGCGGAGGAAGTAATCAACTTCGGCCAGGACCAGCGCCGGCACGATGACCGACCTCGCCGAAGTCAGAACAGCCTGGTATTCCGGGAAGCTGGGTTGCAGATCCGGCGTGCGGGCGAGCGCTCGGAGAAGTCCGCCCGTATCGGCGATGATCGGGCGACTCAAGCTTCCAGATCCTGGAACAGTTCCGACTCGTCTCCCAACTTTGTGTCCGTGGATTCGAACAGCAGGGTCGAGGGCGGACGTCGGCCCGCATAGTACCGCGACGCGACGACGCGGAGCCCCTTGCGAACCAGGTCAGAGGCGGAATGGCCCGCCGCGCGCGCCCGTTTCAAGGCGCGGACATCTTCTTCATCGAGGCGAATTGTGGTCGAGATTAGTCGTGCCATACACTCACCATACAGAAAACGGCCTCAGTTCGCAATGTTCCCAGGAGACGTCGTCCCGACCTGAGGAGATGATTGAGGCCCCCGAAAACGTCACGTCACAATCACGTCACAGTTTGCTTTTGCAGGGCTCGCCACCCTCCGGTAAACTGTTGATTCCACTTGCACGGAGAGATGTCCGAGTGGTTGAAGGAGCACGCTTGGAAAGCGTGTGTAGGGGAAACTCTACCGAGGGTTCGAATCCCTCTCTCTCCGCCAAACTTCGCTTCGCTCGTTTGTCGGAGCGAGCCGGCTTCAGGCTTCGCGCGGCTCACGCCGCGCTCGGCACGAATCCCGTCCACCAGTCGCACCTAACGCGCCCATCGCAACTGTCGCAGTCCATCGCACCTGTTCTATGCTTGGGGGATGGACTTTGCTCTGAACGAGCACCAGCAGGATGTCCAGCGCAAGGCGCGGGCGTATGCGGCGTCGACGATCGCGCCGGTGGCGGCGGAGCTCGATCGGAAAGGCCGCTGTCCGGCGGACATCCTGGCGGGCGTGGCGGACCTCGGGTTGCTGGGGTGCGAGCACGACTTCGTCGCCTACGTCGCGGGGCTCGTCGAGATCTCGAAAGCGTGGGCGTCGCTGGGCGCGGTGGTCGCCGTCCATAACTCGCTCGTCTGCCATCCCATTTCGCGCTACGGCAGCGAAGCCCAGAAAAAGCAGTACCTCCCGCTGCTCACCCAGCAGAAACAACTCGGCTGTTACGCCTTTGCCGAGCCGTCTGCGGGTTCCGATGCGGGGGAGATCAGGACCACAGCGGTGCTCGACGGCGACGCATACGTGCTGAACGGCCACAAGCGGTTCGTGACGAGCGGCCGTCAGGCAAAGGTGTCGATCGTGTACGCGCGGACCGATCCCTCGAAAGGGCGTGATGGGCTGTCCGCGTTCATTGTCGACACCGACACGCCCGGGTTCGCGGTCGGCGACGGCAACGACATGCTGGGCCTCCGCGCGACCGAGACCGTCGATCTCCTGATCACCAACTGCCGCGTGCCCAAGGCGAATCTGCTGGGCGCCCTGAATCAGGGATTCGCCATCGCCCGGGCGATCGTCGAAGGCGGCCGCATCGACATCGCCGCGCAGGCCGTGGGGATTGGCGAGGCGTGCCTCGAGCAAAGCCTCGCGAAGGCGAAGGACCGCAGACAGTTCGGCCGTCCGATCGCCGAGTTCGAGGCCATTCAATGGATGGTGGCGGACATGTCGACCGAGATCGATGCCGCGCGCCTGTTGATGTTTCGCGCCGCTGCCATGCGCGCGAAGGATCGGGAAGACGGCAGGCTGACGCTCGCGTCGGCGATGGCGAAGTTGTTCGCGTCGGAGGCGGCAAACCGCGCAGCCTACAGCGCCGTGCAGATTTTCGGCG
Organism: Acidobacteriota bacterium; assembly: GCA_031395755.1. Lineage (GTDB taxonomy): Bacteria > Acidobacteriota > Vicinamibacteria > Vicinamibacterales > JAMQPK01 > JAMQPK01. The sequence continues at coordinate 10,519 of JANNJO010000275.1, forward strand.
GGCATGGATACTTGACCGAGTTTCCGGTGGAGCGCCTCTTCCGCGATGCACGCGCGATGACGCTCTACGAGGAGACCTCGGAGATCGAGCGGCTGGTGATTGAACGCGAGTTGGCAAAGTCATGCATCTCGAGCTGAGCGAAGACGAGCGCATTCTCAAGCAGGCGATGCGCGAGTTTGCCGACGGCGAGATCGCGCCGGGCGCCGCGGAGCGCGATGAGCAGGCGCGATTTCCGTCCGAGCTGATCCCGAAGCTCGCCGAGCAGGGGCTGCTCGGCATCCTGGTTCCCGAAGACTACGGCGGGGCGGGCTACGACGCGCTGAGCGCGGCCATCATCATCGAGGAGATCGCGCGCGTAGACGCGGCGGTCGCGCTGCTGGTGGGATCGCACAACTCGCTGTGCTCGGGTCACATTCTGCTGGCCGGCAGCGAGGAGCAGAAAAGAACGCACCTTCCGCCGCTCGCTCGCGGCGAGAAGCTCGGCGCGTGGGCGCTCACCGAGCCCGGCTCCGGCTCGGACGCAGGCGCCATGCGGACGCGAGCCACGCTCGAAGGAGATACCTGGGTCATCCGCGGCGACAAGCAGTTCATTACTCAGGGTTCGACGGCAGGGACCTACGTCATCATGGCGTCGACCGAGCCCGCGCAGGGAACCAGAGGCATCTCGGCGTTTATCGTGGATCGAGCCACACCGGGGCTTGTCGTGGGAAAGCTCGAGAAAAAGCTGGGGGTTCGCGCCTCCGATACCGCGGCTCTGCACTTTGACGACATGCGCGTACCCAAGGAGAACCTCCTGGGCACGGTCAATGAGGGGTTCAAGGACGTCCTCACGATCCTCGCCGCGGCGCGCATCGGCATGGCGGCGCTCGCGGTAGGCATCGCGCAGGGCGCGCTCGACGAGGCGCTGAACTACGCAAAGCGGCGCCGGCAGTTTGGAAAGCCCATTCTCGAGTACGAAGCCATCCAGTGGATGATCGCGGACATGGCGACGGAGAGCGAGGCTGCCCGGTTGATGACGTGGCATGCTGCGAGCCTGAAGAATGAAGGGCAGCCGTTCCTGCGCATCGCGTCGCAGGCGAAGCTGTATTCATCGGAGGTCGCCGTTCGCTCGACGTCGAAGGCCATCCAGATTCACGGCGGCTACGGATATCTCAAGGACTCGCCGGTCGAGCGGTTCTACCGCGACGCCAAGCTCTGTGAGATTGGCGAGGGGACTTCCGAGGTACAGCGGATGGTGATTGCGCGCGAGTTGTTCCGGTGAAACGCATCGTCATCGCCAACTGCGGCGGTTTCTGGGGAGACGACCCCAGCGCCCCCCGCCGGCAGGTTGAAGGCGGTCCCATCGACTACCTGGTGATGGACTACCTCGCCGAAGTGACGATGGCGATTCTGCAGAAGCAGCGGGCGCGTCAACCCGATTCAGGATATCCGGCCGACTTCCTCTCCCATCTTCGCGACGTGCTGCCCACCTGCGCGCAGCGCGGCATCCGCATCATCACGAACGCGGGCGGTGTGAACCCCCTCGGCTGCCGTGCCGCGGTCGACGCGCTGGCGGGCGATCTCGGCATCGCCGATCGCGTCAAAGTGGGGATCGTCCTTGGCGACGATCTCTACGGGAATCTCGACACGCTGCTCACGTCGGGCGAGCCGCTCGTCAACATGGACACCGGTCAGGCCCTGTCGGAGGTGCGCGCGAAGGTGCTGTCGGCGAATGCGTACATCGGCGCCGCCGGAATCGTGAAAGCGCTCGAGCGCGGCGCCAATGTGATCATCACGGGGCGTGTCGCCGACGCCGCGGTGACGCTGGCTCCGATGATGTACGAGTTCGGCTGGTCGCAGACCGACTGGGATCATCTAGCCTCCGGCATCGTCGCCGGGCACATCATCGAATGCGGAACGCAGTGCACCGGTGGAAATTTCACCGACTGGCCGCTCGTCAAGACCTATCGTCGAATGGGCTTTCCGCTGGTCGAGGTGGAAGAGGACGGGAGTTTCGTCGTCACGAAGCACCCGAATACGGGCGGCCTCGTCAGCGTGCACACGGTCACTGAACAGATCGTGTACGAGATAGGGCCGCCGGCCTACATGACGCCCGATGTGGTTGCACTTTTTGATTCCGTGCGGCTCGAGCAGGAGGGGCCCGATCGCGTAAGGGTGACCGGCGCGCGCGGCGAGCCGGCTCCCGCGAAGCTGAAGGTCTCGATCAGCTACCACGCAGGGTGGCGCGCGTTCGGGCGCCTGCTCGTCTCGGGACCGGAGGCGCTCGCCAAAGCGAACAAAGTTGCGGAGGCCTTCTGGGACAGTGCCGGCGGGCGGGGTGCCTACGAGCAGGCGCTGCATCAGTTCATCGGGTGGAACGCCTGCCATGCGCCGCTCGCTTCCTGTGAGCCGGGCGAAGTGCTGGTGCAGTTCGCCGTGCGCGATCACGACGAGCGAAAGATCAACGCGCGCTTCGCGCCGCAGATCGTGCCGCGAGTACTGGGGACCGTGCCGGGCATCACCTACATCGCCGATCAGGGCCGCCCCCGGGCATCAGAGGTGGTGGCGTTCTGGCCGGCGCTGGTGTCTCGCGAGTCTGTGACCCAGCGAGTCCTTATCGGAGACGAAGACATTGCCATCTGATCAGCGCACCGTGCGCGTGCCGTTAATGAGGTTGTGCCTCGCGCGATCCGGGGACAAAGGCGACACGGCCAACATCGGGGTCATCGCGCGCTCGGAGGCGATCTACGTGTGGATTCTCGAGCACCTCACGCCCGCCTTCGTGAAGCGGTATTTCGACGATGTGTGCCAGGGCGAGGTCGAGCGGTTCGAGCTGCCGAATCTTCTCGCGGTGAACTTTCTGCTGCATCGCAGCCTCGGCGGCGGCGGCACGCTGTCCCTGCTGCTCGACGCGCAAGGCAAGACGTACGCGCAATACCTGCTCGCGGCGGAGGTCGAGGTGCCCGAAGGGCTCATCCATGCAGATTCTCGAAACGCTCATCAACAGGAATAGCCCCGCGTTTCACGCGAACCAGGAGCGGATGCGCCAGGTCGTCGGCGATCTGCGCGCGCGCATCGCCACGGCCAAAGAAGGCGGCGGGCCGAAGTACGTCGAGAGGCATCGCGAACAGGGAAAGCTGCCCGTCCGCGAGCGCATCGCGCGGCTGATCGATCCGGGCTCGACCTTCCTCGAGCTGTCGCCGCTCGCCGGTTACGGCGTTTACGAAGACGACGCGCCGGGCGCGGGCATCGTCACCGGCATCGGTCGCGTGTCCCACCGCGACGTCGTGATCGTGGCGAACGACGCGACGGTCAAGGGCGGGACGTACTATCCGGTCACGGTCAAGAAGCACCTTCGGGCGCAGCAGATCGCGCTCGAAAATCGGCTGCCATGTCTGTACCTCGTCGATTCGGGCGGCGCATTCCTCCCGCTTCAGGCAGAGGTGTTTCCGGACAGGGAGCATTTCGGACGCATCTTCTTCAACCAGGCGCGGTTGTCCGCCGAGCGCATCCCGCAGATCGCGGCGGTGATGGGCTCGTGCACTGCGGGCGGCGCCTACGTGCCGGCGATGTCCGACGAGACGATCATCGTCAAAGGGACAGGGACGATTTTTCTGGGTGGCCCCCCGCTCGTCAAGGCGGCGACCGGCGAAGAGGTGAGCGCCCAGGACCTCGGCGGCGCCGACGTGCACACGCAGGTTTCGGGGGTTGCCGACTACCTTGCCGACAACGACGACCATGCGATCCAGCTGTGCCGTACGATCGTGTCGACGCTGAACCTGGTCAAGAACCTTCCGCCGGATCGGACGACGCCTGAAGACCCCGCGTACGACCCTGAGGAGCTGTATGGCATCGTCAGCGCGGACGTGCGGCGCCCTTACGACGTCCGCGAGGTGATTGCCCGGATCGTCGATGGCTCCCGCTTCGACGAATTCAAGGCGCGCTACGGGACGACCCTCGTGACCGGCTTCGCGCGGCTCGATGGATTTCTGGTCGGCATCATCGCGAACAACGGCGTGCTCTTTTCGGAGTCGGCGCTCAAGGCGACACACTTCATCGAGTTGTGCAACTTCCGGAGCATTCCGCTGGTCTTCCTGCAGAACGTGACGGGCTTCATGGTGGGGCGGCAGGTCGAACGCGGCGGCATCGCGAAGGACGGCGCCAAGATGGTCAGCGCCGTTGCGAACTCTGTTGTCCCGAAGTTCACCGTCATCACCGGCGGCTCGTTCGGAGCGGGCAACTACGCCATGAGCGGCCGCGCATACGACCCGCGATTTCTCTGGATGTGGCCGAATGCGCGCATTTCGGTGATGGGCGCGGAGACCGCGGCCAGCGTCCTGAGCACGGTCAAGCGCGAGCAGATGGCGCGCGAAGGCAAGGTGCTCGACGCCGCCGCGGAGCATGCGATTCGCCAGCCGATTGTCGACAAATACGAGTCCGAGGGGTCGCCGTACTACTCGACCGCCCGCCTGTGGGATGACGGCATCCTCGATCCGATTGACACCAGGCCGACGCTGGCGCACGCCTTGTCGGTGGCCTTCAACGCGCCGATGCCGCCGCCGAAGTTCGGCGTGTTCAGGATGTAGATGGGCGAGCCAAGATACATCCAGCGGCGCCGCGACCACGACGTCGAGCATCTCGTGTTGAACCGGCCCGAGGTGCGCAACGCGCTCAACGAGGACGTGATCGCCGAGGTCGCGGAGTGGGCGCGGCGCACAGGGGCCGACCCCCAGGTCCGCGCGGTGGTCATTACCGGCGCCGGTCCGTCGTTCTGCGCGGGCGCCGATCTGGCGTGGATGACGAAGATGGCGAGCTACACGCGCGACGACAACGTGCGCGATGCGCGCGACGCCGCGGCGATGTTCGAAGCCATCGACACGCTGCCCGTCCCGGTCATCGCGCGGGTGCACGGCGCCGCGATTGGGGGCGGCGCGGGCCTCGTCGCGGTCGCCGACATCGCACTCGCCGATGAGAGCGCCACGTTCGGGTTCACCGAGGTGAAGCTCGGGCTCATCCCCGCCATCATCGCGCCCTACGTGCTCGCGAAGATCGGCGTGTCTGCCGCGCGCGAGCTGTTCGTCACCGGCCGCCGCTTCAACGCCGAGCACGCGCGTGAGATCGGCCTCGTGCACGCGGTCGTCGCCACCGACCAGCTCGATCGGACCGTCCAGCAATTTCTCGTGGAGATTCTGGCGAACGGACGCGAAGCCATGGCGGCCGCCAAGACACTGCTTCGCCAGATCGCGAATCGCCCCGTCGATGCCGTGACGCCGCTGACCACGGAGGCGATCGCCATGCGCCGCGTCTCTGCGGAGGCGCAGGAGCGGATGGGCGCGTTCCTGAAGAAGTAGGCAGTCGGCAGTCGACAGTCATCAGTCGACAGTCATCAGTCGAGGGTTCGGCATCTAGCCGCGCTGTTTGCGATCGGTTGCACGGAGGTGCTTGATCAGGCCGGTCAGCATCTTGGCAATTTCTTCGTACTTGATCACCAATTCGCCCAACTCCGCTTCATTTAGATACTTTCTGCCGTGCGCGACGGCGAGGTGCGCTCGCACTTCTTGGGACGAACCGCGTGCAATAAACAGGTATCTCGCAAACTGCCGATCGCTCTGTTGACCAAAGCCTTCCGCGATGTTGGCCGCCACCGCCGCCGAAGCCGAGCCCAACTGCGACCGAAGCTCGCAGTCCCTGCGCAGTGTCTGCCGCTCCAGGAGCTCCGAAACTGCACTGCAGGATGCGAGCGACTTGCGGTAGACGACCAATTCATCGAGAGTCCGTGCAATCATGCAGATCGCCAGGCACGACTCGTGCCGACCGTCGACTTGCCGACTGCCGACTGTCAACTGATGACTGTCAACTGGTGACTGCCGACTGCCGACTGCCGACTGCCGACCGACGACTGCCGACTGTCGACTATAATTCCCTCGTGCACGGCATTGCGGTACTAGATGCGGGCGGTCAGTACTGTCATCTGCTCGCACGGCGCGTGCGTGAGGCCGGCGTTCAGAGCCACGTCCTTCCCATCGACACCAAAGACGACGCCCTTTCGGGCATCAGCGGCATCATCATTTCCGGCGGCCCGCGGAGCGTCACTGACGTGGGCTCTCCGCGCGTCGATCCCTCGATTCTTTCGATAGGCGTGCCGATTCTCGGCATCTGCTACGGCCACCAACTGCTCGCGGCAACGATGCCTGGCGGGATTGTCCAACGGAGCTTTTCGAGCGAGTACGGGCTGGCGACCTTTCGTCTCACCGCTGCTGCCACCGGTGGTGGAGGTCTATTCGATGGGATTCCGCAATCCAGTCGGGTCTGGGTAAGCCATGGCGATTCGGTGGAGACCCTGCCGGACGGATTCGAGGGCCTCGGCGCGACCGATGATTGCGTGGTCGCCGCGATGATGCACGCGAGCAAAAAAATCTACGGCGTGCAGTTTCATCCCGAGGTCACCCATACCGAGATCGGCCAGCAGGTGCTGCGCAATTTCGTTCGCAACGTGTGCCGCTGCGAATCCATCTGGAAGCCGTCATCGGCCGACACGATCGACGCCATCAAGACCGGTATCCGCGCCTCCGTGGGTCGGAAGAAGAAGGTTCTGTTCTTCGTGAGCGGCGGGGTCGATTCGACCGTGGCCTACAGGTTGTGCGCAGATGCACTCGGGCAGGATCGCGTGCATGGCGTGTATGTCGACACCGGGTTCATGCGCAAAGACGAGTCGGCCGACGTGATGGACGCCTACGAGCAGGCCGGGTTCAGGAACATCCGGCTGCGCGATGCGTCGATTGAGTTTCTTGCGGCCGTCGGCGGCGAGACGAACCCCGAGGCCAAAAGGAAGCAGATCGGTGCGGCGTTTCTTTCCGTTGAAAACGATGTGCTCGCGGATCTTCCCCGCGGGGAATGGCTGCTCGGGCAGGGAACGATCTATCCGGACACCATCGAGTCCGGCGGGACGCGCGAATCGGCGCTGATCAAGACGCATCACAACCGGGTGCCCGAGCTGCTGCTGCGGATCGCGGCCGGCGAGATCGTGGAGCCGCTGGTGCAGTTTTATAAGGATGAGGTCCGCGAGATCGGGCGCGCGCTCGGCCTTCCGCCGCACCTCATCGAGAAACAGCCGTTCCCCGGCCCCGGCCTCGCCGTGCGATTCCTGTGTACCGACGCGCAGGCCGCCTGGTCCGAGAGCGCGACGCTGACCCAGGTCGCGTCCGGCTTCAACCTGACGGCACGTGTGCTCCCGGTGCGCGGGGTCGGCGTGCAGGGCGATGAACGCACGTATGCCCACACTGCGCTGCTGACCGGCGACTACGACGAAGGCCGCGTGGCCGAGCTCTCGCCCGCGATCACGAATGCGATGCGCGACGTGAATCGCGTCGTGTTCTGGGCAGGCTCGAAAGGATCGATCGAGGAGTTTCGCGTCGAACCGACGACAACCTCGCGAGCGGGCCTCGATGTGCTGCGCGAAGCGGACGCGCGCGTGCGCGACATCCTCGCGGAATACGACACGCAGAAGAGAATCTGGCAGTGCCCGGTCGTCATGCTTCCGCTGAAGCGCCAGGGGGAGTCGACGATCGCCATCCGGCCGGTCGAGTCCAACGACGGCATGACAGCCCAGTACGCGAAGCTGCCCTGGCCCGTGATCGAGCGCATCAGGACCGCCGTCCTGGCGGTGCCGGGAGTTGGCGCCCTTCTCTACGACGTCACGAACAAGCCGCCGGCTACGATTGAATGGGAATAGCACAGTCATCAGTCGACAGTCACCAGTCGGCAGTCAACAGGCGTCAGTCAACAGGCGTCAGTGGGCAGTCGGAAGTCCGATCTCCGGTCTTAGAGCCAAATCAGAGCATAAGTCCTTATATAACAGCCTGTTGCTGAATGTATCGCGAGACTGACGACTGCCGACTGAAGACTGTCGGCTGTCGCCGACTGACGACTGCCGACTGAAGTCCCGATAACCAGGTCCTATGACTTGGTTGTTCTCCAAGGAAGGGCAGCGGATGGCCTGCGAGGCGCGCGAGGCGATGCTCTGGTATGAGCTGGTCGTGACCTCGCCCGACGGCGTTTCGCGGGTCGAGCGGTATACCGAGCGTGCGGGCATGTTGCGCCGGCAGCAGGAACTGTTGTGTGCGTGGAAGGCTCAGGGCTGGCGCGAAATGGAGCCAGAGCCTGCGCCGGTTCGCCGGTAGGAGTGGTCCGGCTTCAGCCGGACCGATCCAGCGCTTCGCGCACGCGCCACAACAAGTCGGCGGAGGTGAACGGCTTCTCGAGGAGGTCGAGGCCGGGCTCGGCATTCTCGCTGTAGCCCGACATATAGAGCACCTTCAGATCGGGAAGCACCTTCCGATCGATGCGTCTCACCATTTCCTTTCCGTTCATGCCGGGCATCGTGATATCCGTTAGCACCAGGCGCACCGGTTCTGGCAATTGCTGGAGCGTATTGAGCGCTTCGGCCGGACCGGCGGCCTCGAAAACGCGATAGCCGAATCGGCGCAACACGGCGCAGCAAAACGATCGGACCGCGGCTTCGTCTTCGACGACGAGCACGACGTCGTTGTGGGAGAGGGGAACCGCGGACGCGTCGGTGGTCATGCTGAACTTATCGGCTCGAACGATGATGCGGGGTATTCTCTCTATCGTGGCGAACGAAGATCCACCACCATGTTGAATCTATCAGCGGTGCTCGAGCAGCACGCGCGGCGCAGGCCGGAAGCCGCAGCGATCGTCTGCGGCGACACGCGCATGAGCTACGGCCAGCTCAATGCGTGGGCGAATCAGATCGCCAGCGGCCTCGCGGCCTCGGGCATCCGGCGCGGCGATCACGTCGCCCTGCTGTGCCCGAACCTGCCGCATTTTCCCGCCGTGTATTTCGGCATTCTCAAGGCCGGCGCGACCGTCGTTCCGCTCAACGTTCTCCTGAAGCCGCGCGAGATTGCTTACCACCTCCGCGACAGCGACGCGAAGGTGATGTTCTGCTTTCAAGGGACGCCGGAGCTGCCGATGGCCGACGCGGCGAAGGCCGCCGTCGCCGTCGTGCCGGCCTGCAAGCAGCTCATCGTCCTGCCTGCCCCAGGCGCAGCCGAGAGGTCTCATCCGACCGATCCCGATTTGGACCTCATCACGCTCCAGCAGTTTACCGGTGGACATCCTGCCACCTTCGAGACCTGCGACACAGCGCCGAACGATACCGCCGTCATTTTGTATACGTCCGGGACGACCGGTCAGCCGAAGGGCGCGGAGCTCACCCACCTGAACATGGTGATGAACGGGATGGTCGCTGCGGAGCTCTGCGCGGGGTCTGCCGACGAGACCGGGCGCCACGCGACCGCCATCACTCTGCCGCTGTTCCATGCGACGGCGCAGACGGCGCAGATGCTCGCGTACCTCCACCTGGGCGGCACGTTGATCCTGCTGCCACGGTTCGACCCCGCTGCGCTGCTTTCCGCAATCACACGCGAACGGGCGACCCACTGGATCGGCGTGCCTACGATGTACTGGACGCTGTTGAAGCACGCGCGGGAGCAGAACATTGATACGGCGAGCGTGGCGACACTGCGCCTCGTGGTGTCAGGTGGCGCGCCGATGCCCGTGGAGCTGATGAAGGATTTCGAGAAGACCTTCGGCGTCCGCATCATCGAGGGCTACGGCTTGTCGGAGACGTCGCCCGTCGCCAGCTTCAATCATCTCGACCGGCCATCGAAGCCTGGAACCGTGGGGCAGCCGCTCTTCGCGGTCGACATCATGATCGTTGATGACAAGGACGAGCCCGTGGCGGCCGGCACCCCTGGAGAAGTAGTGATCCGCGGTCACAACGTGATGAAGGGCTACTACAAGCAGCCCGAGGCGACAGCCGACGCGCTGCGGAACGGCTGGTTTCACACCGGCGACATCGGCACCCTGGACGCCGATGGCTACCTGAGCATCGTCGATCGCAAAAAGGACATGATTCTGCGCGGCGGCTTCAACGTGTACCCGCGAGAGCTCGAGGAGCTGATGTTGACCCACCCGGCCATTTCGCTTGTCGCCGTCATCGGTGTTCCCGACGAGAGGCTTGGCGAAGAGGTGAAGGCGTTCGTGGTGAAGAAGCCGGGCGCCGAGGTCACGGAGGACGAGCTGCAGGCGTGGTGCAAGGAGCAGTTCGCCGCCTACAAATATCCGCGGCTCATCGAGTTCCGAACCGAACTGCCGACCAGCGCCACCGGAAAGATCCTCAAAAGGGAATTGCGCGTCCAATAGGACGTGGATACCCTCGAACAGGAACTCCTGGACGCATATTCTCAGGCGGTCATTCGTGCGGTGGACCTGGTGAGCCCGTCGGTCGTCACCATCGAGGTCGGGCACGACACCGGGCGGCGGGCGCAAGGCGGGCAAGGGTCCGGATTCGTCTTCACGCCGGACGGCCTGATCCTCACCAACAGCCACGTCGTTCACAACGCGCGCACGATCCATCTCTCGCTGTCAGATGGGCGGCGGCTGCCGGCCGCGCTGATCGGCGAGGACCCTGACACCGATCTCGCGGTGGTGCGTGCGTCGGCGTCCGATCTGCCGGCGTTGACGCTCGGCGACTCGCAGGCGATTCGCGTGGGCCAGCTCGTCATCGCCATCGGCAATCCTCTGGGATTTTCCGCCACCGTCACGGCCGGCGTCGTGAGCGCGCTGGGCCGATCGCTGCGCTCGCGGTCGGGCCGGTTGATGGACGACATCATCCAGACCGACGCCGCGTTGAACCCCGGCAACTCCGGCGGCCCGCTGGTGAACTCGCGCGGCGAGGTGATTGGCGTGAACACCGCCATCATCTCAGGCGCGCAGGGCCTGTGCTTCGCCATTGCCGCGAACACCGCGCAATACGTCGTCGGACGGCTGATCCGGGATGGCCGGATTCGGCGCTCTTACATGGGCGTCGCCGGTCAGAACGCGCCCATCGCGAGGCAGGTTGTACGGTTCTACGGTCTCGCCGTCTCCAGCGGCGTTCTGGTCGCGACGATCGAACCAGAGAGTCCCGCCGCGAAAAGCCTCCTGCGCGAAGGCGACATGATTGTCGGACTCAGCAGCCGCGACGTGTCGAGCATCGATCAGCTGCATCGGCTCCTCACGGAGGAGCGCATCGGACAGGAGACGGTGCTCACGGTGATCAGGCGCACCGAGAGGATCGAGATCGCGGTCACACCAGCGGAGTCGCCTCTCCCGCCAGTATGATGTGCCCGTGGCGGCACATACGACCTTCACGCTGGGGCTGATCGCCGATGATCTGACCGGCGCCAGCGACGCCGCGGTGCAGTTCGCGAGACGCGGGTGGGAGGCGGTGTTGGTGCTGGATGGAGCTCGGCTGAAGCCGGACCCCACCAGCGCCGTCGCCCGCCGTAGCCTAGGCGAAGGCGGGGAGGTGCTTGCCGTCACGACAG
>JANNJO010000294.1:0-6712 GCA_031395755.1 Acidobacteriota bacterium
GCTGGGAACACGGTCGCCGGGCGAAGACGCGGGCACAGAGGAAGAAGTGCTGGAAGCGTTGCAGCTGGCCCTGGATCTCGGCGCCGACGTCAATGCGGTGGACGATCATGGTGAAACGGCGATGCACGGCGCCGCATACAAAAACCTTCCGGGCGCGGTGAAGTTCCTGGCCGACAAAGGCGCCAGGATCGACATCTGGAACAGGAAGAACGAATTTGGCTGGAGACCGCTCACCATCGCCCGCGGATACAGATTCGGCAACTTCAAGCCGTCGCCCGTGACCGTGGCCGCCATCGAGGGGATCATGCTCACCGCGGGCATCACTCCGCCAACTGAGAAGGACGAACAGGCGACGACGTTCGACATCTACGCACCGGTGCCGCCCCGCACCCCTCCACGCTGAAGAATCGGGCTACCGCACCCCGTTAACCCTGGGTCTGGTCGGCATTCGCGCCAATGACGTCTTCGGCAATGGCGATGCGATCTTTGGGCTTCCCATCGCTATCCAGGGGGCTATTCGCGTTCTCATTGCCTTGCTGTGTGTCCGCTGGACGGTCACCTTCGACGGCGCCTTTGTCCTGATCGGGGTCAGTTGGTGTAGGGGGAACGGGCTTTACATTCATGATTGTCTCCTGGGATCCTTGTATACTTGGCCGCTTCTATGGAACGAACCTTCGCGATCATCAAGCCGGACGCCACGGCAAAGCAATACACGGGAAGAATTCTTCAGCGCGTCGAGCAGGCAGGATTCCAGATCCGTGCCATGAAGACCCTTCGGTTGACCCAGAGGGAAGCTGAGGGCTTCTACGCGGTGCATCGTGAGCGCCCGTTCTTCAAGGGCCTGACCGAATTCATGGCCTCGGGGGCGATCGTCGCCATGGTGCTCGAGGCGCCGGACGCCATCAAAAAATGGCGTACGCTCATGGGCGCGACCGATCCGGCCAAGGCTGATGCCGGCACAATCCGGAAGGAGTTCGCGAGCTCAATCGGCGAAAATGCCACCCACGGCTCGGATGCGCCGGACACGGCGGCGTTCGAGATCGGCTACTTCTTCGCCGGCTTGGAGCTGGTGGAATAGTACGTGGTGTCCGGCTTTAGCCGGACCGTGGTCTATGGGAAAGGTCCTGGTTCTGGGCGGTGCGGTGTTGATGGTGCTGGGGCTGCTCGTGATGGCGGGAGTGCCCCTGTTCCGGCTTCCCGGTGACTTTCTGGTGCGGCGGGGGCCCGTGACGTTCTACTTCCCGCTGGTCACGTCGATTCTGCTCAGCCTTCTGTTCACCATCCTGATGATGTTCTTCCGTCGCTGACTGCCGACTGCCGACTGACGACTGATGACTATCAAATCCGATCGCTGGATCAAGCGAATGGCCCGCGAGCACAACATGATCGAGCCGTTTGTCGACAGTCAGGTGCGTGGGAGCGCCATTTCCTACGGCGTGTCGTCCTACGGCTATGACATCCGGGTCGCCGACGAGTTCAAGATCTTCACGAACATCAATAACACCGTGATCGACCCGAAGAACTTCGATCCCCGGTCGTTCGTCGACATGAAGACCGATGTGTGCATCGTGCCGCCCAACTCGTTCGCGCTGGCACGGACGATCGAGTATTTCCGTATCCCGCGTGACGTGCTCACCATATGCCTCGGCAAGTCGACATATGCGCGGTGCGGCATCATCGTGAATGTCACGCCGTTCGAGCCTGAATGGGAGGGGACAGTGACCCTCGAAATCTCCAATACGACGCCGCTGCCGGCGAAGATCTACGCCAACGAAGGGATCGCGCAAGTCCTGTTCTTCCAGAGCGACGAGCCCTGCGAGATGTCCTACAAGGATAAGAAGGGGAAGTATCAGGCTCAGGTCGGCGTGACGCTCCCGAGAATTTGACGTAATTTGTACGTACGTATATAACCTAGGCCGTTCACGTTGGATAACCCAGGGTTCCGTTTTCGCGCTTAAATGGACAAATTTGTCGAGCGAGAGACGGGCGCTCCCCCGCAGGCTACAGCGCCCGCGATCGCCGTTCAGTTCTTCCTCATCCCGTTGCTCGTCGTCGGCGCCACGGTGCTGGTGTACATCGGTTTTCGCGGGTTGCTGAGCGAAGACCGGTCGGCCACGGAGTATCTGACCGACATTCGATCGGGCGGGAGTAACCGCCGCTGGCCGGCAGCCTACGAGCTCTCGCGGCTGATGGCCGACCCGGCATTTGCCAACCAGGAACAGGCGACCCTCGCCCCTGAGCTGACGAAGGCCTTCGCGGAATCGAAGAATGACGATCCCAGGGTTCGGCAGTACCTCGCGTTGACGTTGGGCCGGCTGACCCCGCCACTTCCCGCCGAAGCGCGACAGCTGCTAATCGACGCGCTCAACGACCCGGACGGCCAGACACGCATCAGCGCCCTATGGGCGTTGGGGTCGACGGGCGACGCGTCCGTGGTACCGGACATCGCTCGAATGTACGAGTCCGAGGACGCCGGCGTGCGTAAGATGGCGGTCTATGCCCTGGGTTCGATGCCGGCGGGGGCGGGCAACGACACCCTGGTGCGAGCGCTGGAGGATGCCGGGGCAGACGTGCAGTGGAATGCCGCGATCGCGCTGGCGAGACACGGCCGGCACGACGGCGTCGCGGTACTGCGACGCATGCTCGACCGCGCCTACGTCGAGCGCAACGTGACGCGTCAACAACAGGCGCGACAGGAGATCGATCCGGTCGGCGAAGTCATGATCAGCGGCCTGCGCGCGATTGCCGCGCTGAAGGAGGCGACGCTGTCGGCACAAGTCAAGGCGCTGAGCACCGACGACCAGGACCTCAAGGTACGGCAGGCAGCGGTCGAGACGCTGAAGACACTTGGGTAACCGTAAGCGGCAAACGGTAAACGATAATGGCTGACGAGATGAACCCCCCAGCGGCAGGCGCACCTACCGCCCCTGTCGCACCCGTGGCACCTGTGAAGGCCCCACCGCCGCCCTCGGTCGATCTGGCAGGCAAGACGACGACGGCTGCGGCGACCGTTGCGAAGATCGGCTCGCGCGATCCTGACGACAGTTCGCCGTTAGTCACGCGGCGCGTGTGGCTGGTGATGGCATGGGGGGCATTCTCTGCGGCATCGGCAGCAGCGCTTGCGGCCACCGGCCGTTTCATGTTTCCGAACGTGCTGAACGAGCCGCCGGCGCAATTCAAGGTCGGGCTGCCGTCGGACTTCGGCGTCGGCGTCGACGAGCGCTACAAGGAATCGAACGGTGTCTGGATCGTTCGCACCAATGACGACATCGTTCACCGCGCGAGCGGCTTTTACGTGCTCAACACGACGTGCACCCACCTCGGATGCACGCCGAACTTTCTGGCGGCCGAGTCGAAATTCAAGTGCCCGTGCCACGGCAGCGGGTTCCGTCCAACGGGCATCAATTTCGAAGGGCCGGCGCCGCGTCCGCTCGAACGCAACCGAATCGTGCTCGCCGAAGACGGCCAGATCCTGATCGACAAGAGCCGTAAATTCCAGTTTGAGCTGGGCCAGTGGATCGATCCTGAGGCGTTTTTGAGACTCTGAACATTATGGCAACCGAGACAAAAACCGTTAAACCGCAGGAAGGCCCGGGCACGCGATTCTGGAACTGGCTGACGGAAACGCAGGTCTGGACGTCTGTCTTCCGGCACGAGCGGCCAAATACCGATCGCAACCGCGTCCTCGTGATGCTGTCGAACATCTTTCTGCATCTGCATCCGGTGCGGATCAGAAAGTCGGGTGTGAAGCTCCGCTACACGTGGTGCATGGGAGGGTTGAGCTTCTTTCTCTTCCTGTCCCTCACGCTCACGGGTCTGCTGTTGATGTTCTACTACCGGCCGACTCTCGAATACGCCTACAGCGACATCGTCGGGCTGCGCGAGCATGTGCCGCTCGGCATCATGCGCGAAATGCACCGGTGGGGAGCCCACGCGATGGTCATCACCGTGTGGCTTCACATGTTCCGCGTGTTCATGACGGGCTCCTACAAGCCGCCGCGCGAGTTCAACTGGAGCGTCGGCGTCATCATGCTGGTGCTCACCCTGCTGCTGTCGTTCACGGGCTACCTGCTGCCGTGGGACCAGCTCGCCATCTGGGCGATCACGGTCGGCTCGAACATGGCGCGCGCGACGCCGTTCCTGGGGCACGAAGGACCCGGCGCGGCGCTGCTCGCGCTTGGCGACGTCAAGCTGATTCACGCCGCCGACGATGCCCGATTCGCGCTGCTCGGCGGCACGTTCGTGGGTGAGGGGGCGTTGTTGCGGTTCTACGTGCTGCACTGCGTCGGCCTGCCTCTGGCGATTGCGGTGCTGATGGCAGTGCACTTCTGGCGCGTGCGTAAAGACGGTGGCATTTCGGGACCGATGTAGGGCCGAACTATGGATTTCATCAAAGGAATCTTCAACGTCATCGCCGACCCGCGGCTGTACTTCTTTCTCATGGTGCTGTCCCTCGTCTTGATGGTCTGGAAGCGAGAGGTCTTTATCTCGAAAGCTGTCGGGTACGGATTACTGCTCTTCCTGACGCTGTTCTTCGCCCTCGGGGGGCTCGATCCCAACTTTCAGCTCATCATCACCAAGCCCGACAACGTGCCTATCGTCGGCCTGATCTTCCTGCTGGTGTTCTTCACGTGGTACTCGATGCGCGAAGCGGTGCTGAACGATCAACGCATCGCGAAGGGTGACGGGCCCATCGAGAAGGCCGAGTCGGACCGCGTATGGGTGTGGCCCGACCTCGTCTATACCGAGCTCATTGCGCTGATTCTCTGCTCGGTCGTGTTGATCGTCTGGTCGATCCTGTTGAAGGCGCCGCTCGAGCAGCCGGCGAACCGCGCGGTGACGCCGAATCCGTCGAAGGCGCCCTGGTATTTCCTCGGGCTGCAGGAAATGCTCGTGTACTTCGACCCGTGGCTTGCCGGAGTCGTGCTGCCCAGCCTGATCATCGTCGGCCTGATCGCGATCCCCTACATCGATAAGAACCCCAAGGGCAACGGCTACTACACATTTGCCGAGCGCAAGGTCGAGATCACGCTCTTCCTCTTCGGCTTCGTCATCCTGTGGTCGTCGCTCATCGTCCTCGGCACGTTCCTGCGCGGACCGAACTGGAACTTTTTCGGGCCGTTCGAATACTGGGACACACACAAGCTCGAAGCGCTGACGAACGTCGATCTGTCCGAGTACTTCTGGGTGAGGATGCTGGGCGGCGGGCTCCCCACGAACTACCTCCTCAGGGAACTGCCCGGCATACTGCTGTGTTTGATTTACGTCGCGGTTTTGCCGCCGTTACTGGCCAAACGCGGATTCAAGACGTATTACGACAAGCTTGGAGCGCCGCGGTTCTACGTCACGGTGTTCCTGTTCCTGATGATGATGTCGCTGCCCATCAAGATGCTGCTTCGTTGGATTTTCAACCTGAAGTACATCGTGGCGATTCCCGAGATCTTCTTCAATATCTGAGACGCTATGGCTGAAAAAAAGGCTGTCGGGCACGCCTATAACATCGATTTCCTGAACGTCGTCTTCGCCGCCTCGAGCATCTTTCTGTTCGTGGCGACGATCTGGATGGTGTGGGACGACTTCGATCGCGACTGGAAGAACACGCAGCGCCGGTTTACCGAACTGGAGCTGGAAGTGACCAACGCCCAGATCGCACAGGCCCAGCGGAGCCCCGATCGCGCCAAGCTTCCGGCCCTGCAGCAGCAGCTCGCCGCCGCTGAGAAGGCGACGGCGTCCAACCGGCAGCGCATCGATGACATCAACGAACGGCTCGCGGACGTCGACGCACGGCTCTATCGTGTCAGCAAGAACGCGCAGTTCGCCAAGGCGACCTACGACGTCAACCGCTACGCCTTCGAGGCGGCGCGTACCGCGAATCCTCAGGGGGTCGGGGAGCGCCAGACAGAAATCGAAGGGGAGGCGCAGCGGCTGCAGGAGCTGAATCTGGAAGTTCAGAAAGTGGAGGCAGAGCGCGCGGCGCTGCAGGCTGAGCTCGGGAAGTACACCTCAGAGGTGGGCCGGCTCGAGAAAGAGATCACCCAGATTAACTTCGAGCAGACACGTCTCCAGCGCGTGGCGGCGAACAGCGAGCATAGCCTCGTAAAGGACTACTTCCGCAACGCGCCCCTGCTGGACTTTCTGGCGCCGACGCTGACGGTCCGGCAGATCGTCACGCCCAACGTCGTCGACGACGTGAACTTCGCGCGCGTCGCGAAGATGGATCGCTGCACGACCTGCCATCTCGCCATCGACCGCCGGGGGTACGAGAAGTATCCGCAGCCGTACAGGACGCATCCCAATCTGCAGTCCTACGTGGGTAGCGATTCGCCGCATCCGATGGCGACCACGGGCTGCACGGTGTGCCATCAGGGGCTTGGGGGATCGACGAGCTTCAACGACGCGTCGCACTATCCGAGCAACGCGAAGCAGCGGCAGGAATGGGAAGAGAAGTACCACTGGCACGAGCCGCACATGTGGGACTACCCGATGCTGCCGACGAACATGACGGAATCGTCGTGCGTGCAGTGCCACCGGCAGGAAGTCTACGTGCCGCAGGCGCCGCGGCTGAACGTCGCATACGCGACCTACGAGCGCGCGGGATGCTACGCGTGCCATAAGACCAGGGGCTTCGAAAACCTGCGGAAGCCGGGGCCGATTCTCACGAAGATCAGCGGCAAGCTGACCGAGGACTGGGTCAGGAACTGGGTGCGCGATC
>JANNJO010000299.1:0-49472 GCA_031395755.1 Acidobacteriota bacterium
GGCCATGCTCGCCGCGATCACCATGTCGCGGTTCGGCGACATGCTGCCGCTGCTGTCAATCAGCAGCCCGACTGTGACCGGCGCATCCTGGTTGTTGAAGAAGCTGATGACTTGCGGCTGCCTGTTCTCCGATACGCGGAACGCTTCCTGCCCAAGGCCGCCGACATAGCCGCCTTTCTGATCCCTGACGGCCACGTGCAGCACGACGAGCTCAGATTGGGACGAAAAATTGGGGGGTTCCTGCGCGGAGCTGGATTGAGTGGCAACGATTGCCAACACGACGAAGGATGTCAGCAAACGGATCATAAATGCCTTGTCGATGGTCAATAGTCGATGGTCCATGGTCGACCGTGACCATGGACCCTTGACCCTTGACTATGAACCAGTCTACTGCCGGAAGCGGAGCGCCGCTGCACCGAGCAGCGACATCAGCCCCATCAGGCCGATACCGGCAAGCGGGGTGCTCGTCTTCGGCAGTCTAGTACGGGTCGACGCCGCCATCGTGCCTTCCCGTACCGGCGCGCGCGCTGCTGACGTGTCGGCCGAGGCGGTCGTCGTGCCAACCGGAGACGTATTCGCCGCCGCCGCCACGAGCTGGTCGTCGGTCAGCGCCGTTTCCTGGCCGCTCGCCGAAACGTAGGCCAGATCCGCCGTCTTCATCTGATCGTTCGTCACGGACTCGGCCTGCGTGGTCAGAACCGTCTGGTTCGTGGCCTGCGCCAGCCGGCGAGCCTGCGACTTCGGATAAATGAACTCACGACCGATGCTGTTGCCGGGATACCACCACGTCTTCACTGCGGTGGGCCTGCCGGCCGGGGTCTCGAGGAATCGGAGCTCCGCATCATCGGACGGCCTCGGACGTTGCGCGTTAATGGTCAGGAACATCCCGTACGTCTTGTTACTGGAGTCCTTCGCCGTCACCTGCATCACTTTGCGACCGGTGGTCGCATCCGCGAAGCGGAAGATGTAGGTGCCGGGGGGCAGGGTCACACCCGGCAGCTCAACCGGCTGGTTGAATGTGAACTCCGTGCGTGAATCCATGGTCTGTGCTTGCGCAGGCGTCGCCGACATCGTCGTCAGGATCGCAGCGGCACACGTGGTCGTGATCAGTCTCTTACTCAGCATGTCTGGTCCTCCTCGTCGGGTAGGAGGTTGCAATCGGCTTGCCGGTACCCCGAGAATGAGACGGTGGCACTTACGGGGATCTCTGTATGGAAACCCGTCACATCGGAGGCGCTTACGACAATCCTGAACGTCGCTCGGGATTGTTTGGCACCGGCAAAATTTGCCAGGTGTATCAGCTAGAATCGCCCGCTAAGCCGTGCCGACCCTCACGACGCCGCATGCGGCGGGAACCGCCTTTTTAACATTCACGCGAAACGGACCGGAAACGGCCCTCACACGCTCCTTCGCCACAAGCCCGGTGAAGGTGTTCGCCACCAGAGGCGGACGCCCGGCGTGCTGGGTCTATGCCGCCACGCTGGGTGGAGGGCTCGTTGGGGGTGATGAAATACGGATGACCGTGGAGGTCGCGGCCGGTGCACGGGCACTCTTGACGACTCAGGCATCCACCAAGGTGTACCGATCGCTGCGGCCCGCAGGTCAAATGATTTCCGCCGCGGTTGACGCCGGCGGGCTGCTCGCCGTCGTTCCCGATCCGATCGTGTGTTTCGCGTCGGCCGATTTCACCCAGACACAAACGTACGACCTTCGCGGCGATGCCAGCCTTGTCGTTGTCGATTGGATGACGTCGGGGCGCCACCAGGCCGGTGAGCGCTGGGCGTTCTCACGGTACGAGAGCCGCCTCACCATCAGCCGAGAGGCCCGGCCGGTGTTCCACGACGCGTTCGTGCTCGAGCCCGATCTCGATTCGATCGTCGAGCGCATGGGCCGTTTCGAGGTCCTCCTGACGGCCGTGCTGATGGGTCCACTGGTTGGAGACGCCGCCAGCCTGATTCTTCATGAAGCATCTCAGTCCTCGATCATCAAAGATGCCGATTTGATTGCCTCCGCGTCCAGGCTCGGTGGTTCTGGGCTTGGTGATTCAGGGGCGCTGGTACGAATAGCCGGAGTCAGCGTCGAACAGGTCGGCCGCGTGCTCCGCGAGTATCTCAAGTTTCTCTCTCCGCTCCTGGGCGACGACCCCTGGCGCAGGAAGTGGTGATCCATGCATCTCACTCCGCATGAGCTCGACAAGCTGTCACTCCATCAGGCCGGCTACCTGGCGCAGAAACGGATGGCGCGCGGCCTCCGCCTGAACTATCCGGAAGCGGTCGCGCTCATCAGCACTCAGGTGCTGGAATTCATTCGCGATGGGCGCTCGGTCGCCGAGCTGATGGACCTTGGCCGGCAGCTGCTGGGTCGCGCCGACGTGATGGACCACGTGCCCGAGATGATCGTCGAAGTGCAGGTTGAAGGCACGTTTCCTGATGGGAGCAAGCTCGTGACGGTTCACCATCCCATCGCGGCGGAGAAGGGCAATCTCGATCTGGCGCTGTATGGCAGTTTCTTGCCGACCCCGGTACGGGTGTACCTGGGGAGATGATGATCGGCGACGCCGAGATCGTCATCAACGAAGGCCGTGAGCCGATTGAGCTGAGAGTCACAAACCGCGGCGATAGGCCGATTCAGGTCGGCAGCCACTACCACTTCGCGCAGACGAACCGGGCGCTCGAGTTCGACCGAACGGCCGCGACGGGCCGTCGCCTGGACATTCCAGCCGGCACCGCCGTGCGATTCGAACCTGGCGAAACCAAGAGCGTCGCGCTCGTCGAGATCGCGGGAAACCGTGTCGTCCGCGGAGGTCTGCTGTGAGCTATCGCATGCCGCGGCGGCACTACGCGGAGATTTACGGACCGACGACCGGCGATCGCGTGCGCCTTGCCGACACCGATCTCATCGCCGAAGTGGAGCGCGACCACACGTCGTACGGCGACGAGTGCAAGTTCGGCGGCGGCAAGGTGCTTCGCGACGGCATGGGCCAGGCTGCCGGCGTCAGCGAGGATCGCGCGCTGGATCTCGTGATCACGAACGCCCTCGTCATCGACTGGACCGGCGTCTACAAGGCCGATGTCGGCGTCAAACATGGACGCATCGCCGGAATCGGCAAGGCTGGCAACCCCGATGTCATGGCCGGCGTCTCGCCGAACATGATCGTCGGCGCGACGACCGAGGCCATCGCGGCCGAAGGCTTGATTCTCACAGCCGGCGGGGTGGACTCACACATTCACTTCATCTGCCCGCAGCAGGTCGACGTGGCGCTGGCAAGCGGGGTCACGACGTTCATCGGGGGCGGGACAGGACCGGCGACGGGCACGAAGGCGACCACGTGCACGCCTGGATCGTGGTATCTCGAGCGGATGCTGCAGGCCACCGATTCCCTCCCGATGAATTTCGGCTTTCTCGGCAAGGGGAACAGCTCGCTGCCCGAAGGTCTTCACGAGCAGATCCGCGCCGGTGCCATGGGCTTGAAGCTCCACGAAGACTGGGGGTCGACGCCGGCAGCCATCGACTGCTGCTTGAGCGTGGCCGACCAGTACGACGTGCAGGTCGCCATCCATACCGATACGCTCAACGAATCGGGGTTCGTCGACGATTCGATCGCGGCCTTCAAAGGGCGCACGATCCACACGTATCACACGGAAGGCGCCGGCGGGGGCCATGCGCCCGACATCATCCGGGTGTGCGGCGAGGCCAACGTCCTGCCGAGCTCCACCAACCCGACACGGCCGCTCACCGTCAACACGCTCGACGAGCACCTCGACATGCTGATGGTGTGCCACCACCTCGACAGGAACATTCCGGAGGACATCGCGTTTGCCGAGAGCCGCATCCGCAACGAGACGATTGCCGCCGAGGACATCCTGCACGATCTCGGCGCCATCAGTATGATCTCGAGCGACAGCCAGGCGATGGGGCGCGTGGGCGAGGTCGTCTCGCGCACATGGCAGACGGCGCACAAAATGCGGCAACAGCGCGGCCGGCTGCCGGGCGAACAGGCCGCGAACGACAACCTGCGCATCCGGCGGTACGTGGCGAAGTACACGATCAACCCGGCGATCACGCATGGCGTCTCGAACGAAATCGGCTCTGTCGAAGTCGGCAAGCTGGCCGATCTGGTGCTGTGGCATCCCGCGTTCTTCGGAGTCAAGCCTGAACTCGTGATCAAGGGCGGTTTCATTGCGTGGTCGCAGATGGGCGACGCGAACGCGTCGATCCCCACGCCCCAGCCGATCGGCATGCGGCCGATGTTTGGCGCGTACGGATCGGCGGGCTCGTCGACATCCCTCGCATTCGTGTCAAAGGCATCGCTCGACGAAGGCGCCGTGCAGCGCTACGGACTGCGGAAGAATCTCTACGCCGTGCGCGGCTGCCGTGCGCTGACGAAAGCAGACTTGAAGCTGAACAGCGCGACACCGAAAATGCACGTCGATCCGGAGACGTACATCGTGACGGCCGACGGCGAGGAACTGCGCTGCGAGCCGATGTCGGTGCTGCCGCTCGCCCAACGATATTTCCTGTTCTAATGAGCGTCCTGATCTGGCAATTGATCGATTCAGGGTTTCCCGCGGGTGGGTTCACGCACTCCGGCGGGCTGGAGGCAGGCACGCAGCACGGACTGGTCGCCGATGCCGCCGGTGTGCTGTCGTTTGCGCGACACGCTCTGGCGCAGGCCGGTCGCGGGGCGATGCCGCTCGTGGCGGCCGCTCATCGGGATCCCGCGTCACTGCAGGAACTCGATCGTCTCTCGGATATTTTCCTCAACAATCCGATCGCGAACCGGGCGAGCCGAGCGCAGGGCCGCGCGTTCCTCACGAGCGCGGTCCGCTCGTTTCCACGATCGACGCTCTCGCCAATCGAGGAGAACGCCAGAGCGCAGCGGTTGTGCTGCCACTACGCACCGGTCTTTGGCATGGTGCTCGAGGCGCTCGACGTGGATCTTGCAGACGCCCAGCGCGCGTTCCTGTTCATGACCGTTCGGGGCGTCGCATCCGCAGCGGTGCGTCTCGGCCTCATCGGCGCGTATGAGGCGCAGGAAACGCAGACGCTGCTCTCGGCGGAGATCGAGCGCACGATTCAACGATGCGGCGGGCTCGCCCCTGCAGATATTGCCCAGACGGCGCCGCTACTCGACTTATGCCAGTCCACTCACGATCGTCTGTACTCACGGCTGTTTCAGTCATGAGCAAGGAGCACACAATGGCGCGACCTGTCTTTCATCACTCACCAGATCCGCACGACCATGACGACCCGGCGACGCCCGGGTTCTTCCACCAGCGCGCAGGACGGAAGGCGCGCGACTATCGCTCGCGCTCGTTCACCGTCGGCATCGGCGGGCCCGTGGGCAGCGGCAAGACCGCGCTGCTTCTCGCGCTCTGCCGGCAGCTTCGCGACCGCTACGAGCTGGGCGTGGTGACGAACGACATCTTCACGAGGGAAGACGCCGAGTTTCTGATGCGCAACGAGGCGCTGCCCGCCGAGCGCATTCGCGCCGTCGAGACGGGCGGGTGCCCGCACACCGCGATTCGCGACGACATCAGCCCGAATCTCGTCGCGCTCGACGCGCTGATGGAGGCGCTGCATCCCGAACTGCTGTTCGTCGAGAGCGGCGGCGACAACCTTGCGGCGCAATTCAGCCGAGATCTGGCGGACTACACGATCTACGTCATCGACGTGTCCGGAGGGGACAAGATTCCGCGGAAAGGCGGCCCTGGCATCACGCAGTCGGATCTCCTCATCATCAACAAAACGGATCTCGCTCCGTTGATCGGCGCCGATCTGAGTGTGATGGAACGTGACGCAAAAAGGATGCGGGGCGAGGGGCCGTTTCTTTTTACGCAGGTGAAGAACAACGTCGGCGTGGCCGACGTTGTGTCACATGTGACCGGAGCCTGGCAGCAGGCCGTCGCTTAGACGGCCGGGCTCGTGCAGCTGCGGGTGGCGACCTCGTCGCGCTTCTGCTTGAACACGCGCACCCAGTCGTCCACGGTCGACGTTTTGTCGCGGCGAGTGAACTGTGAGACCTCGAACAGATCCTTGATCTGCTGATCAGAAAGCTGCATCAGCAGCCCAGCGAGAAATTTCCGTCCTTCCTCGCTGATCTTCGGCCGGTCGAGGGTGCCGGTAAACGACTGATCCATGTCGCCGACGCAACTCTTGTCTCCCCGCCAGATGTCGGCGTCCGCCCAGGCTTTCAAATTCACGGCGCCCGGGTTGTCCTTGTTGAACGCGTTCGCCTTCCCGAACGTCTTGCCGAGGTCGCTCAGTATCATAAATGGATGCCGGCAGCTTCCGTCCGTAGCGGCGGGCAGCCCTTTTATCTTGTCGAGACACAGCACTCTCTGCTGCGCAGGCTTGGTGTCGGTGTGCTGCATGAACACGGCAAGCAGCTTCAACGCATCGCGATGCGCCAGCGGCGCGCCGCCGCGGGTCTGATCCACGGAGTTCAGGTCGACCCATCCCCAACCCGAATCCGTACCGCTTTCCATCACGTCACCGGGCATCTGCCGTTCGACCACGGCCGGGTCGAAAGTACGGGCCGCCGAAGATCCAGGCGCCATCTTCTTGGCGGACGCCTTCGCATCTTCCTTGAAAGGGTCTGCAGAGCAGCCGCGGCAGACGACCTTCACCGGATACATGCCGTCGGCGCCGAATCCCAACGCCCATAGGAGCCTGGTTGCCGCCACTTCCGCGTAGACCTCCCCGTTGTCCTCGCCGTACTTCGCTTTGACCTCGTCTTCCGGGGCAATACGGCACCAGAACTTCGGTGTCTTGCCGCCCGAGTCCTTCTGGAAGTAATCACAGGTGATGGTTTGGCCTGGCGCAAAGGCACCGGGCATTGGAGGCCCGGCCTTCAGATCGAGTGAAGCCGTATTGACAGGGGTCCACACCTGGGAGAGGCGGATCGCATCCATCCGCTTCTCCTTGCTCAGGTTTTCGTAGGGATCCTTATCAGCGGCGTGAAGTGCAGCGGTGCAGCAAATAGCGACAGTTAGGGCGAAGGTACGCATGGCCATGCCCCAACTGGAGCAAGACACGTACCTGACCTCTTACCCCTGGCAACGAGGTCCTGAAAGGACCGATATGACAATCAGCGGGTTGCGTCCTTGCGGCAGCAGGGCGTGACTGATCGTGTGGGGCACAAGGCTGAATGTGCCGGCCTGAACGCGCTGATCGGCGGTCCCGATCCGCAGCGTCCCCTCTCCGGCGACGACGTAGATCCACTCATCGGCGTCTTCGTGGGCGTGATTCAGCCATGCCTCGCGCAACTGGTGCAGCGTTGCGGCTCCGGTCGCGGTGCAGCCCAGCGACGACTCCTTTCGCCCCTCACGTCCGCCGATGAAGTTCTTTTCCAGGAACAACGGCACTGGAGTGATCTTGGCATCCCCGGGCGGCGGGAGCGTCTTCGCTGCAGGCTCCGGCATCGCGGGCTTGACGGGTTCCGGCTTCGGCGGGGCCGGGGCTGGGCTCAGCGAGATATCGACGGTCAGCGATTCGCCGACGCGCAGGGCGAGATCGCGCTCGAGCGTCATCGATCCCTCGCGGGTGAACCGCAGACGGTAGGTACCGGCTCGCATGTTGGTGAGTCGGAGCGAGCCGTCCGGTGCCGTCACCCCTTCGCGAGCGACCGGCCCAGTCGCGGTGACCTGGGTGTCGGCAAGCGGTGCCCCCAGCGTGTCGGTCACTTGAATGGAGAGGGCCGTAGGACGCGCGGCCGCCCGTGGCACGGCTGCCCGGGGCGCCGCGGTCTGCGCAAACAGGCTTGCGGAAGTGAAGATGGAGAGAACAGAGAGAAAAAGGGCTCGGCGCATAAACCTGAGTTTACGCCGAACCCTTTAGAACCTAGAACCTAGAACTTAGAACCTACTTAGCCGCCCGCAGCGTCAGTTTTTGCACGCGCCAGTTGGCGAGCTCGCCGACCAGCAATTCGTTCTCGTTGCGGCAGTCGATCGAGTTCACAAGGCCGAACTCCTTCGGCAGCTTGCCGGCAGTGCCGAACTTGCCGAGCACGTTGCCCTTCAAGTCGACCTTGTAAATAGCCGCGTCGTCCATACCGTCGGGATCGCCCGTGTGGGCAACGTACAGAACCGGCTGCGGCCCGCGTGTGAGGCAGAGTGCCGTCGGGGCGCCGACGTTCGCGAACTGCATCTTGAATGTGCCCTCGGTATCGAACACCTGCACGCGTTTGTTCCCCTCATCGCCGACGTACACATTGCCCTGCGCGTCGATGGCGATGCCGTGGACGATGTTGAACTGCCCCTGGCCGGTTCCGCGCGAGCCCCAGTTCTTGAGCCACTTGCCGTTGCGGTCGTATTTCGCCACGCGCGCGTTGCCGTAACCGTCAGCCACGTAGATACTGCCCTGTGCATCCCACGCGACGTCGGTCGGACGCGAAAAGCTCTCGCCCTCAACGCCCGCTCCGGGAGGTCCTGGGGGCGGGCCGCCTCGGCCACCGCCACCAGCCGCGGGTGCAGCGGGCTCGGGCTGAATCACGGGGATATTGGTCGGAAGCGGCGTCAGGCGCGCCGTGGGAACGGCCGTCGCTTCCGGTTTGCGGCTGAGCACCATCTGGACGCGGCCGTTCGAGTCGAACTTGATGACCTGCGTCGACATCTGGTCGACGACCCAGACGTTGTCCTGTGGATCGACGCGCACCTGCTGCGGCTGCAGGAACCCGTAGAGGCCCTGCCCGATCTCGCGTACGTATTTGCCGCTGCGATCGAACTGGAACAGGCGGCCCCCGCCGTGCGACACCGCGCGCGCGGTGCCGATCGTGATCGTCGGGTTACCCGTGCGCGTGTATACGTAGACGTCTCCCCTCGAGTTGGTGGCCACGCCGGCGACTTCCCCGAGATGAATATTGTCGGGCATCGTCAGCGGACTCGGATTCGAATCGAACTGAATCGTCGGAGGCGTCGCCTGCCCCGACAGCACGCCGCCGGTGACAGCGAGCGCGGCCGCGACGGAGAAAATCAATGTCTTTTTCATGTTTCCCCCTTATCGCGCCGCGGCCGACGACGTGGCCGGCTGCATCTTCGATGGATTCAGGATGATCTTCTGCGCGCGCCACGCCGAGATTTCCGACACGTACAGCTGATCGGGGTTGCGGCAATCGATCTCGTGAACAGTGCTGAATTCGCCGAGGCCATTACCCGCCTTGCCGAACTTGCCGATGATCCTGCCGTCGAGCTCCATCTTGTAGATCTCGCCGGTGATCGCCCAGGAAGCCGCCGGGTTGGAATCAGGGTTCGAGTTCGACGAGTAGAGGTATTGATGGGGCCCGGGCGACACGCACACCGCCCATGGATTGCCCACGTTGGTGTACATCGTCTTCAACGTCATATCGTTGTTCAGGACCACGATCCGCCGGTTGCCGCGGTCGGCCACATAAATGTTGCCCTGCGCGTCGGAGGAGATCGAGTGTGGTGTGTTGAGCTGGTTCTGCCCCTCGCCGCGCTCTCCTCCGGCAAACTGCCCAAGGAATCGTCCGTTCTTGTCAAACTTCACGGCGCGCGAGTTGACGTAGCCATCGGACACGAAGATGTTGCCCTGGGCGTCCCACGTGACGTCGGTCGGCCGTCCAAACCCGTACTTGCGATCGAGCGCCGGCGGGAAGTTGGTCTGC
This sequence comes from Acidobacteriota bacterium, assembly GCA_031395755.1. GTDB lineage: Bacteria > Acidobacteriota > Vicinamibacteria > Vicinamibacterales > JAMQPK01 > JAMQPK01. The sequence goes on from JANNJO010000299.1 coordinate 9,626, forward strand.
ACCGCGCCGGCGACGGGCTCCGGCCTGCGGCCGAGCACCATCACCACGCGTCCCGCGGGGTTGAACTTGATCACCATGTTCGTCCCCTCGTCGACCACCCAGACGTTGTCCTGTGGATCGACGCGGACCTGGTGGGCGAACTCGATGCCGTAGAGGCCGACACCCCACTCCTTGACAAAGGTGCCGTTCGGATCGAACTCGAAGAGCCGCGTATCGCCGCTACGGTGATACACGAAGACGTGCCCCTTGGAGTTCGTGGCGATGCCGATGCCCTCGCCGAAGTACAAATCGGCCGGGAGCTTGAAGAAGTTCGGCACGGACGTGTGCGGAATGGTCGGGACGTTCTCCGCCGTCGCTTTGGTCTGGGCGAAAAGCGGCGCTCCGCCGAGCAGCGCAACCGCGGCAGCGGACAGCAATAGACGACTCAGCATTCTCATGAAGCCTCCCGCTCAAATTGTGGCGTGTGAGCGACGAAATCTATACCGAATTGACGGAATGTTCAATAATTTCCGGACTACTGGAGCGGCGAGGGCACGACGGGCGGTTTCTGCAGAATGTCCCGCACTCGCTGAATTTCCAGTTCCTCGAAGATCAAACTGGGCGCAATGACCGTGACGGCCGCCGTCGCGCCTGCCCGATATGAGTAGACCGCCCGCTCGTGAGAGGCCTCCGCCAGATCCCTGAACACCGTGGCCTCGACGCTCCCGAACCGCATACCGCGAATCGGCGTTTCCTGGCCATCCAGGGTCACTTTCACGATCGAGTCGATCCCCGGCCCGGCGGCGCCCCCCTGGCCATCCGACCGAATGCCCCGGACGATGTAGCCGAAGGTCTTGTCCTGCGCCTTGAGCAGCGCGATGTACTTCTGCTTGAGCTCCGGGGCCGGAATCGATTGCGAGCTCTCGACCTGAAACACTCCGGCCAGCACGCTCCCCGAACGTCCATGCCCGTTCGACTGCGGGAAGTTCTTCTGGGGAGTGCGGCTGGTCAGCAATGTCACGAGACGCCCTTTGTCCACGAGCGTCACATCCTTCGCGCGCACACCCTCGTCGTCGACTACGTAGCTGCCCGCGACCGGTTTGCCTTCGAATTGCGTCAGCGATGGCGTGTCACGAACGACGAATGCGTCCGCCATCACGCGCAGGCCGGTGCGATTGAGAAACGGCGACGCGCCTCCCTGCGCCATGCGGGGGTTCTCGGCGTCGGGGGGCCGCCGCGCCTGCACCATCGGCACGAGCGTCTCGGCGATGAACTGGGCGCTGCCCATGCCCTCGATCAACACAGGGCCGGCGAACTCTTCGCCGAGCGGCGCGACCCGCGCCGCCGTGATGCCGGCCGACAGCTCCTTCGCGCGTGCGACGAGCTCGGCGGCCGACGGCAGATCCGCCATCGTTCGTCCGACGGTGCTGAACGTCTGGCGCACCGGCATTCCGTCGCCGGCCTGTGCCTCGCCGTACATCGTGAGCGCCGCGATCTGGATCGGCGTGACCGCCTTGAAGCCCTCGCTGTTCAGGTAGTGACGCGTCCCGTGCACCTGCGTAACGGCGACTTCCGACAGATCGACGTCGATGTGGGACGCAAACACGGCGGACGACTGCTGTACGCGCGCGACGGCGTCGCGGCGGTCCAGCTCGTGGAGATCCGGCTTTGGGGTGAGGTCCGGCGTAAGCCGGACCTCACCTGTCATCAACGGCAGGATAGTTTCGACCGCCGTCTCGTTGGAAAAATCCGGGATCGGGTCGCTGGCGGTGCGGTTCTGGAAGGCGGCCTTCTTGCGCGCGAACATCGTGATGGCGCGCTTATAGGCAGCGTCGGTCGTCAGCCAGATCTCGCGGCGCATCGCGTCGTAGTCATCGTCCAGCGGCGCCATCACGGTCTCGCCGGTCAGCGCCCCGCCTCCAAAGCCCTGCACGACGAAGCGCGAGCTGTCGAACGCGTAGTCGCCGACGCGCACTTCGACACGGAGCGTCCGGGCGCGCCGCGGTGGGTTCTCGACAATCGATCCCAGACGGCCGGACACATCGGAGAGCGTTCGATCCAGCACTTCGTAGGCGATGTAATACGGAGGCGCCTCTCCCTTCATCCGGAGGGCGGCCATCGAGCGCTGCATCTCGTCCTGCATGGCCGCGAGCGTCGCCGATTCCTGCGCCGAAACACGCAAATCCACGCAGGACACGACGAGCCAGAGCGCGCAAACGATCAGGCGGGTCCCCCTCATGATTTTCTCGGGGGGGCAGGCAGGATCGGCCCGGTTTCCTGCGACTGCACTTTCTTCTGCACTTCGACTTCGCTGACGAGCAGCGAAGGGGAGAACGCCGAGACCGGAACGCCTCCGCTCTCCGCGCCGCAGACGCCGTTGAAGACGTCGATCTGATCGTCGGTGGCGATGATCTTGCCGAACGCCGCCAGCGGCGTGCCGATGAGATCGACCCCACGCACCAGCTCCGGCGCTCGGCCGTCGGTGTAAATGCGATAGACGACGTTGGGCAGCACGTTGAAGGCGTTCGGCGAGCCCCGGCCGGTCGTCGTAAATCCGCCCTCGATGTTCTCGAACAGCAGGCCGAAGGGCTTCCCCTGTCTGCGCGCCTCCTCGCGCAGCTGGTTCATCAGCTGTTCGCGCGACACGCTGCGGCTCGACTCGACCTGCAGATTCGACTGCCGCGAGACGGGAAGGAAGCCCGCTTCCGCGCGGCCGTGTCCGTTCGACCGCGGAAAGTCCTTCAACGGCGCGCGATCCAGCAGAAACGTCTTCAGGATCCCCTTGTCGACGATAGTGACGCGCTGTCCCTTGACGCCTTGATCGTCGTAGGCATAGTGGCCCATGAGCTCGACGCCGCCCACCTTCTTCAATGTGGGGTCGAAGACGACGCTCAGAAACGACGGCAGCACCGGTTGACCGACCCTTTTCGTGAACGTCTGACCGTCGTCCGCGTTCCGTTGACGGTTCCCTTCGACGCGATGCCCGAAGATCTCGTGGAAGAACACGCCGGCCGCGCGGCCGGAGAGAATCGCGGGACCGGAGAACGGCTCCACGAGCGGTGCGGTGCGAAGGCGACCCAGCAAACTCACCATCGCACGCGCTTCGGCTGCAAGCTGCCGCTCGTCGGGCAGGCCGTCGGGCGACGTCGCGAAGTAGCTCGTGTAGAGCGGCAGCTCCATGCCGTCTTCAGCCTTGGTGACGCCCTGAAGGAAGATGCGGCACCCGACATCGCCGGTCACGATCTGAGATCCTTCGCTGTTGACGTAATGGCGATTCTCGGACTCGACCGTCAGAGATACCTGGCTGCGCAGGATCAAGGGATCGTCGGCGAACACCGCCGACACGCGCCGCAGCCGCGCTTCCCATGCCCTCGTGTCCAGCGTGTAGGCGGCGGCGGATCCGAGATGCTCCTGGGTTTCCTCTCGCGAAAAATCGGGCGCGGGGTTCTCGTCCTGCACCTTCGCGGCCACGTTGGTCCGCACGCGCGTCAACGCTTCGCTCCCCTGCTTGTAGCTGCGATCGGTCGCACGCCACAGCGCCTGACGAATCGGCTTCTCATCGTCGGCGAGCGGCAGGCTGACCTGCATAAGGCGCGGCGACATGGCGCGCGCGTCCCCGCGCATGGGGTGCGTGTTGTCCAGGGCGTAATCGCCCACGCGCACTTCAATCGTGGCAAAGCGCTGCCGGCTTTCGTCGCTGCGATCGACGGCCCCGAAGGAGGCAAGAATCTGGGTGGTCCTGGTATCGTGAAGGGTGTACGCCGCGAAATAGGCGGGCACGGCCTGCTGCGACAGCACCTGCATGTTACGCTGAAGCTCCGAGTGCAGGATGCCCGCGACAGACGGGGGCCGGGTTGACTGGGCAGCAACCCCGTCGATCAGGCACACCAGAGCAATTACCGAGGCGAGTCGAAATTTCGCGGTGATTGACGGATCATACCGCAGTACGTCCATCACTTCCGATCAGTTCATGCCCAGCAGTCCCTGGAGCAGCATCGCCGCCGCGCGGCGGCGCGACGGATCGATCAACCACAACCAGTCGTCGAGCAGGAACTCGAGGCGGGCGGCCAGCAGCGCGATGCGTCCCATCACCGTGTAGCCGAATGCGGCCCCGAAGGTAATCATCAGGAACCAGATACCGACCTTGGCGGCGCCCCCGATGACGCCTTTGTGCTCGAACGAAAAGAAGAAATACGTGACCCCGCAGAGTACGCCGCCGACAATCAGAAGGTTTCTGACGGAAGCCCAGAAATCGAACGCACCGGCTTCGAAGACGGCGAGAGGCAGGATCGTATTGCGGATCTGCGCGAGGAAGTCGCCGTGGAGAAATCCGATCAGCTGCAAGCCGGCAAAGGTGCCGACGATGAACGCGAGCGGCCATCGCGCGATCCAGGCGCCGCGCGGCGCCAGACGCCACAACAGCATGATGCCGAGCATCAGGGGAACGATGTACCAGAGATTCCGCTGCGATTCGGCGCCCGCGAGTCCGGGCATCGCCCAGGCATGCACGACCGACGGCAGTAAGCGCCCGACGAGATTCGGCACCAGCACGTCCCAAAAACCCACTACCATCCAGTACGCCGCCGATACGCCGATGAGCACCGACTCGGCGACCTTGTAAAAGGGATTGTCCACGAACAGGAACGAGAAGATCGCGAGTGTGAACAATGCCGCGAGCCAGAGCCCGACCGTGCGCGGCCTGCTGAGCCGATACTCGGTCTGTCCCGGCTGCGCCTGCTCGGCTCGTTGATACTCGCCGTATGTCGCAGGCGCGAACGCCGCGTTCCCGGGGTCGGTCGTCGTCGCGCGCACGTACTCGCGTCCCATGCCCGGATCGCCGAACATCGCGCGTCCGAACAGACCCGCGGCACCGACGACGAGCAGAATGGCCCAGATGAGCTGGTCTCGCTTCATTGACGTGCCTCGCGCTTGTCAGTGAAGTACAGAACGTTCGCCACCAGGATTAGCCCGATGATCAGGAGATGCGCCACCAACTGCGGGCCCATGCGCCGCAGACCCTCGAGGTACTTCGGATCCGGCTGCGGACCTCCGTACGCGTCCATCACGAGCTTCTCGTATTCGGCGGCGCCCTTGATGGCGCCGAGCAGTCCCGGAAGCTGACGCGGCACGTAAGGGTACACGAGCGGAGCCTGCACGCCGGTCACGCCCGCGACCAGCCGCAGCGAGGGATAGGGGGTCGCGGCGTACTGCACCCATTCCTTCACGCCCGGATATCCTGCAGAGATGTTGATCACCAGCTTCATCTGCTGCACGCTGGTGATGCCGCGCATCATCGGAATGTCCTGGATGGCCGTGCCCCGCGCATCCGTCGTGTAGAGCTCGCGGATGTTCGTCGTGATCACTCTGATCACGGCTTCCTGGCCAGACTTGAAGCCGAGGTTGACATAGTCCTGGCCGTAGACGAGATTCGGGAAATCGGCCGTAATGACCTTGTCGATCGTGTTCTGCAGCATCTGCGGCCCGACCGGCCACAGCGCCATGAAATACATCTTGAGCTGCTTCTCCGCGCAATGCCGCACAAACGCGGTGGCCATCGGTCCCAGCTCGCCCTCGGCCGCCGGATCGTAGTCGAATGACAGCAGCACCGGATCGCCCGGGTTCAGGCGGTCGATCTCGTTGAACGTCGCCTCTGCGAGGACGCTGGGCACCTCCGGAAACGTCCGGCCGGTCACGCCGATGAAGTAGATCGGCAACAGCACGGCCCAGAACATCAGCAGGAAGATCCAGCGTCGATCGAGCGTGCGGAGCGCCGGCATGATCCCGGCCGACGCGAATCGCCTCACCAGCGGGGCGAGCGAACCAATGAAAATCAGCACGAGCCACCACTGGTCTCTGACGAACTCCCCCATCGTTCAGTCCTTTCCGAGATATGAGCGATCCACGCCGGTCAGAATCTTCAACGACGTCGCGACGATTCCCAGCGCGATGCCGATCATGATCGCGCGGTTCCCGGCGGTGTTGAAGACCGACATGATGTAGACGGTGAGGTTCTCGAGGCGAAGCCCGGTGAGATACCGGAAGCCCTCCCAATTCGCGGGATCGATCCAATCGGTCAGCGCCACGCCTGCGAACGTGCGACCGAGCAGGATGATGAATGCCGTGCCGAGCAGCAGAATCGCCTCGAGATTCTTGGCGCGGAACGCGCGGAACGCGGCAGAAGCAATGTAGAACGCGACCAGGGCGAATATCGTGGCGGTCAGCGGTTGGAACGCGTACTGGTAGAAGAACCAGAACCCGCCGCCGGTCTGCCGGTACTGGCCCGACCACGGGTAATCTGGAAACTGCGGCGACGGCGCGACGCCGATTTTGCCGAGGCCGACAAACAGCGTCGCCAGAAATGAGACGAGCACAATCGCCGAATAGGCCCAGCCGCGGCCGCGGTCGGATATGCGCTTCAGATGTGAGCGCAGCAGATTGCCGCCTCCCAAAATGAATGCCATCGAGGCCAGCACGTCGAACCAGATGGCGACGGCTTCGCCCCAGTTCTGGGTGTACGGCACGAAGTACGCGCCGATCAGCGTGAATCCCACGACGGCGGTGATCAGCAACGGGACTGTGCGCTTCATGTGCAGGCGCTCAGGTGAGGACCGTATTGATCAGGAAATCGACGAAGGACCTGATTGCAGGGGATCCCGTCAGGTTCGCCAGCGTCTCGGCCGTGACGCCCGTGATGATGCCCGCTGCGACGATCAGCTTGCCCACATCCTGACCCTTCAAGCTCCCGAGTTGCTCCGGCTCTCCGGAGAGATAGGCGGAGGCGGCGAAGAACTCCTCGCCAATCAGCGTATAGTCGCAGGCGGCCACGAAGAACGGCAGCTGGGCCGGCTGAGCGGTGCCCGCGATCTGAATGGCGCCCACGCTGTTGCCCATCTCGGCCAGGATGAGCGACTCCGCGAAGAACGATCCCATGTAGAAGCAGGCGGCCGGCCTCTCGCGTACCATCAATCCCTGCACGTATGCGACGTAACCGAACTGCTCATCGGTGACGTAGTAGACCTGGTCCGGCGAAAATGCTTCGGGGCGTCCGGCGGCGAGATACGCCGCCTGCACCGTCTCGCGGGCGGCGGTCATCACGAGCGAGCGGGTCGTCGGCACTTCAATGCGCGCATCGTACTCGGCTGCCGTTCGGGCGACCCGCGCGAGGATCGTCATCGACGCGATCGTCTGAATGTCGTTCATGTCCTGGATGCCAGGGATGTAGAGACACGATCGCCCCATCTCCGTGGCACGCCCGACGGCGTCGTCGACGGCTTCGAGTCCGGCGATGCGGCGGACTTTCATGCGCAGGCCGCGCCGGGCCGCGAAGATATATGCGAGCACAGCTCCGCACAGAACAATGAGCAGTCCCAAAAACCAGATGCGAGTGGGGTCGAGCCAGCCCATCAGTGGCATCACGAGACCTGCCCGCCGGTGCCTTCGATCAGCTCCACGTTGGCTCGCGGGATGATAGCACCCTCGCCCGATTCAAATGTCACCTCGAGCACTCGCGCCTTTGAACCGGATTGCAGCGTCTGCGGTTCCGGCGGCAGCGCCGTCACCCTGCCGATCAAGCCGAAATACGGATCGCGAATCACGCGAACGGGCGCGCCGATCGCCAATCGTCCCTCCACGATTGTCGACGCATCGCCGGCGCGCCGATCGGCCCTCAGCGGAATTACAATTTCGGGCCGCATGACTCCCGCGCGGATCTGCGTCGTGCCGTTTACCGCCGCGTCATCGCCTTCGCGCGACGCAAGCAGGTCGAACGTTCGCTGCGCCATCGCGATGTCACCGAACCCTTCCGTGATGACGATCGTGAGCCCGACACGTTCCGAACCGGTGATGGCGACGCCGAGGTTGTACCCCAGGAACGCCTCGAGGTCTGCATCGTCGATACCGCCGGCGACGACGGCAGCGGCGCCGACCTTGCGCGCTTTCTCGATCGCTTGAACGGTAATGCGTGCGCCGCCGACGACCACGCACCCACTCATGTCTGCGGTGATTACATCATCGGTCAATGCCTGATCGTGTCTCCTGCACGCCATGCGAATCGGCCCGTACGTCTCACCGCCAATGCCGAAGATTCCCTGCACGAACGTGACGTCAGCTTCAATCGCGCAGCCTTCGCCCGACAGCACCTCGACGACCCGTCCCGAGAGATAAGCCTTCACCTGAACAGGCAACGGCGCCCCGCGCAGGATCACCTGCCCCGTCACCGCGGAAATCGATTCGATCGTACCTGCGGCGTCCGACTTGTACTCTGTGCGGAACTTTCCGAAGATGCCCTTGGTGCGGGCGAGCGCCTCGCCTGCCTCGATGCGGTCGCCTTCTTTCTTAAGCATGCAGTCCGGGACGTCGGCCGGCGGCATGGACAAGAGCTTCGCCAGGTTCAGCGGTGTAATGTCGCCGGGCATGTACGCCTCGGCCACGACCTGTCGCGCATCTACGAGATCGCCGCTCTTGACCAGCACGCTGCCTGGAATCGGCAGCAGACGTCGAGCGATGTAGCGCATCGCCTCGACGACCTTGAGCCCCGGCGTGTACGCTCCGCCTGCCGTCGTCATGCGCGCACGCCTGTGCGGCCGAGCTCAGGGTAGAGCTGCAGCGCGTTCACCCACGCTTCTACGAGCGCTCGACCCGCCTCGCGCTCAACGGGAAGCGACAGGGGCCGGCCGCGCGCATCGAGGATCAGCCCAACGGTGCCGCCTCGCACCTCGCGCTCGATCGGCTTGCCCGCACCCGCGCCGCAATCGAATCCGCGCTCCGGTTCAACAGTTACCGTCGCGCGCTCGCCCTCGCCAAGCGGGAACAGACGAATGTCGCCAATCACCATCTGGCCCGACTCGCTAGGCGTGGACGAACGGATGGCATACCGGAAGCACGGACGCCCGGGTTTCCCCGTGCCTTTGGCGGCCACACATGTACCCAGATAAATCAGGCAGTCGCGCTCGAACACCTCGAGCGATGCCTGCGGATTCACCTGCGCGAGCACACCCAGGTGCGGCATCATGAAGATCGAGTCCTTCGCGAGCGACGTAAATCCTTCCGGCTCGAACGCATCGATCAGCATCATCGCGGTCTGATGCTGACGGGGAGCGTGCGAGAGCACGCCGCCAGAGGCCACGAGCAAATCGAGCTTCATGTTGTCGACGATCGTGTGACCCGATGTCTCCTGGTTGAACGTGTCGCCGACAGAGCGCTGCTGCTGCACGCCCTTCAAGGTGGTGGCGAATTCCTTGTGCTGAATGTAGGCGAGCCGCAATGCCTCGCGCGCGACCGCCTGCTCGAACACGAGCGCTTCAATCGTCTGCGGAATTGTCGTCGGCCGAATCATCTTGTTCTTCACGCGATTGCGCAACTCGCGCACGTCCATGTCGAAAGGCACCCACCGCAGAATGTTGGGCAGCCCAGCCTCGGCACAGACGTTGGAGATCGAATAGCTCATGCCGAGATTCGCGCTCACGGTGCGGTTGAAGACGCCGCCGAACACGCTGAATACGTCCGTCGTGGCGCCGCCGATGTCGACCCCGACGACATTGATGCCCTGCCGCTCGGCGATCGTCTGCAGGATGTTTCCGACCGCGCCGGGTGTGGGCATGATGGGTGCGTCGGCCCACTTCATCAGCTTCTCGTAGCCTGGCGCATGCGCCATGACGTGCTCGAGGAAGAGATCGTGGATGGCGTCGCGCGCCGGGCCGAGGTTTTCTCGCTCGAGCACAGGCCGCAGGTTGTCGACAATCGTCAGCGCGAATCCTTCTGCCCGCTCCAGCACGTTCCGAACGAGCAGCGCCGCGTTTTTGTTGCCGGCATAGATGATCGGCAGCTTGTATTCCCCACCGAATCTGGGACGCGGCTTGGCCGGCGCAATCAACTCGGCGATCTGCACGACATGCGTCGTCGTGCCGCCGTCGATTCCACCGGAAATCAGCATGATGTCGGGGCGCAGCTCGCGGATGCGTTGGATCTGCTCGTGAGGCTTGCGCCGATCGTTGGACGCAATCACGTCCATGACAATCGCGCCGGCGCCGAGCGCCGCACGCTTGGCGCTCTCGCCGGTCATCTCGCGTACGACGCCGGCGACCATCATCTGCAGGCCGCCGCCTGCGCTCGAGGTCGAGATGTAAATGTCGCAGCCTTCGCGCTCGGTCGCCGGATGAATGATGCGGCCGTCGTCGCCGATCAGCCGCCGTCCGGCCAGCTCCTGCACTTCGGTCACGGCATTGACGACGCCGATCGTCACGTCGGCGAATGGTGCCTCAACCGTCGTCGGCGCTTCACCGCGATGGGTCTGGCGGTAGACGCCGTCGAGCTGCTGGATGAGGATGGCCTTCGTGGTAGTGCTGCCGCAGTCGGTCGCGAGGATGACGCGGGCGGCTTTAGGGTCGGTTCTGGTCATCGCGTCACGCGTTCGGCCTCGATAGTCTCGATGCGCGCGCTGACGTAATCGAGCGATCCGCGACGCTCCAGGAACGCCGTGAACTGCTCGTATGCCGCCGCATCGCCGATGACCGTGACGAACGGCTGGAAGAAATGAAGAACCTGCGCCGACAGATAATTGAGGGGTCGTCCCATTTCGATCGCCATCATCGCGGGGGCGACGAGACGCCGTCGCACGATTTCTCGGCAGACGCGATCGACGATGCGCGACTGCTCTTCATCCGGCTGAGCGGGACCAGGCGGATCGATCGCGAAGGCGTGTTTCAGCCATTCCATAGCTTTGATCCTTTTATACTACGTCGGCTGCGGGTCGCGCCGGCGAGACGCCCGGCCTGCCATCGACTACAATGCCCGCATCGGGATGAAGCTCATCATCGTGAAGCGGACAAAGCCTGAAACGTACGAGCGTCTGAAGAGCCAGTTTGCCGACGATCTGAACGTCCAGGTGGTGTGGGAGCGACGCGCCCGGGAGCGCCGCCGAACGACCGGAAACCGGGGCCCCGAACGTCGTTCGCGCGACCGCCGCAAGTTCATGAAATCTTTCAACGGCAAAGACTTCATCGTCATCTACATCACCGGCTGAGATCTCGGCTCGACCTGCGTCGCCGTCGTCCCCTCCCACTCGCGCTCTTCCTTCTCGATCTGCTTCCGTCCCGCGCGCGTCTAAGCGGCCCCAGCCTTCACCTATTGGAATGGAGAGCACCTCCGCCCGAACCGGCGTGCCGCAGGGGCAGATCGTCCGCCAACAACTCGAGCGCGCAAAGACAGGGAGCGCCAAGGGGTTCATGCGGCTCGCGGGCTCGGTGAAGGGACCTCAGGATTTGTCTTCGCGGAAAGGCTTCGCGAAAGCGTGACCGGGATCGCCGACACAGGGTTCCTGGTCGCATTCGCGAACGCCCACGACCGCCACCATCACTGGGCGGTCGGGCTCGCCGAGCAGGTAACGGCGCCCCTGCTGACGTGCGAGTCCGTCCTTGCCGAAACGGCCTTCCACCTCAAGAGCGTCCAGACGACGCTCGCCATGGTTCACGAGGGCCTGGTGCAGGTTGCGCTCGATTGCCGCGAGCACTGGCCGCAGCTCGAAGCGCTGGCTCGGAGGTATGCCGCTCGAAATCCCGATCTGGCCGATCTCTGCCTGGTCCGCTTGAGCGAGATGCATCCCCGCCTGAGCGTGATTACAGTCGATCGGGAGGATTTCAGGATCTACCGGCGGAACAAACGGGAAGTTATCCCCATCGTCTGTCCGCCAGTGTCCTGACTCGTCACACTGCGAGCGGGTTTTCCCATTTCAATCCCGGGAACTTCGCGAAGTCGCCGTCGGTCGAGCACAATGTCAGGCCGTGCTCGATGGCGAGTGCGGCCAGGTGCGCGTCGGGAACGAGGCGACTCGTGACGACCCGCCGGTCGAGGAGCGTCGTGAGCACATCGACATGCGCGGCACCCGGTAGCGGAATCCAGACGTTGTCGCACTCAAGCCACTGGAGGACCTGACGCCAGGCATCGACCGGGGCGACCGTCCGCCGAACAATGGCAGGATTGCCCGCGATTCGGACAAATGCCAGGAGAGATGGCCAAGGCATTCCCACCCGGGCGGGGCCATTCAGGCGTTCATCGAGCCACGATTGAGCGAGGTCGTGCTCCGGCGCGTCGTGATTCGCGGCATAAAGCAGCAGGTTCACGTCTACCAGAATCACTTGTGTTCCTCACCCTCTGCGCGCGACAGCACTTCCTCGATATTGTCGAGGCTGCCGACCAGGCTGGGTCCAAGTGAGAAACCCTTCGTGCGAAACGGTACTTTCTTCGGGGATGGGGCGCCGAGGGCGTCGAGTCCGGACCGGAGGATCTCGTTCACCAGTTGCTTGAAGGGCACTCGCCGTTTCCGGCGCTCCCGCTCGAGCCTGACGGCGACGTCGTCTTCCAACGTCAGAGTCGTTCGCATGATGTGTTGATGTTAGTAAGTTGATGTCTTGATGTCAAGGCGCCGGACGTTCCTCAAGACGGTCGCCGCGCCGGCCCTCATCCCTTATTCAACACAGACGGGGCGCACCCCAGGCAAAGCCACGGAGGTGGTCGTGTAGGTCCGGCTAAAGCCGGACACCACCTATCTAAGTGCCCACACTACGTGCAGCCCCGGAGCAGGAAGATCGCGAGCAGAATCGGGATGGGGATGCCGACCAGCCACATCAGAATGTAGCCAATCGCGCCTTTTTCGCTCGACAACTGATTCACACATGCCTCCTTGGTAACGGTCCAGATTACCGTTTAAAGGGAAAGCAAAATTTGCGCCAGATTTAAACGTCGGAGAGGCGACCATTGACTAGGATACGGATAATCCGTAATATCCGTATTATGACCAGGAAGAAGGGTCTCACGCGAATCATTTCCGCGACGAGCGCCGCCAAGACCTTCGGCGCGCTGATTGAGCACGTCCGGAGCGAGCGCGCAGAGTACATCGTCGAGCGCGGTGGCGCGCCGGCGGTCAGGATTGTTCCTGCCGGGGTCGGTCGCTGCTCCGCCGCTGAATTCGTCCATCTTCTGCGGTCGATCGCGCGCGCCGATGAGTCCTATCTCAGAGCGGTCGAAACGGGTATGGCGGCGCGCAATAAACCCTCGGTGCCGGAGAACCGATGGGAATCCTGATCGATTCGAGCAGCCTCGTCGCCGCCGAGCGCGGCCAGCTGGACCTTCAAGCCGTTCTGGACAACACGGCGGACGAGGATGTCGCCATCGCTGCCGTCACGGCGTCGGAGCTGCTCCATGGAATTCATCGGCTGAAGGGCGGCGTGAAACAGGCTAAAGCGGAGCGCTTCGTCGAGCGGATTCTCGAACGCCTTCCGATTATCCCATTCGATCTCGATGTCGCCCGCGTGCATGCGAGACTAGGAGCCGACCTGGCAGGCAAGGGTGCACAAGTGGGTGCACACGACCTCATGATCGCCGCGACAGCCGTGGCGATCGATTTTGACGTGGCCACCCGCGACGTGCGCAGTTTCCCGAAGATTGCGGGGCTCACGTTGAAGCGCTGGTAGGCGCGCCCGGCAGCGTCAGCGTGGCGCGCGCGCCCTTTGCGCCCACCCGAGCCTCCAACGTCAACGTCCCGCCGTGCGCTTCCGCAATCTGACGCCCGAGTACGAGTCCGATGCCGGAGCCCTGAGGCTTCGTCGTGAAGAACGGCACGAACAAGTTCGACGGGTTCGCCAATCCTGGACCATCGTCGTCGACGAAAACGGAGACGCGATGGCTGTTCTGGTGCCAGCTTACCTGCACATTGCCGCCTGTCTCGAGCGCCGCGTCGACGGCGTTACGCATCAGGATGATGAGGAGCTGCTCCAGCTGATCGGGATCCGCCCGAAGCGTGATCGGCTCGCCAGGCTGCACGGCAATCGGCTTGCGGGTCTCGAGGCGCGCAGCCCTTCCCACCAGCGTTGAGAGGTCAACCTCCTGCAGGTTGGGCCGAGGCAGACGCGCGAGCGCCGTGTAGGCGGTCGTGAAGCGGCTCAGCGCGTCGGTCCGCGAAGCGATGATGCCAAGCCCGCGGCGCATGTCGTCGCGCCAGTCCGACGGTAACGGATCCTGCCCCGCGATGGTCTCGAGACTTCCCGCAATCGACTTGATCGGCGCGAGGGAGTTGTTCAGCTCGTGACCGAGCACGCGAATCAGGCGGTGCCATGCCTCGCGCTCCTGCTGGCGCAATGGCACGTTGACGTCGCTCAAGACGATAAGGCGGTGAGGCAGGCCGCCCTGGCGAAACGATCCGCAGCGGACTTCCCATTGTCCGCTTCCGCCGGGGAACGCGATGTTCAACACATGCGGCGCCTCCCCGGCGAGACACGCGGCGAGGCTGAGCTCGTCCGCGGTCCTTCCCATCAACTGCGCCGACGGGCGTCCGAGCAGCCGCTCCCCCGCCCGATTCACCAATCTCAATCTCCGGTCATCGTCGAACGCAAACACGGCGACATCGATCTCGGCCATCACGGTCCGCAGCAGCGCGCCGGCCTCCAGCGATCCGAGCCGCTCATCACGCAGCGTGTCGGCGAGCGCGTTGATCTCGAGGAGCGTTTCGCCGAGCGGGTCCTCGCGCCGCGCGCCGCGCGCGCGGAACGAGAAATCGTTCTCGCGCAGCGCCTCGAGGAGGTTCGCCATGGTCTGCAGTGGAAAGACGATGCGATGACGGAGGGAGGAAGCCGCGATTGACCAGGTGACGAGGATGCCGAGAGCAATCGTCAGTATGGTCTGCAGCGAGTAACCGCCTGTCCACAGCAGCACCAGGGCGACGAGGGTACCCGGGAGTCCTGCCGCGATCGTCAGGAGAAGAATGCGGCGGTCATAGCGCAGTGCCATTCGGTTCTTGGTTCAGGGTTCAGGGTTCGGGCGCAATGCCGAAGCGCTCGAGGCGGCGGTAGAGCGCGCTGCGGCTCAGCCCGAGTGCTTTGGCCGCTTCGGTCACGCTGCCGTATCGTGCCACCGCTTTGCGAATCAGGAACGCCTCGACGTCTTCGAGGCTCATGTTCTCGAGGCTCTGCGCGCCGTCGGCGCTCCGGCGGAGACCGAGATCCCCGGCTGCCACGGTCGGGCCGGCGGCCATCAGCACGCTGCGCTCGATCGCATGCTCCAGCTCGCGCACGTTCCCGGGCCATGGATGACGCATCAACGCGTCCATCGCCGCGGTGTCGAAGCCTCTGACATTCTTCCGGTACCGCCGGGCGTGCTGCTGAAGGAAATGCGCCGCAAGTGAAGGAATGTCATCGCGCCGATCGCGCAGCGACGGCAGCACGATTTCGATCGTGTTGAGTCTGAACAGCAGATCCTGCCGGAAGCGGCCGGCCGCGACTTCGGTATCGATAGCAGCGTTCGTCGCCGACAGGATCCGGACGTCTACGCGGCGCGTGCGGGACGAGCCGAGCCGTTCGAACTCCCCTGAGGAGATCACTCGCAGCAGCTTGGCTTGTTGAGACGAGGGCACGTTGGCGATCTCGTCGAGAAAGAGCGTGCCGCCGTCGGCCAGCTCGAACCGGCCCACGCGATCGGCGCGCGCGTCGGTGAACGCGCCTCGCACGTGCCCGAACAGCTCGCTCTCGAACACGGTTTCGGAGACGCCGCCCGCGTTGACCGTCACCATCGGGCGCGGCGCTCTCGGCGAGAGCGCGTGAATGGCCTGCGCCACCAGGCCCTTGCCGGTGCCGTTCTCGCCGGTAATCAGCACGTTGGCATCGGAGGGGGCCGTTCGCTCGATGAGCTCGATCACGGGCCGCATCGCCGGCGACCGCGCGATGAGCGGAGGCGCACCATCGAAAGTAAGGCGAGCCGCCCCTTCGAGCTGCCGTCCACGCTTCAGCGCCCGGCTCAGTGCCACCTGGGTTCGGACGATGGCGAGCAGTCGCGCGTTGTCCCACGGCTTCTGCACGAAGTCGCGCGCGCCACGCCTCATCGCCTCGACGGCCACGTCAACGGTCGCCCACGCCGTCAGAACGATCACGGGCAGGGTCGCGTCCCCCGCCTGCAGCCGCGCGAGCAGATCGAGGCCTTCCTGGCCCGATGTCGTGTCACGCGCGTAGTTCAGATCGATCAGGACCGCATCGAAATCCGCGTCATCGACCGCCGCAAGGACGGCAGCCGGCGACGATACCGACTGCACCTGATACCCCTCCGTTTTGAGAAGCATCTGCAGCGCTTCGAGAATGTCCGGCTGATCGTCGGCGAGCAGGATGCGCGCGACCCTGGATGGCACGGCTAAAGGATAGACCGCTTAATCGTTGACAATCCACCCATCGCGCAGCTTGATGACACGGTTGCCTGCCTGCGCGTTGATTTCCGAGTGCGTCACCTGGATGATCGTCGTCCCTTCGTTGTTGAGCTTCTTGAAGAGCTCCATGATTTCGCGGGCCTGATCCGAGTGCAGATTTCCCGTCGGCTCGTCGGCGAGAATGAGGCTCGGGTTCGCCACGACCGCGCGTGCCACCCCGACAAGCTGTTGCTGGCCGCCCGAGAGCTGGCTGGGATACAGGTCTTTCTTGCCGACAATCTGAAAGCGATCGAGCACGTCCGAAACAATGCTCTGCCGCTGCGGGCGCGGCACGTCGCGGTAGCTGAGCGGCACCTCGAGATTCTCGTACACGGTCAGGTTGTCGAGCAGGTGGTAGCTCTGAAACACGAAGCCGATATGCTTCTTCTGCAGCGCCATCCGATCTTTCTGTTTCATCGAATGGATCGGCTGGTTGTGCAACTCGTACTCGCCGCGCCAGTCGGTGTCGTGTATACCGAGAATGTGCAGCAGGGTGGACTTGCCCGCTCCGGACGGCCCCATGATGGAGATGAACTCGCCCGGTTTGACATCGAAGTTGATACGGCGAAGCAGGAAGGTCTCGCCCGCGCCGGTCTTCACCGATTTCTCGAGATTGCGCAATGAGATCATGCGGACAGATCCTTCTCGGGATTTGGGATGGGGGGTTGGGGATTTGATCAGTCACGGGTTCATTCTGTCCTCAGCACGGTGGCTGGGTCGATGCGGGCAGCGCGGCGGGCGGGGATGACGTTGGCGATCGTGCTGGCCGCTGCAAGGACGAGAACGACGACGATCCACGTCAGCGGATCGGCTGGAGGAACCGGCTGAAGGAACCGCGACACCGCCAGGTTGACGACAACGGTCAGCACACCGCCAAGCGCGAGGCCGATAGAAACAAGGGTCAGCCCCTGACGGGTCACGAGATACAGCACGCCTTTGGGCGTGGAACCGAGCGCGACACGAATACCGATCTCTTTGGTCCGCCGGGCGGTCGAATAGGCGATCAGCCCATACAGCCCGACTGCAGCCAGCAGAAGAGCGGTCAATCCGACGGCGCTCGCGCCGCCCGCGACGAGGCGGCTGGGCAGCAGCACCGCATACACCTGCTCCTCCATCGTCGCGTCGATGGAGATGATGTCCGGATCGAGAGCCGTCAGTTCCCGGCGCATGGCCGCCGCGAGCAGGTCGGCGCCGCCTGAGGTGCGCGCGATGATCACCTGCGCCGCTGTAGGACGCTGCGCAACCGGATAGTGAATGTAGGGCGTAGGCGCCTCGGTCACAGTTCGAACCTTGTAGTCGGATACAGCTCCGACAACTTCGTACTCCGCGGCGAGCACACGAAAGCGCTTCCCAATCGAATCCTGACCTGGCCAGTACTTGCGCGCCATCGCCTGATTGACGATCGCGACCTTGCTCGACGTCAGCGTGTCGGCTGCTGAAAAATTCCGCCCTCGAACGATCGACACGCCGAGCGTTGCAAAATACTCCGGTGTAACCGTCGTGGTGAGCGTGGCGACCGGCTTGTCTGTCGGCGCATGGACGCCCGGAACGAGAATCGTGTTCTGGTCAAAATCGAGCGCGAGCGGCAGCCGCCTGGCGATCGTGACTGATTGCACGCCGGGAATTCCGCGGATCCGCTCGATCGCTCTCTCGTAGAACTGCTGTTTCTTCGCCGCGTCGTACCCGATCATGCCGGGGTCGACAAGAATCGACGCGAGGCCTTCGGGCGCGAAGCCCAGCTCCAGCTTCTGCGCCGCAATCAGGCTGCGCACGTTGTAACCGGCCATCACGAGCAGCAGGAACGTGGCCGCGATCTGGCCGACGACCAGGATGTCGCGGGTGGTCCAGCGGCGGCGTCTGGTGCGAATGGAGGATGTCTGTCCCTTGACCTCGCTGACGATGTCGGTCCTGGTGGCGCGCAAAGCGGGCGCCAGGCCTGCGAAGAGGGCAGCGAATGCGGAGATGGCGAGGGTGAACCACACCACGCGCGGATCGAGATTCAGATCAATTACGAGCGGTACCGGAGTGGGAATTCTGATGGCTGAAAGGCCGCGCATCATCATCCATCCGAGCGCGACTCCTGCAAGCGAGCCTGCAGCCGTCAGGATCACGCTCTCTGTGAGCAGATACTGAATCACCCGGCGCCGCGACGCTCCCACCGCGAATCTGATTTCGAACTCCCTCTGACGGCCTGCCGCACGCGCGAGCAGCATGCTGGTCACGTTCGCGCACGCAATCAGCAGCTCGAAGCCGACGCTCAGCATCAGCACGCCGCCCAAGGCTCTCAACGGGCCGTCAGCTTCGGGGAGGATGTGCGCGTCTCTCACGCTGACCACGCTGACACGCCGCTCTGAGTTGCTTTGCGGATATTCCTTCGCGAGCTGCGCAAAGGTTCCTCGGAGATCGGCATCCGCCTGCTGAACGGTGACGCCGTCTTTCAGCCGTCCCGTCACGAATAGCCATCGGTACCCTCTCCGATCGAGGCGCGTCGTCCCTGGTGAGGGCTCCGAGCTCGACATGCCCATCTGCGACACGTCCTCGGCCCATACCATGGAGGTCCAGATCTCGGGGCGCAAAATGGGGAACATGCCGGTAAACGATGACGGCGCCACGCCCACGATGGTGTACACCTGCGCCCGAACACGAATGGTCTTCCCCAGAACAGCTGGATCGCTGTTGAACTCGCTGTTCCAGAACGCCGAGGAAATCATCGCCGCGCGCGTCGCCCCCGGCCGATCGTCCGACGGTTGCAGCGTGCGGCCGACCGCAGCGTTCACGCCGAGAAGCCCGAAGTAATTCCCCGTGACGACTTCGCCGAGCGCGAGCCGGGTACGATCGCCCACGCGGATCGCCGCCATCGACGGGCTGAACGCCAGGATGTCTTTGAGCACGGCGTTGCGGGCGCGAAAATCGAGATAGTCCTGGTAGGAAGATGTTGAGTGCACGGTCCCGACGCGCCCCGAGGTATAGATGTTCACGAGCTCGTTCGGCCGCTCGACCGGGAGAGGACGCAGCAGGACGGCATCGACGATCGTGAACAGCGCGGTGTTGAAGCCGATGCCCAATGCGAGCGTCAGCACTGCCGCCGCCGTGAAACCTGGCGAGCGGAGCAGACTGCGCATCGCGTACCGAAAATCTTGAAACAGGAAATCCATGGATTATCTCAGCGCGAAAACTGCCGCTTGCAGCCGCGAGCGCCGAACGGTATGCCCAATTGGCGTCGTGTCGAGAGCCTGACCGGCGAGACCGTTAGAGAGATCGGTATTCTCATCGTTGTGTTCGCTCCGCGCTGATTCTCGGAGGTATAATCTTGGAGACGAGGAAATAGATGGATTACACGACTCATTGGCTGATGACCGCATCCGTCGGAGTGGTGCTGCTTATTTTCGGCTTCACTGTTCGCTTCGTCCGCATACGCAGTTCGCGCCGCCACTCGCGTTAGGCGCTCGCTAATCCCTAACCCTCATCCCGGTCCGCGTCACTCATACCTCAGCGCCACAATCGGCTTGACGCGCGCCGCACGCCGATTATCGAGATCGAAGGCCATGACCTTGTGCAGCGAGGGGCGGGAAGTTCACGCCCATGGCGACGAGGCGATCCGGTTCCGGATATGGGAACGGATGAAGCACGAGGCTGTCCACGCGCCCGAACATCAGCGCGTTGCCGTCGATGCCGAGCGCGAGCGTCACGACGGCGACGATCGAGAAACCGAGACTTTTCAGCAGCGAGCGGAGAGCGTATTGGAAGTCGCTCAATGGACACTCTTAAGGAAAAGGAAAAATGGAAAATGGAAGAAGGCAAACGGAATAGGGCATAGAGAACTCGCGCGGGTACGGATTCTGCATAAGAGCGGCTCATGCTCGATAACAAAGACCTCAGCGACCGAACCTTCAAATTCGCGTGCCACACGCGGTTGAAGAAAATGCAACTTCGTGGGCCGAGTCTCCGCCGCAGCTTGGGTGCAGCGCCCCATTTCCTACTCCCTATTCCCTTTTTCCTTTTTCCTTTCTCTCCGCCCCTTACGAC
This sequence comes from Acidobacteriota bacterium, assembly GCA_031395755.1. Taxonomy (GTDB): domain Bacteria; phylum Acidobacteriota; class Vicinamibacteria; order Vicinamibacterales; family JAMQPK01; genus JAMQPK01. The sequence continues at coordinate 29,850 of JANNJO010000299.1, forward strand.
TCCCGAGCCCCGCTGAACCCCGACTCCCGGCTCATCTTTTCCGCCGTGCTCTCGTCGACGATCTGGCCGTCGAATAGATGGATGGTGCGATCGGCGTGCCGTGCGTATCGCGGATCGTGCGTCACCATGCACAGCGTCGCACCGGCGCGATGCAGCTCGCGGAGCAACTCCATGACCGCTTCGCCGTTCTTCGAATCGAGGTTGCCCGTCGGCTCGTCCGCAAGCAGAATCGACGGCTCACCTCCAACGGCGCGCGCGACGGCCACGCGCTGCTGCTGGCCGCCGGACAGCTGGCTGGGATAGTGCTTCGCCCGGTGCGCCATGCCGACCCGCTCGAGGGCTTCCTGCACCCGCTTTCTCCGCTCGGCCGACGGCATGCCTCGATACGTCAGCGGCAGCTCGACGTTGTCGAACACGGTGAGATCGCCGATGAGATTGAAGTTCTGGAAGATGAATCCGATTTCGCGGTTGCGGGTCCGCGCCCGCTCCCGCATCGTCAGGTTCGCGACCGGTTTGCCGTTAAGCCAGTACTCGCCGCCCGTCGGCGTGTCGAGCAGGCCGAAGATCGAGAGCAGCGTCGACTTGCCGCATCCCGACGGCCCCGAGATCGAGATGTACTCACCCTTCTGAATCTCCAGATGGATGCCGCCGAGCGCGTGCGTTTCGACTTCGTCGGTGTAGAACACTTTCTTCACGCCGTCGAGCCTGATCAGATTGTGATCCATGGATCCTCACGGTCCGGCCGAAGCCGGACACTACGTACTTCGGACACTACGTACTTCGGACACTACGTACTATTTGGGGGTGCTGCACGGTGGGGTGCCCGAGATGCGCAGCCGGTCGTAGCCATCCCACGCCGACATGTCCGACAGCACCACGCAGTCGCCGACGCTGAGCCCGCGAATCAGCTCAATCGTGTTTACAGAGCTCCGGCCCAGCTCGACCGCGGTGAGGGTCGCGCTCGATCGATCCGGCGACAGCTTGAACAGGCTTACCTTTGCCTGTTCCTGCCCGAAAGCCGGCCGCCCGACATACATGATGTTGTCGAGCCGCTCGAGCTCGATCGTACCGTCCACGCTCATGTCGGGACGCGCACCGCGCGGCAGCGCGTCCTCCAGCACGACGTCCACGGTCACGGTGCCATTTCGCGCGGCGGGATCGATGCGAACGACCCGCCCCTGCGTGATGCCGTTGCGGGTATCGATCTCAGCCTTCTGGCCGATCACGACATCCTTCACCTGTGTCTCGGCGATTTGCAGCTGAGCCTTGAGCCTGGTCGGATCGACGACGCGAGCGAGGTTGGTGCCGGGACCGATGCGTTGTCCGACTTCGACCGGCACTTCCTGCAGCACACCGGAGACCCCGGCGCGGATCCGGAGGCCGGTCGCCTCGCTTCGTCTGAGCGCCGACATCGTCTTTCTGCGATCGACTTCGGCCTGCTGCACGTCGAGCCTTACGGCGAGCGTTTTCTCCGTGTTGGCCAGCCGCTCGGCCTCCATCTTCTTGCGCGCGGCGGCCGTCTCGGCTCTGAGCTTCGTGCGCTGAAGCTGAATCGCCGAAATGAAACCGTTCTTGGCCATGGCTTCGTCTGCAGCCGCGTCCATGGCCGCGTGTGCCGCATCCGCGTCGACGGTCGCCGCCGCCACTCGCTGCGCCAGAAAATCGCGCGCAAGATCGGCTTTCAACACTTCGTACTGCGCGAGCGCCGTCCTGAGATCCAGGTCCGCAGTGAGCGCGGCCTGTTCGGTCTGCGGGTTGCTGAGCTCGAGCAGAACGGTGTCGACGTTGACCGCCGTACCCGGCTGCACGAGCACGCGCTCAACCCGGCCGTCGGTGAGCGCCGTGATCCACCGAATCTCGTCCGGCACGAGCACACCGTTGCCCCGCACATTCCGCAGCATCGTGCCTCGTTTCACCGCGTCGATCCATAACGTGCCGCCTTCGACGGTCGGCGCCGCAGGCTTGAGACGCGCGAGCGCGACGGTAGCGGCGACGACCAGCAGCAGAACGGCGGCGCCGATGATGATGCGGCGGCGCTTGCGCTGCAGGGCGACTTCGGGGGGTCGAGCGACATCCATGCTGGCTGTTTCCTAGCTCAAAAAGCCTGCCAGCGAGGCACCGTTGAACACAGGGGGGTTTTGCTTTATATCCAGAGATGATGTCCGGAAGTGGGATTGCGGTCCCGCCAACGGACGGCGGGTTCCTCGGTCGCAGAATCTGCAACCGGGGCCGGAGCTGTACCCAGAAATCGTTGAGAATCCGGGTTCGGTCGATGGCAGCTCGATTGCCACGGTCATGACGATGCTACGATTGAATAGTGCACGTCGAAGGGTTCTAATCGAGAAGATTCCCGATCTCGCAAACCTCGCGGCAGGTGGGTTGGTTTTCGGGCAGTTCCTCAGCGACGTGCCGTTCTCAGTACCGGTGGCCGCGTTAGGAACTGCTCTTTGGGTCGTCTTGATGGCGTGTTCGATGGCATTGGTGAACGGAGGCCGATCATGACTGGCGCACTCGTTATGTTGAGCGGCATCACGCTGGTCGTTGTGATTGTCACATTGATGGATCTGTGGACGCGCCACCAAGACCGTCGGCGCGAGAGACAACAGAAGCCACTCTGACGCTTTTACAATCAATCCCCGCGAGGGCGCGCACTGGATCAATAGCGAGAGCATGTTTGGACGCCAACTCCTGACCTCCTGACCTCCTGCGAGATGATCAAAAGCCGTAGAGCCGCGCAGGATTATCGACGAGGATCAATTTTCTTGTCGCCGCGTCAGGCACCCAGATCGGCAGCATGTTCAGCACCTTCCCATCGTCCGTTTGCATATGCACCGCGAGATCGGTCGGCTTGCGTCCTGGCGGCGGGGTCGAGCTGGGATGGGGCCAGTTGGTGCCCCAGAGAACGCGCTGCGGATTCGCGGCGACAAGCGCGCGCGCGAACGGCGCGACGTCGGCCAGATCTTCGCGTGTCGACACCGAATCCGCGCTGCCGGAAATTTTCACGTAGGCTTTCCCGGCCTTCACGAGATTGACCAACGCTCCGAAACCGGGCTGTTGAAGACCGCGCGCGGCACTCGCGCCTCCGAAGTGATCGATCACGAGCGGCACGGGCGACGCAAGAAGCTGTTCGCTGAGCGCCTCGAGGATCGACGGCTGCGTGTTGAACTGAATATGCCAGTTGCGGTTTCTGGCACGCGCGACGCCCGCCTCGAAGCGCTGGCGGGCCGCCACAGGATCGGTGATGCCGGCGGTGGCCAGGTTCAGGCGGAGGCCGCGGATGCCCGCCTTCCCCATCGCGTCCAGCTGTGCATCCGACGTCTTGTCGTCAATGACCGCGACGCCGCGCGCGCGGTTGGCGAGCTGGCGGATGGCGTCCACGGTGCACGAGTTGTCGGTGCCGTACACGCTCGGCTGCACGATGATGACGCGCTCGAGCCGGAGGGCGGCAAGCATCTGGCGCAGTTCTTCGACCGATGCGATCTCCGGCGTGTACGAGCGGCCGGCGAAAAATGGGTACTGCTTCGGGTCGCCGAACACGTGCACGTGGCAATCGCACGCGCCGTCGGGCACGTCGAAGTTCACCTTGGTCCGCGGCAGCGGCGCGACCGCCTCAAGGCTCGGCCGCCCAAGCAACCCCGCGACACCCGCAGCTACGCCAGTCTTGAGCACTTCGCGTCTTGTCATCATGCGCGGAGTATAGATGGTCAGGAGGTTTGATGAAACACGAAGCGTTCGGAGACCAGATAGTTGGGGATGGCGCAGATGAGGACCGCAGCAGTGTTGCTAATCTCCGGTGGGAAACCTGTAGAGACGAGCAGTGAGGTGATCGCGAGGTTCGCCGCAAGCGACGCCGTTTTTGCCGCTTGATACCGCCCGAATCGGGTCAGCCATCCCCGGACGCCTCTGGGTGGGGCATCGCCCCATGTCCATCGACTATGGCCAAGGAAGTTCTCCCAGGCCGACCAGGTTGAACACACCCCACCGCCGAAAGTTCAGCCGCACACTGATGAATGCGTCGAGGCCCGTGAGGGCGGCTCACTGGCCCGACGGCTGGTAGAGCTTCAGAGCCGAGATGTCTCGAAAATCCTGGACGTTCAGCGTCCACAGCTGGGCGCTCTGCGCGATGGCCGCCGCGGCTATCGCCAGATCAATCTCACGGCCGCGTGGCGTTTTGACGATCCGGTACAACTCGGCGGCGATCGAGGCCTCAACCACGCCGAACGGCGCCGCAGCCTCGCGCGGAAAGAGAGCCTCCTGCGCGGCGAGCTCGGTGCGCAGGCGGGGTCCGCGAGCCCACTCGTACAGCACGATCGTCGAGAACAGAATGCGCTCCCCCGCCTCGATGGCGAGCCGAAGCGAGGGAGCCAATCGCCTTGGCCCCGTCAGTGCGTCGATCAGGACCGACGTGTCGAGATGAATCACGGCGCACCGGTGTGCCGACGTCCGCCCTTCCTCCGCGCGTCGCGCAGCGCCTTCAGCTCTCGATCGACCTCCCGCGACGGCCGCGCGGGAATCCGGTCAATGACGTCATCGAAGGTCTTGAGCATGCGCAATCGCTCGACTTCGCTGAGGCGGCCCACCCGGGCGGCGTAGTCCTGGACGGCTTCGCGCACGACCTGGCTTTGAGGCTTGGCCAGTCGAAGTGAGGTCGATCGGAGGCGCCGGACGGTCTCGTCATCGAGGGTAAAAGTGACCTTTACCATACCGATACCATACTACCATACTCAGTATGGCCTTCGGCTGATCGGCTCGAGTTTCGGCGGGCGTGCGCCCCGGCGAACGGCTCCCAGCACCGGCACATACTCCAGCTCCTCGCCGGAGGCCGCGGCGCGCAGAAGCAGTCCGCCGCGGCTCATGTCACCTCTCCCGACGAACGCCGACGGGAACACCAGGCGAGGTCCGAGAATCGCGGTCAATACCTGAACGTATTTCTCAGAAGCCACGCTGCCAAGCAGCACGAACTCAGCGTCGGTTCCCACAGCCTCGGCCAGCGCACGCGCCGTGTGTTCCAGTGGCAGCCGGTAGTCCGGATTCTCGAGGCTGATCTCGGCATCGCCGAAGCGAATCAGCACCTGCGAGGTCACCGACTGTTCAGGGGGCACGAGACCTTGATCCGGCGTAATGACGAACGCGCGACCGAACTTGCGGGCGTAGGTGATCTTTCCCCGGAAGTACAGCCCGCTCATGTGGGCGAAGAGGTCGCCGATCGGCACACCCTCGGTTCTCAGCCGGGCGGCGACGGAAAACGTCGCCTTCGGCGAAAGCACCTGCTGCGCCCGCCGCCCTCGACAGTTCGCGGGCGAGAGAAGGAACACTCGCGAGATCACTGGTCCGATTTTATCAGCGCCACACTGTGCCTCATCGGCGGCGGGAGCATCGCCAGGCCGGCCAGGAACAACACGAGGGTGGCAAACGCCACATAGCCGGTCGCCGCATGCAGCGGCGCCTGGCTCAGGGTGCCCAGCGTAATGCCTTCCAACAGCGCCAGCAGTATCCGTTTGAGCGCGCCGCCGCCCGGATCCGACAGCGCCGCGAGCACGATGAACTTCAGCGTGAACGCCGACCCGACGATCACGGCGAGGCTGCGCAGGACCGAGATCCGGTCGGGGGAGCCGGCGAGGGTATTCAGCAGCAGGACGAAAAGAAACACGTTGAACAGCATGAACGGAAGCCCCGACTCCGGGATCATCAGGTTGAAGACTTGCGTCGACGCAAAGAACGTCGCGAGGATCACGGTGAGGCCGTTGAGGTTCTCCAGCGCCGACCGCGAGGCATTCATCAGGCGCTCGGGCGCCAGCACGCGGCCGCGCACGAGGACGCCGAACAACAGCATCCCGAGCACAAGCGCGAACAGCGGTGGCGGTACGAGCGCGACGCGCTCGGCCACGCGCAGACCGCCCAGCAAGGCGACGGTCAGAAACAGGACGGGAAGGTAAATCGCTTCGGTGGCGCGGCTCATTTCCGTTTCCTGAACACGCGCATCGGATTCAGGTCCGACGCCTCGGCGCGCAGGCCGGCGGCGAGCTCGGCTCGCAGCTCGTCGGCGTTGTGTATGAAGTTTTCGGGATCCTCGACGAGCAGCCGGCCGTTCGGCGCCAGCTCAATCGCCTTGTCCACCCGCTCGAGACCCTGTTTGAAATGCACGTCGTCATTGTAAAACCGACCCCAACCTGATCGATAGTAGGAGTAGGCGATGTAGAACTGGGTACGCGCGTCCTGTTGAGCGGGATCGGCGCGCTCGAATGATGCGCGGGCCGCTTCGAATTTTTCCTGGCGGAACGCCGCCAGACCGTCGTCGAACGCCTGCTGATCGATCCGATATGCGCCCACGCTCGCAGACAGGCTGCCCGTAACGTCCGCGATGGTTTGTGGCTGCCTTACGTACAACCAGACGATGAATGATGCATAGCACAACGTCAACACCAGGCCGAGCGCGCGAACGGACCGGTCCTGCATGAGCATGTCGTCTGATGCTAATTCGCCCGCGCCGTTTCTGCTAGGTGCAAATCTTCCGTGGATTCACTACGGCATCGACTTCGGCGCCAACGCGTGGCGGCCAGACGGCGGGGTGGCGCTGCACGAGGAGCGGGGGCAGCTCGAGGCCGCGTTCGCGCGACTCGCGGCCTCCGGCGTTCGATACGTGCGATGGTTCCTCTTGTGCGATGGGCGTGCGGGCATTGAATTCAGCGCGCGAGGGCGCCCTCTGGCGCCCGATCAATGGCTCTTCCGAGACATCGACGCGGCGCTCGCAGCGGCGCAGCGTCATCGGATCCAGGTGATGTTCGTGCTGCTGGATTTTCTGTGGTGTGACGCAGCGAGAGTCGTGCGCGGCGTGCAGATGGGCGGCCGGGCCCACATTCTCCAGGACGCGGGCAACCGTCACGCGCTGCTCGACGGGGTACTGCGTCCTCTGCTCGAGCGCTACGGGAATGACCCATCAATCTTCGCGTGGGACATCATCAACGAGCCTGAGTGGATCAAGACGCTGGCAACCGAGGAAGTCGCCGCGTTTCTCCTCGAATCTGTTTCCCTGGCTCATGCGAGCGCGCGTCAGCCGGTGACCGTCGGCTCCGCGGGCACGAGATGGCGGGATCGGTACAAGGGATTGGGATTGGATTTCTATCAGGTGCATTGGTACGACAGCCTGAAGCATCAGCCGCCCATCGACACTCCGGTGGCACGCCTCGATTTCGATCGGCCGGTACTGCTGGGAGAGTTTCCTACCCGTGGCTCGCGCCGAAGCCCGGCCGATATCGTTCGAACCGCGCGAACGGCGGGCTATTCCGGCGCGTTCTATTGGTCGGTGCTGGCGAAAGATAAGTGTTCAGCTGAGATCTTCGAGGGCCTTCACCCCGGTGCGCATTCCGTACACGAAGACTGACACGCTGAGCACGATGGCAGACAGGAAACACGCCGAGATGAGCGCGATCTCGTGCGGCTGGAATGGCCGTGCTGGCATGCGCGACATGCGCCAGAGGTAGACCGATGAGGGCCACCCAAGGAGCGCGACCATCACGAGGATGTAGGACACGGCGGCGATCATGAACGCCACGCCGCCGGGAGATCCCGCGACCTGCGTCGCGTTATCCGCGCTGAATCTCGGGTAGCGCGCGCCCATTCCGGTCGCCAGTCCCACGAGCGCCAGGCTCATGAACGCGATCGCAACACCCGTCACGATCTTCAGGAACGGATCGACACCGAGGAACTCGTTCGCGACGATCGTCAGCGTGAGGCTGAGCATGAGAACCGGCACGAGTCCGATCCAGAACTTGGACCACAGGAAATCCCGGAACGAAATCGGCGACGTCCTGATGATCCAGAACGCCGCACCTTCGGACGACACTCCTGGAAAGACAAAGCGCGCGGCCACGGTCGCCATGACGAAGCCCGCGAGCCCCAGGTTGAGGAACGCGTAGAAGTTCTTGATCATCCCCGCCATGTAGGGAATACGGTCCAGATCGAGGACGCGGAAGTTGTAGAGGTACACCATCACGAGCGCGAGCAGCAGCAGGAGCTGCGACCACTGCGTGACGTCGCGGAGGAACACCTTCAGGTCTTTGATCAGGAGCGTCCGCCGCACGACAGACAGCGGCAGCGTGTGGGCGAGGCGGTCGAGCGTCCGCAGTTTGGTGAAGCGGGCCTTGCGCGCCTCCTGGGACTTGCTGAAGCCCGCGAAATACCACCGCTCGCTCGCCGCGCTCAACATCACCGTGAACGCGGCCGCGGTCGTCCACAATGCGCCGGCATGCAGCAGATCGCGCCCCCCCGCGAGGCTCGCAAACAGCGTTTCGCCGGCCCAGAACGACGGCAGCATCGGCGTGACCGGCGATTGCAGGGTGGCAAAGAATCCGGTCACGTCCGGCAGCGACTCGACTCGAAGGAGCCGCTCCGGTTTGATGAAGCGAAGCAGAAGGACAATGCTGCCCGCGAAGACGAGGCCCATCAGCATCAGGATGTCGCGCGCGCGGCGCGCCGGAAACACGTTGACGAGCAGCAGCGTCGTACCCGTACCGAGCGCGACCGGAATGACGCAGAACGGCGCGACGGTGAGCACTGCCGTCACGTAAAACATGCACGGCGCGCATCGCGCGATGCCCACGCCAAGCAGAACGGGCACCAGAAAGACCGCCACCATCCAGGACGACTGCAGCACCGTCTTCACAAACCTGGCGTAGAAGAGGCGGCGGATCGCAATCGGGGCCGCCAGAAGGAACTTCAGGTCCTCCGACAGGAAGAACGTCGACAGCGCCGTGACCACTCCGCTGAAGGCGAGAAACGACAGAAACGTGAGGAACAGCCACGACAATCCGATGCGCAGCAGAAAATCGCCCAGCTCTTCGTACCCGGCCAGCTGCGTGGTGATCCAGAACGATCCCCAGAACAGCGCCGCGAAGACGAGCAAGCCGACGCCCCCAAAGAGCCACACCCGGACGCGGTCGCCCCGATCGCTGCCCCTGGCTCGATTCCGCGACGACCAGTACGCGGGAAGAAGGAGATACGGAAAGGACTTATACAATCTCGTCGATCTCCTGCAGGGCGCTGCCGCCGGTCAGCTTCAAAAACACCGGCGTCAGCTCCTCGTGCTCGCTGCCGGCGAGCTCACGCAGCTCGTCGACCGTGCCACGCGCGATGATCCGGCCTTTCAGGATGATGCTGATGTGATCGCACATTTCCTGCGCCACCTCGAGCGTGTGCGTGCTCATAAGAATCGCGACGCCGTGCTCGCTCATGCGCTTGAAGACGCTCTTGATCAGCTTCGCGCCCCGCGGATCCAGGCCGACCATCGGCTCGTCGACGAGCACCGCCTGGGGGCGATGAAGAAACGCAGCGCACATCACGAGCCGTTGTTTCATGCCGTGAGAGAAGCTTTCGACCAGCTCGTGCTCCCAGCGCCCGAGCTCGAACAGATCGAGCATTTCTCGCACGCGTTGATCCACGCCGCTGCCGTCGATGCCGTAGAGGCCGGCGTGGAATCTCAGCAATTCTCCGGCGGTGAGCTTCTCGTAGATATAAGGACGATCGGGGATGAATCCGAGCGAGGCCTTGGCCCGCTCGGGGTTGGTCGCGAGGTCGTGGCCGTTGACGATGATGCGGCCGGACGTCGGCTTGAGCAGGCCCGCAATCATGCGGATCGACGTGGTCTTCCCAGCGCCGTTCGGCCCCAGAAATCCGTGAATCTCTCCCGGCTGCACTTCGAGGTTGATGCCATCGACCGCCGTGAATGGCCCGTACTGTTTCCGGAGATCGTGAATCGCGATCATTCGTGGCCGCCAAGGAAGCACGGCAGGCACCAGCGCGACGCCAGCCGTTGAACCGGCAGCGCAATCGGCGCGCCGGAGACGGCCTGACCGACGAGCATCGGCGTCGACCCGGGCGTGACTTCCAGTTCCAGCACGGCGATCTTCACGCGCCCAATCAGCGGCAGGATCGCGGCCTGCTTGTCCAGACCACCGCGCGCGAGGCGGAAATGCGTGGCGTCTGCCGGAAACTGGTTAAACGTCGGATCGACGGGAAGCCACAAACCGCGGTTCCCCCCTTCGTCGATGTACACCTCGGGCCATGCGTGGTAATAGAACGCTCCTCGCACGAACGCCAGTCCCACCGCAATACGCGCCGGAATGCCAATGGACCTCGACATCGCGACGAACAACGCCGTGTGCTCGTTGCAGTCGCCAATTTTAGTGCGGAGCACTTCGCGCGCAGATGGCAGGCTGACTGTCGGCTTCTTCTGAACGGTCGAGCTCACATAGCGCGTCAGCGACTCCGCGCGCGCCCGTGGTCCACTGACACCGCGAACCGCCTCTTCCGCCGCAGCGCGGATATCGGCATCGTCGCTTTCGATGAACGGCTCCGGCCGCAGATACGGCTCAAAGCTCTCGCTGGCGGCGACAGCTGATATCTTCTGCGCGTCGATAATTTCGACGATGTTCCCGTCGACGCGCTGGCCTACGCCCATAAGATCGGCAGAGGACAGATCGGCTCCATCGACGCGCATCCGGATGCGGCGCACGTCACGGGGATCGCCGATCGGAGGAAGGCCGGACGACATGTCCGGCACCACGGCGGCTGCCTGGAGCAGGTCCTGCCTGATCCGGCCAGGCACGGCGAGCGAGCGCGCGCGCTCGGCGGTTTCCCGTACCGTGATGAACCCGAGCGGGCTCTCCTCGCGGACAATCTCGCCCGTGTCAGTAATCCACGATGTCGTATGGAGGCCGGCAAACTCCATCTCGACGCGGAACGCCGGAATAGGCATGTTGGCCGCTCGAACGATCTCGCGCGCGCCGACAGTCACGATGACCGGCGCATTCCGCAGCGTGGCCGGATCGAAAACGCTCCATTGATGCCGCGAGCCTGGCGTCAAGCCCTCATCTGCGAGGCGGCGAACGAGGTTGAGCGTCAGCATCGGGCGCTCCGCCAGCTGCCTGACTTCGGTTCGTGTGCGTCCGTTCGACGTAATCGAAATGTGAAGGCCTGTCGTGCGGGACGTAAGTCCCGCCCTACCGCTGCCGCGGACCTCCCCGGCCACCGTAATGGGGCCTGTGCCCGGGTCCAGCGAGAACGTGAAGGATTGCAGCTCGAACGCGCGGTTCACGCGCGCCGTCGTACGAAGCATGGTGATGGTGTGCGATCCGAGGAGCGACATCTGAAGCTGCCCGTCTTCCTGCAGCTCGAGTGCGCCATCCTCTCCATCGACCGGAACAGTCTGGCTGACCGTAAAACCGATCTTCTCGCCGCGGTAGTACACGCCGCGCCATTGGGCCGACGATCCGTACCTCGCAAGATCGGTCGCGAGGTTGCCGGACGCCTCGATGTACGAGCGATGGATGAGGACAGCCATGACGCCAATCCACAGGACCACCATCAACAACGAGAGAGGCCGTGTGACGGTCCTCGACAACGGTTTGAAGCTGATCACGGAGGCACCGTGTCAGTTATCGGCGGTACTCCGGCCGGGCTTCACGACGGAATGCGCCGCATGTCGGCCGACGAGTCCCGTCGCCTCGGGAGGACAGAGTGTGCCCTAACGCAGACACACTGACCGGCTCAGACCGCAGAATCAACCGGTGAATACCTTCCGTCGCTTGGCCTTCCCATTGCTATGGATACCTGCGGTTGAGGAGGCTTACATGCGTATTGCAGTGCTCACACTCGCCCTCGCGCTCGTGGTGTCGGCATCACCTGACGCCCAGTCGATCCCGCGGCGCCAGACGAAGATGACGATTCAATCGGAGCTCGAGCGGCTTCCGTCCTACGGCGTGTTCGACTTTCTGGCGTTCGGCGTCGATCGGGGAAAAGTCACGCTCAGCGGCTACAGCTACAACGGCAGTCTGAAGGCGAATGCCGCCCGCACGGTGAAGCGGATTGCGGGCGTTGATGAGGTGGCCAACATGATCGAGGATCTGCCAGCGTCGAGCTTCGACGACGAGATCAGATGGGCCACGTTCTACCGGATTTACGGCGATGGGTTCCTGTCGCGGTACGCGCCGGGTGGAGCCATGGGTGCCTACGACGCCGTCTCGCAGTCCAGGCGCTTCCCCGGACTGCAGCCCTTTGGCGCCTACCCGATCCATATCATCGTGAAGAACGGCCGGACAACGCTGCACGGTGCCGTCAGCAGCCAGATGGACAAACGGATGGCCGAGATCCGCGCCCGCGAAGTCGGCGGCGCTTTCTCGGTCGACAACCAGCTCGTGGTCGAGAACAACTGATCAAAGGAGCAGCGTCTCCACGCGATGCGCGTGAACGCTGTCTTCGCACGGAGACCACGCGAATACGGTAAATCGCCGATCCTGGGACGCGACCAGCGCAATCGAGTTGCGCTGGTCGTGGACAAACTGCGCGGCCGACAGGTGTCGCGTACCGCCGAGCTGTGACGCGGTAAGAACCAGAGGCACGCCGCCTTCAATCGGCTCGGTGACGGTCACCGATTCCACCGGCGTGGCGCCGCGCTGCCGCTGGATCTTCGCGCCGAACGCCAGCATCTCGTGCTCGTCGGTCATGATCGCCGCGCCGTCGACGGCGGTGAGCCCCGCAATGGCATCGACGGCCTCGCTCAGCGCCTCCTTCCAGGCATCGGCTGCCCTTCCCTTTCCCGTCTCGCGCATGACCGACGTCAGTTCCCGATAAGGAGGAGACACGGCGTACGGGATGGGATGCACGATCGACTCGCGCCATGCCTCGCTGCCCTGAGGCACCACCAGCAGCAAACCGCCGCGTCCGTGACGTCGCATGGCCACGGCAAGCTGGACGAGCACGTTGACCGAGTCGACCCACGAGGCTGGCGAGTCGAAGCCCAGCAACGACGTCAGCAGCTCGGGACAATCGGGGAGGCTCGACGCGCTTTCGTCGACGACTTTGACCTTCTCGCCTTCGAGCACCGCCACGTTGACGTATTTCCCTGACCGCTCGCCGCGATGATGTTTGATCACGATCAGGCCCGGCTCGACGACCTCCAGCACGAAGCAGAACGTCGGAATATTGTGCGTGGCGCCCCAGATGCACAACTCGTCGTTGTATTGCCACACGCCAAGATGAATGCCGGCGTGCTCGACGATGGCCGCAATCTTCGTGAGCGCCGCCGGCGTCAACGGCAGAGGACTCTCGAGGGTCAACGGGTGTGCATCGTGTTCCGGCGGTAGGTACGCCATAGAAATCTTCGGCACGTACCCCTCTTCCCGCCGCAGGCTCGCCCAGAACGTGGCGTTGATCATCGCCTCGATGACCGAGGCCTCCGGAAGCGCCGCGATAGGCTCATGGCCGCGCGCGCGCGCGTTGGCGAGATGCCGCGCGAAATGTTCGTGCGCTTTCGGTGCAACAGTACGGGCGGGCGGATAGGTCTGCGTCGTCACGACCCTATTGTACGTAGTGTCTGTACGTAGTGTCCGGCTTCAGCCGGACCAGGGACCTAAGGCGCGGCCGGCGGCGCTTCCGGCGGGGCGGGCGGCGGCAGCGCCGACGCCGGAGTGTATGTCGGCGGTGAGGGCTCCGGCGTCGACTCTAGCGGCGCCGGCGGCAACTCGGGCAGGCGCCGCGGCGGCGCCGGCGGCGCAAACATCGGCGACATCGCTGCCGGATCGAGCGCCGGTGCATTCACGGCAGGATCGGTCCCCAGCGCCTCGCCAAGCGCATCGAGAGACGCTTCCGCAAATGTAGGCTCAGCATATGGGACTGACTCGGCAGCGTGAACGGCGCACGTGTTCTGGGGATCGGTGCCCCGCACGAAATAATCGGCGTACACCATCGACTTGTAAGTGATTACGCCGGTGGCGCTAATCGACGCCGCATTCCTGCAACCGGCGCCAGGAAGGCTTCCGGATAAACGGCAGACCTCGACAGACACGACATTGGCCGGCGGATCAAACCATCTCTGGCCGTCGTTTCTGGTGGCGACTTTCATGAACTTTGCCCACATCGGCACCGCGAGCAGGCCGGCAAAGCCGTTCTTCACGATCGGGCGCGGTTGATCAAAACCCACCCAGACGCCCGCGACAATCTTCGGCGTGAAGCCGACGAACCAGGCGTCCACGAAATCGTTCGTCGTGCCTGTTTTGCCCCCTGCCGGCAGCTTGAATCCCACGGCGCGGGCACGATTACCGGTCCCGGTGTCGATGACATCCGCCAGCATCGTGGCCATTAAAAACGCGGTCGTCTCCGAGATGGCGCGTCGCGGCTTCGCATCCGCCTGAAACAGGACCGTTCCATCCTGATCTTCCACGCGCTTGATGAACACAGGCTCACGAACGATCCCGCCCTGCGCGAACGCCCCGTAGGCGGAGGTCATCGACGCAAGGGTGACCTCGCCGGAGCCGAGCGCGAGCGACGGCACATTCGGCACCGTACCGACGCCGAGCTGTTTTGCGTAGGACACCGTACGCTCCATGCCGACGGTCTCGAGCATACGCACGGCGGCGCGATTGCTCGAGGTGCGGAGGGCCGTCCGCATGGTCATCGATCCGGCGGTCGAATGCTCGTCCTCGGGCAGCCAGGCGCCCTGATACGTGTCAATTGGTGTATTGAGGTTATCAATCACGCTCGCGGGTGCGTACCCGCTCTCGAGCGCCGCTGCGTACACGAACGGCTTGAACGCCGAGCCCGGCTGTCGTTTCGTCTGCAGCGCGCGGTTCAGCCCGACGCTCTGCGTATCGCGCCCGCCGACGATGGCGCGCACTTCTCCGGTGGCGGCGTCGAGCGCCAGCAGCGCCCCCTGCAGTCGATCATCGCCACTCTCCGGTTGGGGATCGGCCTTTTCACCCTTTTGTGTTGAGCGCGCCGGTCTGGCGATCCGCGCCTCGATTTCCTTAACGGACTGCACCACGGCGTCTTCGGCCGCTTTCTGCATGTCGGGATCGATGGTCGCGTAGACCTTCAGCCGGCCCTGAAAGACCTTTTCCTTTCCGAACTTCTCGAGCAGCTCGCGGCGCAGCTGTTCCTTGAAATGCACACCGCTTGGATCCTCGCGGCGCAGGCTGTCGTGGACCGACATAGGCGCCGCAATGGCCGCGTCATAGTCGGCTTTCGCAATCAGCTCGTGCTCCAGCATCAGCTTCAGGACCACGTTGCGGCGCTCGGTCGCCTGCTCCGGGTTCGTGACGGGATTTCTCGTCGATGGCGCCCTCAGCACCCCGGCGAGCAGCGCGCCCTCTGGCAGCGTCAACTCGGCTGCGGGCTTGCCGAAATAGCCGCGCGCGGCCGCTTCCGCGCCGTAAAGGCCGTCGCCAAAGTACGCCTTGTTCATGTAGAGCTCGAGAATCTCGTCTTTCGAATGGAGCTTCTCGATCCGCTGCGCGAGAATCGCTTCGCGCACTTTCCGGCGGAAGGTCTTGTCCCTCGAGAGAAAGCTCATTCGTGCGAGCTGCTGCGTGATCGTGCTCGCACCCTCGGCCTTCCTTCTCTCCCGGATGTCGGTCAGCACCGCCCCGACAATCCGGATGCCATCGACCCCATCGTGCTGGTAAAAACGGGCATCTTCCACCGCCACGATCGCGTTCTTCAGATTCGGCGATATCTGGGCCGAGGTCACTTCCATGCGGTACTGCGTCGGGAAACTGAAGACCGGCTGGTCGTGCGCGTCGTACACGGTCGTGCCCTCGATGGTTTCACCCAGGGTCCGCAACTCCTCGCGGCCGGGCAGGCCCGACACCACGTCGTAAATGAACCAGCCGCCCAGCATCGCCAGCACGATCGCCGCCGCGCCCATCGACTTCACGCTGTTCGGGTGCCTGGCGGCGAGATTTCGGGCGGCTGTCCGGGCACGATCGAGCCGGGCGCGGAGCCTTTCCGTAGCCGATTGAGGCACTTCTGAGGGGCGATTGGCCACGTGGCCCAGGAGGAGCAACCGGCGTACCAGTCACGGGACCAGGGATTAGGGATGAGGCCCTTTCAGTAACTTGATCAGATCCCTGTGTGCGAAGACGGCGTCAGGCTGCTCCTGCAGGGCCATGTCGTACCGCCGCTCATAGACATTACCGGTCTCGTTGGGCGATGTGAGCGACCTCACTTCTGAGACGACGGCCTCGACATCGTTGCGCATGGGCGGAGTTTTCTCGCTGAGAATCTCGTCGATGCGGACGATGAGCTGAGACATCGGCCGAAGCCAGGCGAATTGAGGATCGCTCAGCAGAACCTGGAGCAGATCGTGGCTCGACTGCCGGCCATGGATGCGCTCGTAGCCGCTGCGCTCCCAGTCGAGCAGCACCTTGTGCAGGCGCAGCAGGGCAGTGCGGAGATCCTTCAGCAGCGTTTCAGCCTGTCGAACTTCGTCGGTCATACGGATCTGATTTTATAATGATGCCGGACATGACCCTATCCGGCCTGCAGAGTGCGATCTCCCGCTATTGGGGGTACACGACGTTCCGCCCCCTTCAGAAGGAAGCGATGGATGCCGTGCTCGCCGGCCGCGACTCGATCGTCGTCCTGCCCACGGGCGGCGGGAAGTCCTTGTGCTTTCAGGCGCCGGCGGTCATGCACTCGGGTGTGGCGGTCGTTGTATCGCCGCTGATCTCGCTCATGAAGGATCAAGTGGATACTCTGGTCGGCAACGGCGTGCCCGCCGCGCTCTACAACAGCTCGCTCACGTCTGCCGAGAAGGCGAACGTGGTCGCCGGGCTGCGCCAGAGACGATACCGGCTTCTGTACGTGTCGCCGGAGCGTCTCGTCGGCGAGGGATCCGACGGATTTCTCGCGTTGCTCTCGGCGTGCGACGTGAGCTTTGTCGCGGTGGACGAAGCGCACTGCATCAGCCAATGGGGACACGACTTCAGGCCTGAGTATCGCCAGCTCGGCCGTCTGCGGCAGCTGCTTCCCGGAGTCAGCCTCCACGCCTACACCGCCACGGCCACGAGCCGCGTCAGGCGCGATATCGCGACCCAGCTGGGCCTCAACGATCCACTCGAGTTCGTCGGCTCGTTCGATCGGCCCAACCTGGTTTATCGCGCGCTTCCGCGCGCGACATTGAAGAAGCAGCTGCTGGAGGTGCTTGCACGGCACCGGCGCGAGTCGGGCATCATCTACTGCACCTCGCGTCGCGAGGTCGATGCGCTTGCCGCCTGGCTGACCGGCATGGGCGTGATCGCGCTGCCGTACCACGCCGGCCTTTCCGACGGCGAGCGCAGCCGCCACCAGGACGACTTCCTCAGCGAGCGCGCTGACATCATCGTCGCGACCGTGGCGTTCGGGATGGGCATCGACCGCTCGGACGTCCGGTTCGTGGTGCATGCCGGAGCGCCGCGATCCCTCGAGCACTATCAGCAGGAGTCGGGGCGCGCCGGCCGCGACGGCCTCGAGGCCGAGTGCCTGCTGATTTATTCGCCTGCGGATTTCATGAAGTGGCGCGCCATGCTCGAACAGAACGGCGAGCTGACCGATGCCGCCCGTGCGCTGCTTCGCCACATGGAGCGCTACGCCTCGAGCGTTGGCTGCCGCCATCGCCATCTTTCCGAATACTTCGGCGACCGCTACGGCAAGGAGGGCTGCGGCGCGTGCGACTATTGCCTGAGCGAGCTCGAGGCGGCCGCCGATCCCGTCGTGCTCGCCAGAAAAATTCTGTCGTGTGTCGCGCGCGTCGGCGAGCGGTTTGGCTCCACGCACATCGCGAGTGTCCTTCGCGGCCACGCGAGCGACCAGGTGGTCACACGAGGGCACAATCGGCTCAGCACCTTCGGGCTGCTGCCGCAGGCGTCGGTCTCGGAAGTCCGCGGCTATATCGAGCAGCTCGCCGGGCTTGGTCTGCTCATACAGACCGATGACGCGTATCCCGTGATCGGGCTCACGCAGAAAGGCCTCACGCTGTTGAAGGATCCCGGGAGCATGCCCGGCCTCGCGCTCGCCAGGCAGCGGCCTGCCCGCAAGGACGCCCCGCGCACGCCATCGCGAGTCGAAGCCGAGTCGTGGCAGGGCGTCGATCGCGATCTGTTCGAACGGCTTCGCGCCGTGCGGCTGGAGATCGCCCGATCGCGGGGCGTCCCGCCCTACGTCATCTTTCACGATGCGACGCTGCGCGAGATGGCGCGGCTGCGGCCGGTCTCCATCAACGCGCTGCTCGAAGTGAAAGGCGTGGGCGCGCGCAAGGCCGACGATCTCGGCGACGTCTTCATTGACGCCATCCGCGAGCACTCTTTCCGCTAGATGCCGCTCGTTGCGCTCGACCACATCTCGATGGCCTACGGCCACCTGCCGCTGCTCGAAGACGCGAGCTTCCAGATCGAGCAGGGCGAGCGCGTCTGCATCATCGGCCGCAACGGCACGGGAAAATCGACCCTGTTGCAGATCATCGCCGGGGACGTCGCGCCCGACGCCGGCACCGTCTGGCGGCAGCCCGCGATACGCCTCGCGACGCTGGTTCAGGATGTCCCCCTCTCCGCGGATCGTCCGGTGTTCGATGTGGTGGCCGAGGGCTTCAGCAACCTTCCTGACGTCGATCGCTGGCACGTCGAGCTCCGCGTCGACATGGTGATGTCAAAGCTCGGCCTCCCTGCTGACGCGATCGTGTCGACGCTTTCCGGCGGGTGGAGGCGCCGCGTCCTTCTCGCGCGCGCGCTGGTGACACAGCCTGACCTGCTGCTCCTCGACGAGCCGACCAACCACCTCGACATCGAGTCCATGACCTGGCTCGAGTCGTTTCTCGGTGACTACGCGGGCGCGGTGGTGTTCGTCACGCACGACCGCGTCTTCCTGCAGCGGGTCTCGACGCGCATCGTGGAGCTGGATCGCGGTCGCCTGACATCGTGGCCGGGCGACTACGAAACCTTCCTGCGGAAGAAGGAGGAGTGGCTCTCGAACGAGGCCATTCAGAACGGGAAGTTCGACAAGAGACTCGCGCAGGAAGAGGCATGGCTGCGGCAGGGGGTCAAGGCGCGACGCACGCGCGACGAGGGACGCGTACGCGCCCTGATGGCGATGCGGAGGGAGAGGGAGGCCCGGCGCGAGCAGGCCGGCAAAGTGCGTTTGCAGGCCGAGGCCGCGGACCGCTCCGGCCAGATGGTGTTTGAAGCCGAGGACCTCACGAAATCCTTTGACGGCCCGGCGATCGTCCGCGACGCGTCGCTTCGAGTGATGAGACGCGATCGCGTCGGCCTGATTGGACCGAACGGTTCCGGAAAGACCACGATGCTGCGAATGTTGATTGGCGAGCTCGCGCCCGATTCTGGAGAAGTGCGCCAGGGCACGAACGTCCAGATCGCTTACTACGATCAACAGCGCGAACAGCTCGATCCGGAGCGAACGGTGTTTGACACCGTGGGCGATGGCAACGACACCGTGACGGTCAACGGCCGGACGCAGCACGTGCACGGGTATCTTCGGGATTTCCTGTTTTCAACCGAGCGCGCGAACTCTCCGGTCAAAGCACTCTCCGGTGGAGAGCGGAATCGACTGCTTCTTGCGCGGCTGTTCACCCGTCCGGCAAACGTGCTGGTGCTCGACGAACCCACCAACGATCTCGACATCGAGACGCTCGAGCTGCTCGAAGCGCAGCTGGTCGACTGGCCGGGAACGCTCCTGCTGGTCAGCCACGATCGCGCATTCATCGACCATGTCGTCACGAGCACGCTGGTCTTCGAGGGCGACGGCCGCGTGCAAGAGTATGTCGGAGGGTATGAAGACTGGTTGAGGCAGAAAGCACCCGAC
>JANNJO010000307.1:0-1862 GCA_031395755.1 Acidobacteriota bacterium
AGCTCGGCACACGCCCGCGCGTGGTTTACCTGAAAGAGGCGGACGCCTAACGTGGCTACCATTCAGGCACCTATTCACCTGTCAGTAGCGCAGATCAACCGCGATCTGCTCGGCCCGCTCTTCAAGACCGGACCGAAGTACTACATCGCCGTCGGCCTGCTCGTCGCGCTGACGAGCGTGGTCTTCATCGCGTGGTTCTTCCAGATCGTGTACGGCATCGGCATGTCGGGAAAGAACCGTCCGTCGTTCTGGGGCCTGTACATCACGACGTTCGTCTTCTGGATCGGCATCAGCCACGCCGGCATGCTGATTTCCGCGATTCTCCGCGTGGTGCAGGCCGAATGGCGCCGGCCGATCACGCGGTGCGCGGAGGCGATCACCACCTTCGCGCTCGTGACCGGCTCGTTGTTTCCGCTCATCCATCTCGGGCGCCCGTGGCTCTTCTACTGGATGGTGCCGTACCCCAACAGCCGGTATCTGTGGCCGAACTTCCAGTCGCCGCTGATGTGGGACTTCATCGCGATCAATACGTATCTGATCGGCAGCGTGACCTATCTCTACCTGCCGATGATTCCCGACATGGCGGTCGCGCGCGACAAGGCGACCGGATGGCGGAAGAAGATGTATCGCACGCTCGCGCTCGGATGGCGCGGCACGGAGCGCGAGTGGGTGCGGCTCGAAAAGGCCCTCTCGATCATAGCGGTCATCATCATTCCCGTGGCCGTCTCCGTGCACACCATCGTGTCGTGGGACTTCGCGATGACGGTCATGCCGATGTGGCGCAGCACGATCTTCGGGCCGTATTTCGTCGTCGGCGCCATCTTCTCGGGCATCGCCGCCCTCCTCATCGCAATGGTGCTGATCCGGAAGTACTTCAACCTCCAGAATTACCTGCAGCCGGTCCACTTTGACAATCTCGCGAAGATGCTGTTCGCGATGAGCCTGCTGTGGTTCTACTT
The DNA here is from genome assembly GCA_031395755.1 of Acidobacteriota bacterium. Lineage (GTDB taxonomy): Bacteria > Acidobacteriota > Vicinamibacteria > Vicinamibacterales > JAMQPK01 > JAMQPK01. The sequence goes on from JANNJO010000307.1 coordinate 960, forward strand.
CACGTACACGGAGTACCTGGTGACGTGGTACGGAAATGTAGCGGCCGAAATGCCGGTGTTCTGGTCGAAGATCTCCGGCCGCTTCGCGCCGTTGTTCTGGCTGATGGTCGTCTGCAACTTCATCATCCCGTTCCCGATTCTGGCGATCAAGAAGCTGCGGACGATTCCGATGATCTTCTTCGCGTCGTGCTGCATCCTCGTGGGCATGTGGCTCGAGCGGTTTCTCATCATCGTGCCGACGCTGACGCATCCGTTTCTGCCGTACAACTACGGCACGTACTGGCCGTCGCTCACCGAAGCCACGATCGCATCGGGCACGCTCGGGCTGTTCGTCCTTCTGTATTTCCTGTTTGCGAAGTTCAGCCCGATGATTTGCATCTGGGAGTACGAGGAAGGCTTGCAGGTGGCCGCCAAGCATGCCGGCGAGCTGGCTGACCCGACCTTCGCCGGGCAGATCGTTCCCGGCGACGTTCACCCCGGTCATTAGGATTGGCGATGACTCAGACCTGGTGCCTCGCAAAGTTCTCTCAGCCTTCTGAAGCGCGCATGGCGATCCGCCGGTTGCTCCAGGAAGGCATCCAGCCCGATTCGATGGACGTGATGACGTCGCAGCCGATCCATGGCGAGCCGTTCCTGCCGGAAAAGAAGCCGACGAAGCTGCGCACCTGGGCGCTGTGCGGCGCGGCAATCGGCCTGCTCGGCGGGTTCTCGCTCGCCACCGTCACGGCATTGAATTATCCGCTCATCAAAGGCGGGATGCCGATCGTGTCGCCGTGGACCGTCGGCCTGATCGCGTACGAAACGACCATGCTCGGCGCGGTCCTCGCCACGCTCGTCGGCCTGCTGGTCGAGCTTGGGCTGCCGAATTTCAAGAATCTCCCGTACGATCCCAGCGTCGTGGAT
>JANNJO010000117.1:0-29547 GCA_031395755.1 Acidobacteriota bacterium
AGGCGCTGAACGCTTTGCGCGGCGAGATCGATCAGGCCACTTCCGAACGAGATCGGGTCGCCTCGCAGTTGAGCGACCTCGAGGCCTCCCATCAGGGCGCTGTGGCGGAACATGCTGAGCACCGCGAGCGGTTGACGGATGAGCTTCGCGCGTCGGAGGCCTGCCGCCAGCAACTCGCTCTCGAGCACGAGACGGAGCGCGCTCATTTTGAAGAGGCGCTCGGAGCCGCCGCCGTCCGACACAAGGAACACGAGAAGGCCCTGGAGGAACGGCAGAGTCGCGAGGGCGATCAGCATCAGCAGGCGCTGAACGCCTTGCACGGCGAGATCGATCAGACCACCTCCGAGCGGGATCGGCTCGCTTCGCAGTTGAGCGACCTCGACGCCTCCCATCAGCGCTATCTGGCAGAACACGCTGAGCACCGCGAGCGGCTGGCGGATCAGCTTCGGGCGTCGGAGACGTGTCGCCAGGAACTGGCTCTCGAGCACGAGACGGAGCGGGCTCGTTTTGAAGAGGCGCTCGGAGCCGCCGTCGTCAGACACAAGGAAGACGAGAAGGCTCTGGCGGACCACAGCCTCGAACTGCAAAGCATGGATCGGGTCGCGAGGCAGGTGGAGCCTTTCGCCGCTGCCGGGCGGCTGGCGATAGACGTCGCGCGCGAGCTGCTCACGGCTGTCACCGATATCGACGCACGCGCGGCGTGTCTGGTGGCGGAGTGCCCGGTCGATGCGTCAAGCCGCGGGGAAGTCGAACACCTCCGCGCGGACGCCGTTCGCGCCGCCTCCCTGGTGCGGCAGATACTGCAGGCAAGTCACATCACTGATTCAGAGGAGCGGACACAATGCTGACCTCAGCTTCCGAGAGCAAGGTTGCGGAAACCTCCGAACGTCGCACGGCGCCACGCTTTCCTGCATCCGTCATGCCCTCCATTACGAGTGTGCATCTCTCCCCGGGTGGCGGCGAAGCCTTCCTGGTGAACATCTCCTCGACTGGAGCGCTTGTGCGCTGCGCAACCAGGCTGTTGGTCGGCACGCCGATCACGCTGGTCTTTGATGGCGAGTTCTCGCCTGCGTCGATCAAAGGCAGGGTTGCGCGTTGCCTGGTCGCGGACCTCGGCCGGCCCGCTGGTTTGTCGTATCACATCGGGATTGCATTCAAGGAGGCCATCCCGCTCGGAGAGCCCATCGAGAACCGTCGGACGCCCGCGGCAATCCAGTCGCCGGTCCCAGCACCGGTCCTCGTCAATCGCTGGTAGGGTTTCTAGCCGGCTGACTCGAAGTCGGCGATCACCGGCCCGTGGTCGCTGGTGCCAAACTCTCGCTGGATCGTGACCGCTCGCACATGGGCGGCCACCCGTGAAGACGCCAGGATGTAATCGATCCGCCAGCCGATGTTCCGCTGCTTCATGTTTCGCCACGGCGCCCACCAGGTGAACAGGTTCTGGTTGGTAGGTTCCATGGCGCGGCCCACATCCACGAGATCGCGGGAGAGCATCTGCTCGAAGAGCGTGCGTTCATCGGCGCGGGCGCCGATCTGGTTCAGCTTGCGCTCTTTCGGATGAATGTCCATGTCCGTACGCGCCACGTTCAAGTCGCCGCACAGGACCAATGCGTTCCCGTCACGCTGCGCGTCTGCCGCCCACGCGTCGATCCCTTCGAGAAAGCGCAGTTTCGCCGCGTAGTCCTTGCCGCCATTCGGCACATAGATCGACGCGAAGATGATCGCGCCGGCCGGCGTCGCCAGGGTGGCTGTGCAGATGCGCTGTTCGAAATCGAAGACGGGATGCACGATCGCCGGGCCATTCGGGGCGAAGGATTTAGAGATGAGCAACGCGACGCCCGAGTAACCCTTCCCGCCGTGCCAGTGAACCCAATACCCCTCGATATCGAGGAGTTCGAACGTCAGTTGATCGATCGAGGCCTTGATCTCCTGCAGGCACACCACATCGGGCCGCTCGCGCGCGATCCAGTCGAGCACCTGCCCCTGACGCGCCCGGATGCCGTTGACGTTCCATGTGCCGATTCTCACGCCGGCGGACCCGCATCGATCATCCCAAACCCTTCTTTGCGCGCCGCGGCGGCCAGCCGCTCGTCGAGGGTGATGATCTCCAGCGAAGGCGGCCGGCTCTCGGCAGCCACGAAGGCGGCCGCCAGCTGCAGAGCGTCGGCCGCGCGCAATGGATGCACCCGCAGAAAGCGGACCGCGGCCTCGCGCACGGCGTCGCTCGGGTCGACCTCGTGCCAGCCTTGCGACAATAGAGTGAGCCGTTCGAACGCGCCGGTCGCCGCGGCTTCGTCGAGCGCCGCGTCACGCTCGAGGCGCGAAATGGCCGAAGCGCATTCGACGTGCGTTCCCCACCACACCAGCATCACCGGATCTTTGGCGGCGAGCGCGTGCAGCCGCGCGGTCGAGCCCTCGTGCATCAACAGGGGAACAATCGCAGAGGCATCCCAGAATTTCATCGCCCGTTCCGGCGCTCGTCGAGAAGCGCCCCGACACCGGACACGTCGCCCTTGATCCGCGGGGGCTTCACGGCGAATACGGATTTCGCCACCCCGACTCGGGCGGGGCGGACGATACCGGCGCGCACGAGGCGGGGCAGCCGGCCGTCATCGTTGTGGCCAGAGATCTCGTGGGCGACGGCCTCGAGCCGCGCGACAGGGCGCCCTCTGTCGACGATCAGGACCGGGGAACCGGCTTTCACGCCGTCAATGAGAGCGCTCAGGTTGTTTTTCGCCTCCGTGATGCTAGCCTTCTTCATGTAGCTATAATAGCTTTATTAAAAAGTCTAATCAAGATGCCCACGTTTTTCGATCGCTTCGAGAGCTTGCTTCCGAAAAAGGCTCAGCGACCGTAAGATTGGCCGAGAGGTGAGGTGCGGTGATGGCGACACCCTCGTGGCAGGTGAGCGGGCAGTACTACGAAACATGCAGCTGCGACTTCGTGTGTCCGTGTGTCCTCGGACAGATGGCGGTCAGGCCGAGCAAAGGGTCATGCACCTTCGCGATGGCGTTCCAGATCGAGCGTGGGAGCCATGGCACGGTGCCGCTCGACGGCCTTGGGTTCATTGTCCTCGGATTGACGCCGGAGGCAATGGGCAAGGGAAACTGGTCGGTCGGCATCATTGCCGACGACCAGGCCAGTGCGGAGCAGCGTGACGCGATCGTGGCGATCGCCAGCGGGGCAGCGGGCGGTCCGATGGCCGCGCTGTCTGGATTGGTTGGCACGTTGGTCGGCGTGGAGTCGGCGCCGATCCACTTCGATCGCAGCGGGGTCAAATGGTCCGTCAACGCGGGGGGATTCGTCGACATGGCCGCGGAAGGGGCTATGGGGATCAACCCCAACGCCACCGAGCCGCTCCATCTCGAGAACACCGGCCATCCGGCCGCGGACCGCTTCGCGCTCGCGCACGCATCCAAGAGCCATGTGCACGCGCTCGGCCTGGCGTGGGACGACTCGAGCGGTAGGAACAACGGACAGTACGCGCCGTTTTCCTGGCGGAGTGCGTAGCCTATCAGCGCTCGCGGGCCTCTCCCGCCGCGACCGCGTCCTCATTTCGACCTGCCTTGTTGTCCTCACGGCGCTAGCCTGGGTGTATCTCGTTCATCTCGATCGTCAGATGTCGTCCTCCATGGAGCACGACACGATGATGGCGGAAATGGGGATGAAGATGGACATGCCATGGACGGCGACCGACGTTTTCTTCACGTTCGCCATGTGGGCGGTCATGATGGTCGGCATGATGGCTGGAGCGGCGGCCCCAGTGCTGCTCCTGTTCGCGGCGACGCGCGCCGGACGTCGAGAGGGCGGCGTGTCGCTGGCGACGCTGATGTTCGGGCTCGGGTACCTCACGGTCTGGGTCGGCTTCAGCGCGTGCGCCGCGCTAGCCCAGTGGGCGCTGCACCAGACGGCGATGCTGTCACCGGGCATGGCGGCGTCCAGCCCGTATCTCGCCGGGACGATTCTCATGGGGGCAGGTGCGTATCAATTGACCCCGTGGAAAGGCGCGTGCCTGACGCAGTGCCGAAGCCCGCTTGGGTTTCTGATGACGAATTGGCGCGACGGACAGCTCGGTGCGCTCCAGATGGGCGTGCGTCATGGTGCGTACTGTCTTGGCTGTTGCTGGGCGCTGATGTGCGTACTCTTCGTGGTCGGCGTGATGAACCTTGTCTGGGTCGCCGCGCTGACAGGCTTCGTTCTGCTCGAGAAGATCGGACCGGCGGGCACCATCGTTGCGCGCGTGGCAGGCGCCGCGATGGTGCTCGCCGGGATTCTCGTGATCGCGGCGAAGCTCTGACTGCTGAGCCGCGCTTCTCCTCGCTCTACTTCGGACGCCCGAGGTATCCCTGAGCCAGCATCTCGACTTTGAAAAGCGCGCTCCCGCCCGCGAGATACAACGTCTTCTTGTCGGGCCCGGCAAAGGCCAGGTTCTGCGGGCGCTGCGACGTGGGGATCAGTCCCAGGCTCTGGCCAGTCGGGCTGAACACCTGGACTCCCGGCTCAATACCCACGTACACCCGCCCTTCGCTGTCCACCGCGATGCCGTCAGCGTGGCTCTCGGCGCTCTTCAGACCTATGTACTTGCCGAAGTTGCGCCGGTTCGTCAGTTTGCCGTCCGGCTGCACATCAAACGCGATGAGGTACTCGCCACCGGAGTCGGCGGAGTAGAGCGTCTTCTCGTCCGGGCTCAGCTGAACGCCATGGGGGCCCGGCGCTTCGCCGACGATCATCGGCTGGCCACCGGCGGGGATGTAGTACACGACCGGCGGCTTGTTGCTCGGCAGCGTGAAGTACACACCGCCCTTCTTGTCGACCACGAGATCGTTCGGGCGCGTCGGCATCGTTGCCAGAACCGTCTTGCTGGCTGCTGGATACAGCACCTCGACGGTCAGCGCCGTCGTGGCAATGAGACGCCCCTTCGAATCCAGCGCGAGACCGTTTGACCGGTTGGTGTTTTCGAGGAACGTCGTGATCGTGCCGTTCTTGTCGATTTTGTGAATCCGGCTGGCGCCTGGTTCGGTGAAGAGGGTGCTGCCGTCGGGCATCGGGATGGGCCCTTCGCTGCTCCGCAACCCGTCCCTGACGATGGTGACCTTTGTTCCGGCGGCTACGACGCCGGGAATCGCCGGCGCAACGGTTTCGGTTGCCGGCGGCCTGGCAGGGGCAGCCTGTTGAGCGTAGGCTGGCGCGACGATGAGCATGCTCAAGACGAAAACAGTAACGTTCACGACTCGCCTCCTTGTCTGACGACACATTCGGGACGGGGCGATGATACGCGACGACGGGGCAATCCGCGCAACCGCCGCAAATGCCGATTCTCACCACAAGGTAACAAGGGCCTTCAGACGCGGACAAGTTGCGGCAGATGATCGAAGTGCGTGTCTCGCGCGTGCAGAACTAGATTGTGCTGAAGGACCAGCGCGGCCAGCCACATATCGTTTGTGGGAATCGGGGTGCCCTGTTTCCGGAGTTGGCGAAACAGCGACGCGTAATGATGGGTCGTCTGGTCATCGGCGAAGAGCACCCGTACGCCGTCTTTTAAGAGGAAACGCCGGAGTACCTGCTCGTTTTCGGCCTGCCGCCGGCCATGCGCGAAGCCCGCCCGAAGCTCGCCGAGCACGACGAACGGCAACATCACGGCTTCGGCTTCCTCCAGGAGCGCGATCGTCTCGGCAACGCTCCTGCACAAATCCACGTAGCGATTCGTGTCGAGGGCAACCTTCACCGCCAGAGATCCTCGTCCACCCGATCCTGCGCGGCGAGCGCCGCCTCGACGGCCTTGTCGGCCTTCCATGTGCCGGCGATATCACCGAGATGACGCCGCTTTCTCGGCGCGCCGGTCACGCCCGCGCCGTCGGCCAGGGCATCGACAGCGGCTTCGTTCAGGCTCTTCCCGGCTGCTCGCGCACGCTCGCGTAACGCGCTGTCAATGGCCGGCGGAATGCGCCGGATTGTGTACTGCATGCATAAAGTGTAGGCTATGAATGCATTCACTGCAAGCATCGCACCGCTGATGTCGTCCGGCCATGCGTGTTCAGGTGCCGATGACAGTCAGTCCGTGCGCCCGAGCTCCGAGGGCGAGTGCGGCGTCATGAGTCGCCATCACGAGATTGATTCCCGTCATTTCCTTCCAGAGAAGGGCCGTGGCGAGATGAATGGCGTCGAGCGTTCCCAGCTCCGTTGGCATCGGCTGCGCGGCCCGTTCGAGCACGATCGCATCGACCTCCACGACTTCCAGGGCCGCAACGAACTCGAGGATTGTTGCTCGCCGTCCCGCGAGCTCCGCATCTGCGAGTATGGTGCGCAGCCGCACGCGATCCAGGGTGCGCAGGCACTCGGTCAGGACGAGCGCGCTGGCGACGCCCCGGCGAATGCGAGCCCATTCGCGCAGCGTATCCGACTGACCCAGGGCGAGTCGGAGCAGCACCGACGCATCGACGTACACAATCACCGATGCCCCTGCCGCTCGTCCAACAGCAGGCGAACGATGTCGATTTTGAGCGTGGACGGTCCTGGCAGCGCGATTCGATGCAGGGCCTTTGCCCCTGCCGGGGGCGTCCGAACACGAAGCATCGCGCGGTCGCGTATCGGCACAATCTGAGCCACCGGCGTATCGCGATCGAGGACGGCGACGGTTTCGCCGTTCCGCACTGCTCGAAGATATTCACTGAGCCTGGCTTTCAGCTGGGCGATACGGACCTGTCTCATGGTCAGATTATGACCATAACTAGTCATCTCCGCAAGATGGTGAAGAACGTCCGCTGCATCGAGTGACGGGATAGGCTATCGTTCGGGCTGCGGAGGCCTCATGACCGGAAAGAACCATACCATCCACGCGATCGCGCTTGCGATTCTCGTGACCACTCCGGTGTCGGCCCAGACGCCGGGCCAGGCACCCGTCAAGGTGGACGGCGGTGGCGGCGCGAGAACGTCGGCGCAGACGCGTCCGCCCGATAACCGCCGGCCGCGCGGAACCGCCGTCGCGCTGCTCGGCTGGAAAGCCGGCATCCGCTCCGACGCCTTCGGCGCCCTTCCATTCTCCGAAGCGGCCGCGAGGATTGACGCCGCCGGCGTGGCGTTCATCGAAGGCGTGAGCTCGAATCTGGACTACAGGCTTGGCGCCGGAGAGATCGCAAACGTCAAAAACAAACTGGCCGAGCTGGGTCTGCGCATCCCCGCGTATCGCATCGAATCGATCCCGGCAGACGACGCGTCCCGCCGACAGCTGGTCGACTTTGCCAAGGCGCTCGAAATCGAGCTGATCCTGACCCGGCAGTCCCCGCTGATGCCGCTGATGCCGCTGATGAATGACCTGCCCGGCATCAAGGTGGCCGTCGAAGATGCGCGCGGCATTTACAAACAGGGCGCGAACACCCTCGGGGCCAATCTCGGCGACGCGGCCAGGGCCGCGCCGTTGCTGCTCGAGCTGAGCAAGCAGCAGCCACCCGAGCGTCCCGAATGGCCGAACACGTGCGGCGACTGCGGAACCTCGCGCCCCTCGGTCACATCGCTGTTCTTTACCATCACTCCAGGAGCCGCAGAGAATTACGACAAGGCCGTCCGGGTCGCGCAGGGGTATCGCGTCAACGCGATCTCCCGCATGCTGCCCATCACAACAGCCGACAAAATCCCGGCGGACGAAAAGCAGAAGATCGACGCGGCGGTACCGCGACAGGCGCTGGTCAAGCCGAAGCAAGCGAGAAAGCTGCTCATCATCGATGTCTGCCCCGCCGGCGGCTTTTACCACACGACGATCGCGCACGGGAACCTGATGCTGCAGCTCATCGCCAAGTACACCGGCGCGTATGAGCCGATCTTCGACAACAATCTCGACAACCTGAAATACCCACGCATCAAGCAGTACGACGCCGTGTTCCTCAACAGCGTGGTCGGCCCCGTTTTCTCCGATCCCGAGGTGCTCGACGGTCTGATTCGGTATGTGCGCGAAGGCGGCGGCGTCGCCGGCCTCCACGGAACCACGTTCGCGTCGCAGGATCTGCGCGAGTTCGGCGAGCTGATGGGCGCGCAGGAAGGTCCGCACCAATACAACGGCGAGCCGGGGACCCTCAAGATTGATGATCCCGACAGCCCGCTCACGAAGCACTTCGGCGGCAGGGGATTTTCGATGATGGACGAGTTCTACCACTTCCCGCCGACTGGACCGTACACGCGCGAGAAGCTGCACGTGCTGCTGAGCGTTGACGCCGACAAGACCGACCTGCGGCGCTGGCCGATTCGTCCGGACAACGACTACGGCATGGCGTGGATCAAGACGGAAGGCAAGGGGCGCGTGTTCAACAGCGTGCTCGGGCATCGGCCGGAGTTCTACATGATGCCGGACCTGGTGAAGCTGATGTTAGGGGGAATTCAGTTCGTCCTCGGCGATCTGGAGGCCGACACCACTCCGAGCGCGAAGCTGGCGAAGGGACGCTGACTATCTCGGCGCGGCAACGGGACCAGGTCTGAAGAGCGACAGGTCTATGGCATCTCCCATAGCCTTATAGCCCGCGTCCGCTGGATGCAGATAGTCGCACGAGTCGTACTTCTCCAAGAGTTTCTTCGGATCGTTCGGATCACGCGTCGCCAGGTCGAAATCAACCACGCCATCGTACGCCTTACTGGTTCGAACCCAGTCGTTCAACGCCTGGCGCTTTGCTTCGCCCGCCTCGGGGTAGTACGCCGCGCCCCAGAACGGCGTCAGCGTCGCCCCATAAATCTTCAGTCCCCGCGCGTGCGCCTGGTCGATCAGCTGCTTGTGGCCGGCGATCAGATCTTCGGCTGTCGGCGTCGGGTTCTGTCGTGCATTTCCGATGTCATTGATGCCTTCGAGCACAATGACGTGCGTGATGCCGGGCTGCGACAGCACGTGCCGCTCGAAGCGAGCCAGCGCATTCATGCCTGCGCCAACGGCCCGAACGTCCGCACCAGGCGGCACGGCCGCCTCGCTCAACACACGGTTGCCGCCGATGCCGGCGTTCAGGACCCCCATCCTGATTCCCTGGGCCAGCAGACGCCGGGCGAGGTGATCCGGCCACCGGTTGTTCGTGTCAGACGTCGATCGGGCGCCATCGGTAATGGAGTCGCCGAAGGCGACCACCGCGCCCACGGCATCGGACGCCATCACGTCGACCCGCGAGAGCAGGAACCAGCTCTGGATCCTGGCCACGGCCGGCAGCGTGGGCTTGCCGGCGTGATTGCCGGTTTCCGAAATGTAATTCGTCTGAGATGCGCCACCGTGCATCGTGAGCGTTGCCGGAGTATTCGTCGTGCCGGGCAGATACAGGTCGATGGCCAGATCCGCCAGCTGCGGCACGACCAGGTCCACCGGATCGCTGTAGATCACGGCGTTGGCAGGAATCGTCACGCTGGGTCTGCCGCTGAAGGACAGCGGGCGGCCAGACCCCTGAATCACACTGTCTTTCTCACGAAGGGCGATGTGGGCGGCGCCAACGGTGATCGGGACCGTTCCGTACGCGTTGCTCAGCACCACGCGGGCTCTCGAGCCGCCGATGCTGGTGTGCACGATCTGGCGCAGCGTCTGATTGGTGAAGTGCGTGGAGGCCGTCGGGGCGAACGCCGGGCCCGGTGCCGGACCGGTCGGCGCCGCTGATGGCGCGCCACACCGCGTGTTGGGCATGAACGGGGGGAGGGCCGGCGCCGGCGGAAAGGGGCTCGGCGGCCGTCCCACTTCCGCGGTGGACCAGGTGCCTACCCAGCGGCCGGCTCCCGCGCCCTGAGCGAATGCGGCGGTGTGGAAACCGAGCAAGAGACAGAGGCCCACCAGACGAATGAACATCGTGGGGGAATGCTAGCGGCAACGTCCGACGCTGTCCACCTGAGATTCGGAGCGAGATCTACCGCCGGCGTCGATAGAAAGTGCCACCGCCGCCGAGCAGGAGAATGACAAGAATGATGATGATGAGCGTGTTTGTGTCCATTGTGGAGCTGTTTTACACCCGCTAATCCAATCAGGTCTGTTCACTTCTGAACAGATGAGACCACTCACGCGCGCGGCTGCCGTTTGAGCAACGCCCGGCTTTTTCGAAACCACGGACGTTCACGCCGACGGATGTAGTCGGGCATCGTCGCCTTCTTGCGAAGAATGCGCTCCGCCCATTCACGGGCCTCGCTGTTGCGTCCCTGGGCCGCCAGAAAACACGCGTAGTTGTACTGGGTTTCCGAGAGCGTCGAGGTTTGCAGTGTCTCGGCGAACAGCTCGTCTGCCTTCTCCACCTGACCGATATTCGCCAGCGCCTGAGCGCGCAAGCCGGCGGCGCGCTGGTAGTCGTACGTCGGATTGCGTTTGATGACCTGCTCGAGATCGGCGGCCGCAGCCGTGAAATCCTCCAATGCGATTTCGCACAGTGCGCGACGGTAGAACGGATCAACCGATTCAGCTCTTGCGAGCACGCGATTGAAGCATTCGCGCGCCTTCACAAACTGCGCGTCGTCGAGATACAGGTCGCCGAGCTCCTCGTGGTTGCCAACGGATGGATTGTCGAGAACGAGCCTTTCTAATTCCTTGATGCGCTTGCGGCGCGGGAACCCCTGAAACGTCCCCCGGAGCAGACCCGCAGACCCGCATCGGGAAGAACCTCGACCGCAATATAGATGAGCGCGCCAACGCCCCCGAACATTAGGATGATCCAGAGCCAGTACGTCTCCGGACGGCGCCGCACGAAGTGCAGAACCGCGAGAGCCTGCAGTACGACTCCGTACGGATAAAAGAGCCCGAACACAGTGCGTGCTCCTCGAAGCGTTTGCGTGAAGGTCTCTGAGATTCTTTCCTATTTCCCCAGCGGCGCCGTGTGCGCCTCGACGAGCTTCGAGTCGAGGCCGAGCGCGCGCTGCGCCGCGTCCCGCGCCTGTTTGCTTCCTGACTCGGCGGGAATGAGCCCAAGGCCCGCCTGAAGTGCGTAAACCCAGGCGAGCCCGGCCCCCGCCGGAGCGAAGCCGCGATCGGCGGCGAGCGCCCTGTTGAACGACACGATCGCTTTCTCGTAGTCGTCCTTCGTCCGGCGCTTGAAAAAGTAGCGCCCTTCAAGGTAGAAGTTGTGCGCCTCGCTGCTTGCCGGGCTCCGATCCGACAGCCCGGCGAGAAGCGTCACCTTCATCGCCTGCGCAGCGGCGTTCGCGATCTCGTCCTGCACCTTGAAGACATCGTCGAGGGTTCGATCGTAGGTCTCCGACCAGAGATGCGAGCCATCCGAGGCCCTGAGAAGTTGCGCGGTGATCCGGACCCGATTGCCTTCCTTGCGGACGCTCCCCTCGAGGAGATGGTCGACCCCGAGCTTCTCGGCGATTACGCGGAGGTCCTCGTTCTTCCCCTTGAATTGGAATGACGAAGTTCGCCCGATGACGCGCAGCTGCGGGGTCTTCGCCAGCACGTCGAGGAGCTCCTCGGAGAGCCCGTCGGAAAAGTACTCCTGGTCCCTGGCCTGACTCATGTCGACGAAAGGAAGCACCGCGATTGACGCGATTTCCCCGGCCGGCGCCCCTGCCCTTCGCACGCCGAGGAGCCACGCGACGGCTATGCCCGCCAAAAGCGCGGCAACGGCGAGCCCCGTCATCAGGCTGCGCTGTGATTGGCGGCCCGGTCGGACGTCCCAGTTTGATGGAAAACGCGACGCAGCCGACCCGTGCATCAGCCGCCTGAGCCCTGCTCGCAGCTCCGCGGCGCTCTGCACCCGCAGATCGCGCTTCTTGTAGAGCGCCCCCAGGATTACAGAATCGAGCTCGTGCGGCACCTGTGGATTCAACCGCGAGGGGGGCGGGACCTCGCGGTGGAGAATTCCGTCGAAGATCATCGCCGGGGTCGAGCCCGTGAACGGCGGCTGCCCAGTCGCCATTTCGTACAGCACCACCCCCAATGAGAAGAGATCGCTCCGCGCATCGACCGGCTCGCCTCGCGCCTGCTCCGGCGACATGTACGCAATGGTTCCCAGCATCGTGCCCGGAGAGGTAATTTGGTCCTGAGCGATTGTCGGGGCGTCAGGTGCCGGCGCTCCACCGCTCTCGGGCGATCCCATCTTCGCCAGGCCGGAGTCGAGGATCTTCGCCTCCCCGCGCTCGGTAACGAAGAGATTCGCCGGTTTGAGATCGCGGTGGACGATGACCGCCCGGTGCGCCGCATCGAGCGCATCGGTGATCTGCTCGCCCAGGGACAGCACTTGCTCGATCGGCAGTGGCTTGCCTTCGATAGTGTGCTTGAGAGTGCTGCCCTGCATCCGTTCCATCGCGAGGAAAGGCTTCCCGTCTTGAACGCCGACGTCGTACACGGTGCAGATGTGGGGATGGTTGAGGGAGGAAGCCGCGCGCGCCTCGAGCTTGAAGCGATCCGGAGCATCCGGAAATCCCGCGGCGTCCTCAGGCAGGAACTTGACGGCGACGCGGCGGCCGAGCTGCGTGTCTTCCGCCTCGTAGACGACACCCATTCCGCCTCCGCCGAGCTTCGACAGAATCTTGTAGCGTGAGACGGTGCGTCCGATCACTGTGTGGGATCCGATTATAGGGGCGCAAAGGCGCGACCTTCCACGGGTTCCTTCCAAGGGTTCTTGACAGCCCGAAAAGGCAGTTTCATACTGCTCGTTCTCGTGGGGCGCCGGACGGAAACGGCTCGGAAGGAGGACGGGTGGGCGACAAGAAGATTATCGCGGTGGTGGGGGCGACCGGCGCGCAGGGCGGCGGATTGGTCCGTGCCATTCTGAACGATACGAACGGTCCGTTCGTGGCACGCGCGCTGACGCGCGACGTCAACTCCGACAAGGCCCGCGCGCTGGCAGCCGGCGGCGCCGAGGTCGTCGCCGCGGATCTCGACGATCCCGAGAGCCTGGAGAAAGCATTTGCGGGCGCCCACGGCGTGTACTGCGTCACCTTCTTCTGGGCGCACTTCTCGCCCGAGAAGGAATTTGCAGGGGCTCGGGCCATGGCGCAGGCCGCAAAGCACGCCGGCATTCAGCACGCCATCTGGTCGACGTTCGAAGACACCCGCAAGTGGGTCCCGCTGAGCGACAACCGCATGCCGACGCTGATGGGCAAGTACAAGGTGCCCCATTTCGATTCAAAGGCCGACGCCAACGCCGTCTTCACCGACCTCGGGGTACCGACGACTTTTCTGCTGACCTCGTTTTACTGGGACAACCTGATCTACTTCGGCATGGGCCCCAAACGAGGTCCCGACGGTGCGCTGGCGTTGACGCTCCCGATGGGCGACAAGAAGCTGCCGGGGATCGCCGCCGAGGACATCGGCCGGTGCGCGTACGGCATCTTCAAGCGGGGGAGCGAGTTCATCGGCAAGACCGTGGGCGTCGCCGGCGATCATCTGACCGGCGCACAGATGGCGGCGTCACTCGCGAAGGCGCTGGGCCAAGACGTGCGCTACAACGCCGTGACGCCCGATGCCTATCGCAGCTTCGGCTTTCCCGGTGCCGAGGATCTGGGCAACATGTTTCAGTTCAAGCGCGACTTCGAGGCGGACTACTGCGGCGCACGCGATCTCGCCGTCTCCCGATCCCTCAACCCGGCGCTCCAGACCTTCGATCACTGGCTCGCGCAGAATGGCGCGCGCATCCCGGTCGAGTGACTTGACGAGGTCGGTTTATGGTCATAAAATTCTGGTCATGGCGAAACGTGTCGCGGCGGCCGAATTCAAGGCCAAGTGTCTCGAGATGATGGATCACGTACGCGAAACGGGCGCGGAGTACATCGTCACAAAGCATGGCAGGCCTGTCGCAAAGCTGGTTCAATACAGGGAGCCCAGAACGCAGGCGTTTTTCGGATCGATGAAGGGGACGGTACTGGAATACGAGCGCCCCTTCGAGCCGATCGAAGGCGAGTACGACATCGACCGCGACTGAGTCGTGGTGCTCCTTGACACGCACGTCTGGCTCTGGAGCGTCCATGGGGATGCCCATCGCGTGGGGCGCCGCACCCGTCGCCTGCTCTCCCGGGCCGAGTCTCACAGCGCCATTCGCGTCTCTCCAGCAACGCTGTTCGAGATCGTCGCGCTTCATACGCTTGGCCGCGTCCGCCTGACGCGCCGTCCGGAGGAGTGGATCCGGGAGTCCCTGGAGGTGTCGGGGATACGCATCGCCGAGCTGTCTCCGGCGATCGCTCTCGATGCCGGCCATATTCCGCGAACGGCTCTCGCTGATCCGCTGGACCGGCTTCTGGTAGCTACAGCTCGACACCTGGACGCCACGTTCCTGACGAGCGACACTCGCATTCTCCAGTACGCGTCGACGTCTGGTGATGTGCGCGTGCACGACGCGAGCCTCTGAGGGGTCTAGTTCGCCGCGCCTTCGGCCGCGGCCGTATAGCTGCGGCGGCTTCTCGTCTTCAGGCCGGGTCGCTTCATGCGGACCTCGAGCTTGTGGACCTTTCCGTCGAGGACCGTGGGAGAGAAGCCGAGGAGGTACTGGCTCCGAAGCTCCTGGGCGATGCGGGTGAATGACGAGCTCAAATCGGCGTTCTTCTTGAGGTCGAAATAGCCGCCGCCGGTCTCCCCGGCAAAGCGGTTGAGAATCGAATCGGGCTTGCTGCGCACGAAGCTCTGGCCGTTGAAAAACTCGGTTTCGAGGCCGATTCCGTAGATCATCACCTCTTCGTTGCGCGCACGCTCGAGCGCAGGGCCCGATCCCTGCCGGCTGCCGAAATCCTGGCCGTCGGTGAACAACAGAATCACTTTGCGGCCATCCACCTTCCGCAGCTGATCGAGGCTTGCGTACAGCGCGTCGTACAGGCGGGTCTCATTTCCGAAATCCAGGTGCTTCAGCGCCGCAATCAGGCTGTTGCGATCGCCCGTGAAGTCCGAGGCAAACTCGATCTTGTCGTTGAACGCCCCTAACGCCGCACGGTCATGAGGCAGGAGGCGCATCAGAAACTGCTCCGCGCCGTCGTAGAGATCCTTCAACCTGTCCGTCATGCTGATGCTGGTATCGAGCATCACGACGACGCTGATCGGCCTCACTTCGTTGTCGAAGATCGTGATTTCCTGCGGGCGGCCGTTATCGAGAATCTCGAAATCGTCACGCGTCAGATCGGTGACGAGGCGGTTGGTCGCGTCGGTTACCGTGACGTACGACGGCACGATCCGGGAGCCCGATTTGAAGGTCGGTTGCTGGGTCGCGGAGTCCAGGGTCAGCAGCATCGCGCCGGCCGCTGTCAGCCCCGGCATGAGACGCGGATTGAAAGGCATGCTCCGAGTTTAGCGCACCCGGCGTCTAAATTTCTTCGGCGGCCTCGAGCACGGCCTCAGCGTGGCCGTCGACCTTCACGTTGTCCCATCGCCTGGCGACCAGGCCTCCGCGATCGATCAGATAGGTGGTTCGAACGATCCCCATGAACGAGCGGCCATACAGCGACTTCTTCTGCCAGACACCGTACTTGTCCGCCACCGCATGATCCGCATCGGCCAACAGCGGAAACGACAGCGTGTATTTGTCGGCGAACCGCGCTTTGCTGGCTTCGTCGAGGATGCTGATGCCGAGCACGACGGCCCTGCCCTTGTGAAAGCGGGGAAGATTGTCCTGGAATGCGCAGGCTTCCTTGGTACAGCCTGGCGTGTCGTCCTTTGGATAGAAATACAGCACCACGGGCTTGCCCGCGTAGTCGGCGAGCCGGCGGGTCTTGCCGGCCTGATCCTTCAGGGTGAAGGCGGGCGCTTTTTTTCCGGGATCGATGAGGGCCATACGGTGCCTCCGCTTACTGCCGCTTGCGCGCCAGAAAGATTGTGTGGTGCGGGCCGCCTTTCTTCAAGCGGCCGCGGACGCGCTCTGTCTCCACGTGGAATTTTGCATAACGGAGTCGCTGCACAAACTTCCGATCGTCCCACGCCGACCAGATCGCCAGCACCCCATCTTCCTTCAGCGCCGCGCGGGCAGCCGCCAGTCCCTGATCGCCATAGAGGCCGGCGTTGGCCTGTGCAGTAAAGGGCGCGGGGCCATTGTCGACGTCGAGCAGGATCGCGTGGAACCTGTCGCGGCTCGACGACAGCACATCGGCGACGTCGCCGCCGACGACCTGAACGCGCTTGTCTTTGAGAGGATACCCGGCCAACGGTCCTAGCGGCCCACGGTTCCACTCCACCACGGCAGGCACGAGCTCGGCGACCGTGACGCTGGCATCCGCCGGCAGGAGATCCAGCGTCGCGCGAAGCGTGAAGCCCATGCCGAGGCCGCCGATGAGCACGCGGGGCTCCTCGACCTCGCGCAAACGAGGGCAGGCACGGGTCGCAAGGGCCTCCTCCGATCCGTGCATGAGACTCGACATGAGGCTCTTGCCGTCGGCAAGAATGACATACTCTCTATCCCGCCTCGTCAGCGCCATGGCGGTGCCATCGGGCGTCCTGGTCTCGCCCAGCACCTCCCAGGGTTTCACGGATCGATCGCTCTCATCCCGGCGTATCCTACTACTCGATGCGAAATATCTTTCTAGCTTCGGTTGCCGTTCTGCTGCTCGCTGGCCCGGAGACATCGGCCCAGCGCGCGCCGTACCGCACCCTGAATGACACCGTCGCTCCACCGCGATATGCGTCGGTGGGTGAGTGGAATCGCCGTGCGGCTTACGTGCGCGAGCATATCCTCGCGTCAGCCGGTCTGCTGCCGATGCCCGAGCGCACGCCGCTGCGGCCGGTCGTGTTCGGCGAAGTGAAGTACGCGGACTACACGGTCTCGAAGGCGTACTTCGAAGCGCTGCCGGGATTCCTCGTAACGGGAAACTTGTACCGTCCGATCGGCGGGGGACCATTCCCCGCCATTCTGTCGCCGCACGGGCACTGGGCGTACGGGCGCCTTGAAAACACGCCCATCGTGTCGGTGCCGGGACGCGCCATTAATCTGGCGCGCCAGGGCTTCGTCGTGTTCACCTACGATTTGATTGGCTACAACGACAGCCAGCAGCTCGTGCACAGAGAGTTTGGCGGCCCCCGCGAGAAGCTGTGGGGGCTGAGCATCGCGGGCCTTCAGTTGTGGAGCGGCATCCGCGGGCTCGACTTCCTCGAATCGCTGCCGTACGTCCGGCGAGATGCGCTCGGCGCGACAGGCGCATCCGGCGGCGGCACGCAGACCTTCCTCCTTGCCGCGATCGACGAACGAGTGAAAGCCGCGGCGCCGGTCAATATGATCTCTCTGCACATGCAGGGGGGCTGCCTCTGCGAAAACCTGCCGGGGCTGCGGCTCGACACCAACAACGTCGAAATTGCGGCGACCATCGCGCCCCGGTCGTTGCTGATGGTGTCGGCGACGGACGACTGGACCACCAACACCATGGAGCGCGAGTATCCCGCCGTCCGCGCGGTGTACTCGCTGATGGACGCGGCCGATCGCGTGCATGCCGTGCGACTCGAAGCGGTCCACAACTACAACCGCGATTCGCGCGAGGCGATGTACAACTGGATGGCTCGATGGCTGCAGGGAGCGCCGGCCAACGTTCGCCGTTCGGAGACCGCGTTCACTCCTGCGGCCTTGCCGGATCTCCTGGTCTTCCATCAGCGCCCACTTCCCACCTCGGCGGTCACGGATGCGCAACTGACGGCCAACTGGATCGACGCGGCGACACGCCAGCTTCCCTCGACGCCGATGGAGACGCGCGCCCGCGCGCTGCGGCATGCGCTGGGTTTCGGCGAAGCGTCCCCGGCGCCGGCGCAGCCGCATCGCGGACGGCGGCGGGGGCGGACAGTGCTCGTGGCCGGTATCGATGCCGACCTCGAGCGGCAGATTGGCGCCGCCGGGTTTGCCGTCAAAGGCGTCGAGTTCACGCCGTTCGACGCCGAGGAGGCATCGAAGATTCCGCACTTTGATACCTACAACCGCACAGCCGCCTCTCAGCGCGTCGCGGACATCGTGGCGGCCATGCGTGCCAATCCAGAGGCGGCGCTGGTAGCGAGTGGTGATGCGGCGCTGGCCGGACTGCTCGCATCGGCGGTCGAGCCGGGACGCTCCGCCGTTCTGGATGTCGGCGTGTTCGATACGGCGAGCGATGCGTCCTTTGTCGATCGCCTTTACACACCCGGCCTCCGAAGGGCCGGCGACCTCTCCACCGCGGCGGCTATGGCCGGCGACCGGGTCGTGGTTCACAACGCCGGAGAAAGGTTCACGTTGAGCGGACGTCCGGTTCGACGCGAAAAGTTGAGCGGTCGCGAGCTGATTGCATGGCTGCGCCAATCAACACGATCGGCCCGCTGAGATACGAGACCGACGGGGTGAAGCATCGTGATGGAATCAGTCAATCCGGCGACCGGGGAAACAATCAAGACGTACGAGGAAATGACGCCGCCGCAGGCGGCAGCGGCGGTTGCGGAGGCGCACGAAGCGTGGAAAGCGTGGCGAAAGACATCGTTCGCCGAGCGTGCGAGGCCGATGAAGAGGGCCGCGGCGATCCTTCGCGAGCGCAAGGAAGAATTCGCGAGGCTGATGGCGCTGGAGATGGGCAAACCCTTCAAGCAGGGCATTGCAGAAGTGGAGAAGTGTGCCCTCGCCTGCGACTACTACGCCGATTACGCGGAGGCGCATCTCGCCCCTGAGTACCTCAAGACCGATGCGTCCAAGTCGTATGTCGCGTTCGATCCCCTGGGAGTCGTCCTCGCCGTGATGCCGTGGAATTTCCCGTTCTGGCAGGTCTTTCGATTCGCCGCGCCTGCCCTCATGGCCGGCAACGCGGGTGTGTTGAAGCACGCATCGAACGTGCCGGGCTGCGCGCTGGCGATCGAAGAGATCTTCACGCAGGCCGGCTTTCCGAAGAGCGTGTTCCGCACGCTGCTCATCGGAAGCAAACAGGTGAAGGCCGTCATCGAGCACCCGCTCGTCTGCGCGGTGACGCTGACGGGGAGCACTCCTGCCGGCAAGGCGGTCGCGGCCCAGGCCGGCGCCGTGATCAAGAAGACGGTGCTCGAGCTCGGCGGCTCCGATGCCTACATCATTCTGGAGGATGCCGATCTCGATCACGCGGTCCGCACGTGCACGACGTCGCGGCTGATCAACTCGGGCCAGAGCTGCGTCAACGCCAAGCGCTTCATCGTCATCGAGCCGCTGCTCGCGGCGTTCACCGAACAGCTGGTCGCGTCGATGAGGACGAAGAAGATGGGCGATCCGCTCGCCGAGGGAACCGATATCGGGCCACAGGCCAGGAGGGATCTTCGCGACGATCTGCACGAACAGGTGCTCGGGTCAGTTGCAAAGGGCGCGACGCTGCTGCTCGGCGGCGAGCTGCCGCAAGGAAAGGGCTCGTATTACCCGCCAACGGTGCTGGCTGCGGTGAAGCCTGGCATGCCTGCCTATGATGAGGAGTTGTTCGGACCGGTCGCCGCGATTATCAGGGCATTCGACGAGACAGACGCGGTGCGGATTGCGAACGACAGCGTGTTCGGATTGGGAGCTGCGGTATTCACGAAGGACGCCGCGCGGGGCGAGCGTGTCGCGCGCGAGCTCGAGGCAGGATGCACGTTCGTCAACACGCTTGTCGCGTCAGACCCCCGGCTTCCGTTCGGCGGCATCAAGGAATCCGGTTACGGAAGAGAGCTTGGTACCTACGGCATCAGGGAATTCATGAACGTCAAGACGGTCTACGTAAAATAGTGGCGGACCAGCAGACCGTCGCGCTCGTCTGGTAGGGCGTGGTTCCTCCGTGCGTAGACCTTCGCCGTGCCGAGCACGATGCCGGAGGCAATCCCGCCCACAACGAACCACCATACATCGGGCACGACCGAGCTCAGAAGCAATCCGAAGATCATCATGCCCAGCCCGCCGACGCCTTCCACCGGGCTGCTCAGATTGACCCTGCGCGGCGGCAGCCTCTTCGACATCAGCCACTCGGCCACGATCGGATCGATGGGCGTGAGGTTGAGCGCGACAGGCACGTGCCGCTGATGGAACGATCCCAACAGCAGGGCGAGCAGCAGCTGGTACCAGAGCCATAACGCCGACTGCCGGCGCTGAGATTCTTCGAGCAGGTCGCCCGCAAGCGGTTCGTTTCGGTGTGCCAGGAGACGGAGAACGGACAACGCGAGGCGGGAAGAGAGTGAGCGTGTCATGCAGATCCTCCCTTGAGTTGAGGAACATCCTTCCAGAGTGCCATCAGCGCGCGCTGGGTTTCTTGTGCTCCGCGAATGCCTTGGGGCGTGACGGCAAAGAATCGTTTTGCACGCCCGCCGCGCTCCGGGGTCGGTTCTCCAATCGTCGATGACACCAAACCGTTGCGTTCGAGCCGGTCAAGGGCCGTGTAGATCGCGCCCAGCACCACGCGCCGGCCGCCTGTGCGCTCGATCTCCTCGGCGATCGGCACGCCATAGGCCCCATCTCCGACGCGCAGAATCGCCAGGAGAATCATCAGTTCGAAATCGGTCAGGAGGTGGCGGGGCATATGTTAATAAATTATGAATATATGCTCCTCTTTGTCAAGTTTGTCAAGAGACACCCTCGCGAAGGATTTTCCCTGCGTGCCCCCTCTTACGCTGATAGTGCGGATAGACTGGCCGCCTTGGAGACGATGAGCGACCTAGAACTGGCCCGCCGCATTCTCGCCGGTGATGAATCGGCGAGCGAGGCGTTTTTCGCCGACTACTTCCCGCGGCTCTACCGGTTCGCCCGCATCCGGCTTGGGGGCGACGACCAGGCCGCCGAGGACATCGTCCAGTTGACGCTCATCCGCGCCGTTCGCAAGCTCCACACGTTCAGAGGCGAGGCCGCGCTGTTCACCTGGCTCTGCACGCTATGCCGGAGGGAAATCAGCGGATGGCTCCAGCACTCACGCCGGACCGTCGATGTGTCTCTGGTTGAAGAACATCCCGCCACACGGATGGCGCTCGAAGCGGCGGCCAGCCTGGCCGGCACCGACCCCGAGAGCGAAACCGGCAGACGAGAACTCTCGCAGCTCGTGCAGGTGACGCTCGACCAGCTGCCAGGGCGGTACGGACAAGTACTCGAGTGGAGGTACATTCAGGGCCTCACGGTCGACGAGATTTCCGATCGGCTGGGCGTCGGATACAAGGCCACGGAGTCGCTGCTGTCACGCGCACGGCGAGCGTTTAAAGATGCGTTTTCCATGGTCGCCGGGACGTGGCCTGTAAGGGTATCGACATGAGCGGCCACGATCCTCTGCCCGAAGCCGAGCGCGAGGAGACGACGGCGCGTCTCCTGCGCCTTGCGGGGATGCGGGCCGAAGTGCCACCCGATCGGGAAGGCCGGGTGAGACGAGCCGTCCTGGACGAGTGCCGGGCCGTCGCGCGCGCGCGAGTCGTGCGACGCCGGATGGTCACCGTGGCTGCGGTGCTCTCAGCAGCAGCTGTGGCCGTTGTCGTCGTTCGCCTCGGCTCGCCTCGTGAGTTGCCTCCAGCGGTTGACGCCCGCGTTGCGGCTGTCGAACGGCTGGACGGGAGCGGTGGGCGGTTGAGCGGCCGGAGCGGTTCAGCCTTTACGCCGATCGGGCTCGCAGACGCAGTGCGTGTCGGGGATCGGATTGAGACTGACGCGACCAGCCGCGTCGGCCTGCGCCTGTCGCAAGGAGTGTCCGTGCGATTGGATCACGGGTCCAAGGCGCGCCTCTTATCGGCGTCCAGAATCGAGCTCGGCGCGGGCGCCGTGTACGTGGACAGCGGACCGGAGTCCCCGGATCTGGAGGTTCACACATCGTTCGGGGTCGTGAGGGACATCGGCACGCAGTTCGAGATTCGTGTGGATGCGACCTCCTTGCGCGTTCGTGTGCGCTCGGGTGTCGTGGAGGTGCATCGCGGCGCCGAGATCATCGCTGCGCGCCCCGGCACCGAGCTGACGGTGGGTACCGGAGGCGTCACGAGCCGCGAGGTCACGTCGTACGGTCGGGAATGGGCGTGGACGGCGAGTGTGGGGCCGCCCTTCGAGATCGAAGGCCGGCCGCTGGTGGCATTCCTGGAGCATCTGTGC
Source organism: Acidobacteriota bacterium (assembly GCA_031395755.1). GTDB lineage: Bacteria > Acidobacteriota > Vicinamibacteria > Vicinamibacterales > JAMQPK01 > JAMQPK01. Next base: position 21,894 of record JANNJO010000117.1, read on the forward strand.
CGTGAACAGGGCTGGACGCTGGCGTTCGCCGACGCCACGCTCGCGCGCGGCGCTTCAGGCATCATCCTTCATGGTTCCACGGAAGGCCTGACGCCGGCCGACGCACTGGCGATCGTGCTGGCAACGACGGGGCTCACGCATCGCTTCAACGAGGGTGAACTCCTCGTCACCAGGGCCGTCCAACCATGACCCAGATGATGGCGAAGTTCATTGTCGTCCTCCTCTCCCTGTGTCTCGGCGTGACCTCTGTCTTCGCACAGTCGGGACCTGACGCCTTCGTCGGTCGCCGACTGGAGGACGCGCTCCGCGTCCTCCAGATGCGCGGCCTTCGAGTCGTGTTCAGCTCGGAGATGGTGACCGCGGATATGCGCATCGCCTCAGAGCCGCGCGCCAAGAGCGGGAGGAAGCAACTCGCCGAGCTCCTCGAGCCTCACGGTCTCGCTGCCGAGAACGGTCCCGGTGGCGTGATTCAGGTCGTGCGGCAGAAGCAGCCGAAAGCGGAACGGCCGCGCGGTCCGGTAGCGCCGGCGCCGCAGAGGAAGGCTGACGCCGATCACAGCGACGTACTCTCCGCCGGGACGGTCTACCGGGAACGCGTGACGGTCACCGCGAGTCCGCCGGGGCCTCGTGACGTGACCGGCAACTCGCCACGCAGGCTCGAGTCTGGGGAGTTGCAAGCTTTCGGCGGCCACGTGGCAGACGATCCGCTCCGGATCGTGCAGGCACTGCCAGGCGTGGCCGGCGGAGACGATTTCCGCAGTGAGTATTCCGTCCGCGGGAGTCCGTATCATCACGCAGGCATGGTCGTCGACGGCGTCATTGCTCCATGGCTGCAGCATGCGGCGGTAGGGCGTGGAGACACGGGTACGATGAGCATGCTTCCAAGCGACATGGTTCAGGAAGCGACGCTGCACGTCGGTGCGTATGCCCGGCGGGATGGCGGCCAGATCGGCCCCCAGCTCAACCTCGCCCTTCGCGAAGGATCGCGGCTGGCCCGGCGATACCGCATGGGCGTCAGCGGCACGACCGCGACGCTCACCGCAGAGGGGCCCCTGGGAGCGGCGGCACGAGGCTCATGGATCGTGGGCCTGCGTAAGAGCCACGTCGAATGGCCCGTTGGGCGCGACGATCACCAGATCACGGTTTTTGGATTTGGCGACTTGCAATCCAAGTTTGTCTACGACGTGCGGCCCGGTCAACAGGTCAGCGTGAGCCTGGTCGCGGGCGTGTCGAACATCGAGCGCGACGATCCGAATCTTGTCGCACTCGCGGATGGCGTCAATCGCGCCACGATGGCAACCGTGGCGTGGCGGTCGATCGTCGGATCACGCACGGTCGTCACGCAGCGGATGTCGTCCCTCGTCCACGAGTACCTCAACGGGGACCAGGCCACCGGGCCTGCCAATCGCGGCACCAACAGGGCCGGCGCGTACCGATTCGACGTCACCAGGACGCTCTTCCGGGGTGTGGTCGAGGCCGGCGGGCAGGTTCGCCGGGTGCGCGGCTCGGGACGCGGGCCGGAGGTGATCGACGCGTCATGGTCGGAGCGATCCGGGCATGCCTCCTTCAGGCGGACGCTAGGGGCCGGCGTGACGCTCGAGTCGGGGCTTCGACTGGCCGACTCGACGCTGGTGCATCATCGCGCGCTCGATCGATGGCTCCAGGCAGAATGGTCGCCTGGCTCGCGGTGGTTCCTGCACGGATCCACCGGAGTGATGCATCAGTTCCCGGCTCTCGAACATGTTCGGGGATGGGCGGGTCCTGTTCAGCTCCGCCCCGAGCGTGCCACGTACGTCGACCTCGGCATCGGCCAGCGCCTGTCGTCGTCGGTCCGCTGGGATGCCACGCTGTTTGCGCGCCGCGAGCGGGATGTCTTGCGCCGCCCCGAGGCCCACCTCCGGATGGTCGACGGCATCTTCGCCGACAAGGGAGTTGGTGACCGCTTCGAGAACGTCCTTGCGGGCTCGGCACGCGGGATGGAGTTGACGCTCGAGCGTCGGCGCCAGACCGGTTTGTCCGGATGGGTCGGCTACTCGTACGGCGTGGCGCGTCACACCGATACCACGCACCACGAGACGTTTCAAGCCGACTTCGACCAACGTCATGCGATCAACGTGTCCGCGAGCGCCGCGCTGCCGTGGAAAACGAGGGTCGGCCTGACCTTCCGCGGCGGCACGAACTTTCCCATCCCTGGCTATCTTGTCGCTCGGGGCAGCCAGCTGTTCCCCGGCGATGAGCGGAATCGAGTCCGGCTTCCAGCATATGCCCGTCTCGATCTGCGCGCGGAGCGTGCGTTCGATCATCGGGGACTCCACTTCACCTTGTTTGCCGAGACGCTCAATGTCTTGAACCGCACGAACGTCGGTCTGGCCGATGGTGTCATCATGCGCGACACGGGCGAGGCCATCGGCTTCACCGAACGGCTCTTTCCGCGATTAATGAGCGCAGGCCTGCGGTTCGAGTTCTGACCCCGTGGACGTGGCCCTCGGGCGCCACGTCCTCAGAGATCCGCCGAGCGCTACGGCCGCATGCGAAAGCAGCTCTCCATCGCCGTGTTATTTCCCGTCGACGTGCGCGCAATGATTTCAAACTTGAACACACCGCCGGCGTCGGTGATGCTCCTCGGAATCTCGAACTCCGTCACCGTCGGCAGTAGGTCGATACTCAACTTGGTATTACCCTGCTGCACGAAGAACTGGTAGCGGGAGATCCTGACCGGCCCCGCCTTGCCGACGTTGGGGTGGGACTTGGTGACGGGATCCCATTCGATGACGACCGGTGCGACGACCTCGGGTAGCGCCTCGTCGCAACCGTCGGCCGCAGCACGGTCGGAGACCGTGGCCTGCGGGGGGGCGGCCATGACGTGCGAGAGCCTGACCTTGCTTCTGAAGGAGCCTCCTCCCTGCGCAGCCGCCGAGATGTCGTACACGCCCTCTGGAAATCGCCGGAAGAAGGTGTTCGGATGCAACTCCTCGAACGTCGGTTCGGCGCTCTCGAACGCCAGCTGCGTCAACCCCTGACTGCGGAGACGTCCATTGCTGACGATGGAGAGCAAGGGATGCAGCGGACCCTTGACGTCTAAGCTCGTCCACGTGCCTCCGTCGATTGCGGCGTGAATCCCAAGATCGTGATCGGTGTCGTTGAGCTCGAAGAACAGCTCGGCGACGGCAAAGGGCTGAGTTGCCGAAGGCTGTTGTGCCGCGAGCGGCTCGCCGAAACTTCCGAGCGCGAGCGCGAGCGGGACGGTGAGGAGCAGGAGCAGACGCATGTGGTAGGCAAGGGCTGACATTTGAACCTCCTTGAATGGGTTTACATCCCCTTAGAAGGGGAGCCGCCGCACAATCCTTCGAAGGATTGTTCTCCCTTTAACCGTCTAATGTAGTGAGCGGCCCCGGGCCGCAACCAAGGAGGTGTCTCATGTGGGAAAAAATCATCGCGCTGGGCCTGGTCCTTACGCTACCCGGTGCCGCGTCCGCGGGTCCGCTTAGAGTGTCGGCGGAAAAAGCCGGGCGAGAGCTCGCCCTCGCACAGTCCGATGTGGAAACCCGGAGCCGTAGCCGTTTCTGGACGGGCCTCGCGCTCATCGTCGGCGGCGGTGCGCTCGCGGCGCTTGGCATCGCCGAAGTGGGAGACGACGAAACCGGGCCCGATGACGGCGAGGACAAGGACGGCTCAGATGCCGGAGAAGATTCGGACGGCTGGGGGAACAAGGCGATGCTCGGCGGCGGTATCGCCGCTGCAGCCGCAGGCGGGTTCATGCTTCTCACCGGACGAAAGAAACCAGGTCCGGTCGTGTCTCTGCGCCCTGGTCAGTTTTCGGTCCGCCACACACTCCGCTTCTAGAAAGATCCCGCCTAAGCAGGGGGCGCTACCGCGCCCTCCTTTTCATACTTTCTTCACATCCCTGCGCTACATTGGGATCGTCTAAGCCATCGGAGCTGACTATGAATCCCACGATTCGTGCCCTGAACAGATTTGGACTCGGCGCGCATGTCGGCGAGCGGCGCCGGATCGACGACCCTCGAGGCTGGCTGCGCGCGCAGCTGCAGGGCGGTGCGCCCGATCTGCGCGCCCCCGCAGAGGCTACGCCCGCTGCCATCGCCGAAGCGATCCGCGCGTTTCGCGCGGTCGGGCAGGGGAATCAGCAGGAACGCCAGCAGGCGCGGCGCCGGCTTGTAGAGGTGGCCACCGCCGAAAGCCGCGCCGCCCTGACCGCGCGCGCCACGACCGAGCGGCCGTTTGTCGAGCGGCTGGTCGCCTTCTGGTCCAACCATCTGTGCGTGTCCGCCAGCGCGAAGGTCCTCGTGGCGCCGCTCGCGGGATGCTACGAGCGCGAGGCGATTCGGCCGCACGTGCTGGGCCGCTTCGAAGACATGGTGCTCGCGTCCGCGAAGCATCCCGCGATGCTCGTGTACCTCGACAACTTTCAGTCGATTGGACCGGCCTCTCGCGGGGCAAAAGCCGGTGGAGCCGGCCGCGGGCAGCGGGGCCTCAACGAGAACTACGCGCGCGAGCTGCTCGAGCTCCACACGCTGGGCGTCGATGGCGGATACGGCCAGCAGGACGTGCTGGAGCTCGCGAAGATCCTAACGGGCTGGACCGTGGCCGGCCTCGCCCGGCCGGGCGCGATGCAGAACCCGCGGCCGCGCGCGCGCCGCCGGCCTATGCAGGTCCGTCAGGATGCCGATGATGCGATCGGCTTTGCCTTCCAGGAACTGCTGCACGAGCCGGGATCGAAAACCGTGCTCGGCGCGAAGTACGGAGAGGGCGGCGTGGAGGAGGGAGAGCGTGCGATTCGTGCCTTCTCTCGACACGCGTCCACGGCGCAGTTCGTCGCCACCAAGCTGGTGACGCACTTCGTCGCCGACGATCCGCCCGCACAGGCGGTCGATCGGCTCGCACGAACATTTCGCGACACCGGCGGCGATCTTCGCGCGGTCGCGAACGCGCTCGTCGATCTGCAGGACGCGTGGGATGAGCGCCATCGCAAGTTCCGCACGCCCCAGGACTGGTTGATCGCCGTGCTGCGCGCGTTCAACGCCACCGAAGCCAGCGAGAACGTCATGCCGCTTCTCCGGCAGCTCCGTCACCCCCTCTGGTCGCCACAGTCGCCGAAAGGCTTCGGCGACAAGACGCAGGAATGGGCCGATCCGGATTCACTCCTGAATCGCGCGGAGCTGGCGCGAACGGTCGCCCGGCGCCTGCGCGCGCAGCGGATCGATCCGCGCACGCTGCTCGACGTCGTCGATGTCCCCGCGAGCGATCCCCTCAACGGGTTCCTCGCCGATAACAAGATCACCGCCGACGAGCGCGTCGCGCTTGCGCTGGCGGGACCTGCCTTTCAGTGGAGATGACCATGGATCGCCGCCGCTTCGTCAGAACCATGTGCCTCGGCGGAATCGCAACGTTCGGGTTTCCTGTTGTCAACTTTGCGCAGGTGAAGCACCGCGGGCGCTTCGTGTTCGTGCTGCTCCGCGGTGGGTTCGATGGCCTCGCCGCGGTCGTGCCGTACGGCGATCCGGCGTACCGCTCGCTGCGCGGCGCGTTCGCGTTCGACGAATCCGACTTGGTTACGCTCAACGACACGTTCGGCCTGGCGCCGGGCCTTGCGCCGCTTCGCGATTTCTGGCAGCGCGACGAGCTCGCCGTGATTCACGCGATGGCCATCCCGTACCGCACGCGCAGCCACTTCGACGGCCAGGCGATTCTCGAAACCGGCATCGATCGCCCTGTCGGCTCGTCCGACGGCTGGCTGAATCGGCTGCTGCAGGTGATGACGGGCGAGCGATCCGGCATCGCGATCGCATCCGGGATGCCCCGATCGTTGACCGGTCCCTTCGATGTGCAGACCTGGTCTCCCACGCAGCTGGGAGCCGTGGACGACGAGTATCTTGGCCGGCTTGGGGTTTTATATCGCAACGACGCGACCCTGTACGGTCGCTTCGAGTCGGCGCTGCAGCAGCAGGATCTCGTCGGCGAGGAAGCGATGGCGGGAGGAGGCGCGCGGCGCGGCGGCATCACTCCGCTGATGCAGGCGGCGGCCCGCATCTTCAAGCAGGACGGCGGACCCAACATCGCCGCCGTCGAATTCAGCGGATGGGACACGCACGCGAACCAAGGCCTGGCCGGCGGCGCGCTGGATCGGCTGCTCGGCCAGCTCGCCGAGGGCCTTGTGGCGTTTCGCACGGAAATGGGAACCGCCTGGGCTAATACGACCGTCGTCGTGATGACCGAGTTCGGGCGGACCGCGCGCCCCAACGGCACGCGCGGCACCGATCACGGCACGGCCGGCGCCGGCTTCGTGCTCGGCCCGCAGGTGGCGAAGTCGATCGTGTTCTCCGACTGGCCGGGTCTCACGGATGGTGCGCTCTTCGAGGGACGCGATCTGAAACCGACCCTCGATACGCGCGCGGTGTTGAAAGGGGTGATTGGCGGAGCGTTCGATCTCACCCCGACCCAGCTGGACCGCATCTTTCCGGGCGGCGTTCGTGGCGCGGTTGAATTAATGAAATAGAATCGCTGCGATTTGAGTCGCCGCTACCGAGCCGACGATCTTGTGATATTTGCCACGGCGCTGCTCAAACGAGCAGGCCTGGCCCGCGACCGCGCTCGAACAGTTGCCGACGTGCTCGTTGAGGCGGACCTGCTCGGACACGACACGCACGGTCTCGATCAGTTGGCGGGCTATCTCCAGCAGATCGAGGACGGCCTCCTGGCGACCTCTGGCGATCCAGAAGTTATCTCCGACTTCGGCGCCGCCCTGACGTGGGATGGGCATCGCCTGCCCGGACAGTGGCTCGTGAAGCGGGCGATCGCCGAAGCGCGCAATCGGGTGCTCAGTCATCCCGTGGTGACGATTGCGATCGGACGCGGCCAGCACATCGGGTGCCTGCAGGCCTATTTGAAACCGGTCACCGATGCCGGGTACATCATCTTATTGATGAGCTCCGATCCATCGGCGGCCGGGGTCACCCCTCACGGAGGAGTCGCCTCGCGCATCACGCCGAATCCGATGGCCGCCGGCTTTCCGACCGCCGGCGATCCGATTCTGATCGACATCAGCTCATCGACGACGACCAACGCGATGAACAAGCGGCTCGCGGCCAAAGGTGAACGGTTGCAGGGCCCGTGGCTCGTCGATGCCGACGGCCGCGCCACCGACGATCCTGGCGTGCTCGCGGCCGATCGTCCAGGCGCGATGCTCCCGTTAGGCGGCATCGAGCTCGGACATAAGGGGTTTGCGCTCGCCTTGATCGTGGAGGCGCTGACGTCGGGGCTTTCCGGTCACGGCCGCTCGGAAGCTCCGAAGCCCTGGACCGCGTCGATTTTTCTGCAGATCATCGATCCGGACTGTTTTGGCGGGCGCGATGCGTTTGCGCGCGAGATGCAGCATCTTGTCGACCTGTGCCACTCCACGCCGGTCGCACCGGGCAATCCGCCCGTGCGTCTTCCTGGCGAAGGCGCGCTCGTCCGGCGTCGCCGCCAGATCAGAGAGGGGATTACGTTGCACGAGACCATTCTCCCGGCTCTCACGCCGTGGGCTGAACGAGTCGGCGTTCCGCTGCCCGCGCCGCTTCCGTCATGAGGATCGGTTTGGCGCTGCTCGTGTTGGGAGCCTTTGCTGGTCGTGCCCAGGCCGCACCCCAGAATCCGG
>JANNJO010000367.1:0-19632 GCA_031395755.1 Acidobacteriota bacterium
AACGTCGAGCTGAATAATATTGCTCAGGACTACGCCCGCACCGGCAGTGGCGAAGACTTGAGAGGTATGCAGCTCCTCGTCGCGCTGCCCGATGTTAATGCTCACTTCCTGCCCCTCGAACGGGTGATGTCCTGGATCTGAGTACGCGCCAAACCGGAGAGCAAGGAGCCGTGTAGTTGTGAGCGGCCAACGGTACTCGAAGCCCCCGTGAAGCTCGGTCGCGTCCGTAAGTCTCCTTGACGCAAATACCGTGACCAGGTCCGAGTACTCGACCCTGACGGCGTCGAAGGTGATGGTGAACCTTCCTTCGGGAGGTCGAAGGGCAAGCCCGGCGCCATAGGAGTCAGGAATGGAGATCGTCTGGACGTACGGCGCGACAACTTCCGACTGTGTCGGTCTGGCAGCAGACGCGCGGATCAGACGTGTCTCCGTCCCGGGTAACGAAAACACCGTGCCCCGGCGGTAAACCCCGCCGATGGATAACGCCGGAGCGGCCTGCACTGTGGTTCCCACGGTCCATGTCGGTTTTCTGGAGGCCGAATCCACGCGCTGCCTGGTAAAGAGCTGGCCCCTGCCAAGGCCTTCATCATAGAACGAGAGGTCCTCGGCAAAGTCGAGCGCCGCCTTCGAGGATCGAAATGCCGCCCCGATCGCGAACCGGCTTCCCAAGGCATAACCCAAGGCAACTCCGGTTTGAGAGACCACCAGCGCATTGGACTGTAGGACTCTTCGTTGGCCTATTTGACCTGGGGCGACCGAGAAGGTTACGGCCTGCTCAAAGGTATTCCGAGCGTTGACTTCTTCGGAATAGAACGCAGAGACCGCTAAGGTGTTGGTTACCATGGGAATGACTACGCTGAAGAATGCCGGTACCGTTGAAGTTCCTGTCGATCTCTGAAGGCCATTTCCCCCAAAAAACTCCCGAGAGAAGGTCTCTGAAGATGTCACGCGAAAGTGGTACGAAATCTCAGGGCGAGGCAGCTTGACGAGACCGGCAGGATTGGCAGACGCCGCGGTCGCATCGTCCGCTAGACCGATGAAGGCCCTTCCCAACGAGGCCGATCGGGCGCCTGGCGGAGCGAAATCCAGAGGCAACGCAAAGGCTGGGCCCTCAGGAGTGTCCTGAGCGAAGGCTTGAGCCGGCAAGAGCAGGACTGGAAGAAGGAGCACCCAGCCTGAGACGGGTACCCACCGGACGTTCCCGAGCACACTTGCCATGCCTGCCTGCTCCCTCCCAAGGGCGCCTACCTTCCAAAGCCGGTAGAGAATAGCAGATTACCTCGCCACGCCATGCGGAAGGCGGATCCGTCTGCAAGCCAGCGGTGTTCGTGCCGCGTCAGTTCCCGCTGGCGGCAGACGAATCCGGCTTCCGCGTTGGGCGGCGATTGGATAAACAGAGCTGAAGCCGGACACCGTACAGGAGCAGAAGATCAAAAGGCCAGATGCCTCCTGATCTCCTGCTCTCCTGAGAGCTTGTGTCAACTCCGCAAGTCTGCGCGAAGCGTCTCGACGAGGTATTTCTTGTGCGAGTTCATGTCCTGCTCGACCGTGCCTTCGCCCGGTCGGGGCGCGTCGAAGTCCATCGTGACCCAGCCGTCGTACCCACGTTCGCGGAGGATCCGGAAGAACGCGGGGAAATCGACGCCGCCCGCGCCCAGACGCTTGTAGAGGTTCACGCGCTTGTGTTCCTCTTCGCTCGGGGCGGGTCCCTTCCAACCTTTGGCCACGTTGTATTTCGCTTCCGCGTCCTTGAGGTGTATCGACGCGATTCGCGGGTAGTAGTCTCGAAGCGCCTTGACGGGATCGATACCGCCGAGCGCCGCATGCCCGGTGTCGAGCACCAGGTACACCAGCTTGGGATCGGTGAGCTCCATCATCATGTCGAGCTCGGGCTGGCGTTCGACGAGCGTCCACGCATGCGGGTGGAAGGCGAATTTGATACCCGCCGCCGCGGTCTGCTTTCCCACCTCGTTCAGATGCCGCGCCAGGATCTTGGCGTTCTCGAGGCTGAGATTCTCCTGGCCAACGCGACGGCTGAGATTCACTTTAAGGTGCTTACATCCGAAGTGCGCGATGAAACGGGCGCGCGCCGCGTTGTTCTCGACCGTCTGTTGGATGCGGGCGGGATCGAGATACTCGCCGCCACTGCCGATCGTGCAGAGCGCGAGGCCGGCGTCATCGAGCAGCTTCTTGAACACGTCGGGCGGCTGCTTCAGGTACTGCGGCATGTCGTCCTGAAACGGCTCGATCCCGTGATAGCCGTAGCGCGCCGCCATCTTGATGCCGGTTTCGGGATGCGGGGGTGAGGTGCGGAACTGATGGCCGCTCATGGCGTAGCGCATCTTGTCGCCCGGCATCGCAAAGGCCTGCGCCGCGACAACAGCCCCGAGTCCGGCGCCGATGAATTCACGTCGATTCAGCATGGCAAACCCTCCTATTTTTTGACGTCGTACAAATGGTTGAGCGACGGCATCGTACTGTTGGTCAGGCGGCAGTTCAAGCCTTCCTTGCCCCAGAACTGCGGCGAGTGAAACGTGCCGGGAACGGCGTAGATGATGTCCCCCTGGCGCGCGACGATCGCGTCCTTCTCATCCCCCTCGAAGACCCAGCGCAGCTCCCCCAGCATGACGATCCAGGACTCGGCGGTGTCGGTGTGAAGGTGGCCGCGATCGCCTGACTCAGTCGGAAACGTCGCCGGGCGGTATCCGCAGATGAAGTTGCCCCTCGCCCGGTTCGCACGCATCGCTTCCTGCGTGAAGCCTTTCTTGGTCGCGCTCTGCTTCTGCAGCTCGTAGACATTGTAGTGATGCGGCCAGGGCTTGCCGTTCAAGCCTTCGTTCCTCACGTCGAGGGGGTTGGGGCCCGTGCTCAACGTGACAGGAACATACGTCGTGCCCTTCGGTGCCTCTGCCGGTTTCTTCTCGTAGACCGCTGTGGACGACGGGCCGGACGTCACTTCGTACCGAATCGCGGGTCCCCCGCCGACCACCTCGAGCGAATGCAGCATGCGCTCCGGGACGAACACGTACGAACCCTTTGACGCGTTGATCATCTCGAACGTGCGGTCTGGCTTCTCGACTTCGAACCGGATCTCCCCGTCGAGCACCACGAACCACGCCGCAGAGTCGGGATACAACTTCCGCTCGTACTTGGTACCAACGGGCTCCTGCACCATGAACGACACGGAGTTGCCGTCGTTGATGATCGGCTCGCGCCAGCTGGTCTTGCCCTGATTCCTGGCTTTGAGATCCGCAAGCCGGGTCACTGGCTTCATCGGCGGTTTGTAGGCCGTGCGCTCGATCGGTTTGGGGTAATAGAGGGTTTTTTCCTGAGCCTGGGCGCCGACGACAACGGGAAGACCGATCAACAGCAGAGCCAGGATTCTCATCTTCATCCCTCTCACTTCCCAGGCAGCATCACGACACCCACGAACGATGGATTCACACCGGCCGGGGTGGGCGGACCCGCCTGATCCAGTCTGCCGCTGCTCTGATCGATGCGGAAGATCGTCACGTTCGCGGCGTCCTGGTTGGCGACGAGCATCAGCGTTCCAGTCGGATCGATCGTGAAATTCCGCGGGCGCCGGATGTCGCGGGTCTCGTGGCCGATCAACGTCATCCGTCCATCATCGGCGAGCCGATACATCACGATGCTGTCGTGGCCGCGGTTGGAGCCGTAGAGAAATCGCCCGGAACGATGCACGTGCACGTCGGCAGCAGAGGCGCCGACCTTATCGGCAGCCGCAGGCAACGTCGGCAGCACCTGTATCTCGCGCAGCAGTCCGCTCGCCGCGTCGTACGCGTAGGCGGCCATCGTCAGATCGAGCTCGTTGATCACGTAGGCGAAGCGGCCATTCGGGTGGAAGTCGAGATGACGAGGACCTGCGCCGGCGGCGGCCGTCACCCGCGCCGGCACGTTCGCCTGCATACGCCCGGTCGCCGCATCGAACACCAGCTGGGCCACGGCTGGTCCGCCCTTCAACGGCACGAACACGAAGCGGTTCGCCGGATCGGTCCTGATCTGGTGAGCCATCGACCCGGGACCGAACTCCCTGGTATCGACGGCTGCCCCGAGACGGCCGTCCGCGGCGACGGGAAAAGAGGCGATGGTTCCGGTCTTCAGATCACCGTAATTGGCCACGAGCAGCCATCTGCCGGTGCGATCGGTGGACAGGTGCGCCGTGATGCTGCCCGTCGAGGACACATCGTTGATCGGCGTCAAGGCTCCGCTCGCCTGATCGATGCGGAACGATCGCACCCGGCCGGGATCGGTCTCGTTGACCGCGAAAAGAAATCGGGCGGCGGGATCCCACGCGAGGAAAGAAGGCTCCGGGCCACCGTCGGCCTTCCCTGCGGGGATGAGCTTGCCTCCGGCCGTATCGAGCCGGAAGATCGAGATCTCCGGGCGATACCCGGACACGTAGACGAACGGCACGCGGGACTCCTGTGCCGCATTCCGGCCGGCCGTCAGGAATACGGCAAGCACCGCGGCAGAGACGACGTGGGTCGTTCTCAAGGCAGGATTACTATACCCTCCACGACGGCTTCCGACACGGCACCTGCAGGAATTCTGGCTACCTTGCCGGCGACTATTTCCATCTGCGCGATGGTGGTCTTCTTGTGATTCCCAGCCACGCGCGGCACACAACCACGCTGGAGTTGCTGCGTGCGAAGAGCCGCGACCTTGACGAATTCGAACGCGTTCGACGTTGCGGCCCGGTTAATCATCAGGTTATCGGTCCTTGTTCGGAATACGGAGCATCGAAGCGACCGACATTTCCGGACGATTCCTCGCGGCAAGGACGCGGTAGATTCCCACACCGAGTACGAGCAGCGCGAGGAGACCGATCACATTTCCGAATGAGAAAATTCCTGTCATGGACCACCCTGTGCGCCCGCGGGCGCGAAAGCTTTGGTGAGGGCTGGGACGTGTTGCCCGCAGAAATGCGGGGCTCGGCGGCAGTGCTCAGAAAGCGGAGCGGTCTCAAGTATACACCCTTTGCCAGAGGGGGCTCATTCAGCGATGATCCGTGGCCGTGCGGCTCTTATCCTCCATCCTGTTCGTGTCGCTGCTGACGTCGGCAGCGGACGCGCAAACCACCGGCAGTGTAAGCAGCGAACGGAAAGCGGCGACTGCTGTGCGCGTGGCCGACGGCACCATTCGCGTCGACGGCCGGCTTGACGAGGCGGCCTGGCGGCAAAGCCCGGCCGTAACCGATTTTACGCAGAAGGAGCCGATCGAGGGCGCTTCGGCCACCGAACGGATGGAAATCCGGTTCGCGTACGACGATGGGGCCGTGTACGTCGGGGCGCGAATGTACAGCGCCGATCCGGCGGGAATACAGGCACCACTCGGCCGGCGCGATCTCGTCTCACAGGCCGAACACATCTTCGTCTCTCTTGACACCTTCCTCGACAGGCGCACGGCCTACACATTTGGCGTGAGCGCGTCCGGTGTTCGTCTCGACCGCTACCACCCCCGTGACGACGAAGACTTCGCCGACGTGGGCTTCGATCCCGTATGGGAGGCACGAACATCGATTGACGGACAGGGATGGACGGCCGAGCTGTGGATCCCGTTCTCGCAGCTTCGGTTCAACGACGAGTCCGAACAGGTCTGGGGACTGAACGTCACGCGGTTTATCCCGACGCTGGACGAGGCCGACTATTGGGTGGTCGTGCCGCGCACCGAGCGGGCCTGGGCGTCGCGCTTCGGCGATCTGCGAGGCATTCAAGGGGTGCGGCCCAGCAGACGGATCGAACTGGTGCCGGTTGTCGTCGGCTCCTCGACGATGAACGCGGCGCGGGCTCCCGGCGACCCGTTCGATGATGGACGAAATCTGGTGAGCAGGGTCGGGACTGACTTCAAGATGGGCCTTGGGCCGAACCTGACCCTCGATGCGACCATCAATCCGGATTTCGGGCAGGTGGAGGCCGACCCCGCCGAGGTGAATCTGTCGGCATTCGCAACGAGGTTTCCGGAACGCCGCCCGTTCTTCACCGAAGGAGCCCGCCTGCTCACAACGCCGAACCAGTCGAAATTCTTCTACTCACGGCGCATCGGTACCCGTCCTGCCGGGCCGGCACGTGGTGACCACGTCGACTATCCGGATGACGCGACGATTCTGTTCGCCGGAAAAGTGACCGGCCGGCTTCCCTCGAGAACCTCCGTGGGTATTCTCGGAGCGATCACCGACGAAGAGTCTGCGAGGATTGCCGATGCCGCCGGTATCACGAAGGTGCGTGTCGCCCCCCGTACCGCATACGCTGTCGCCCGCGTGCAGCAGGAGTTCGGCACGCTGGGATCGACGGCGAGTGCGCAGGTGGCGACCCTGCATCGCAACCTGAAGCCGGGCGATCCGCTGGCCGCCCTGCTGTCGCGCAACGCATTGACCTACGGGGCTGACACGCTCCTGCGTTTCAAAGGAGGCGAATACGAGCTCGTGTGGGCGGCGCTGGGCACACTCGTCACCGGCGAGGCGGCGGCGATGACGGCGATTCAACGCTCACCCGAGCACTACATGCAGCGTCCCGACCAGGAGTACACGAAGCTCGACCCAAGACGCACCTCGATGTCCGGTTTCACGCAGACGCTCAATTTCAACCGCGTGAGCGGCCGGCACTGGCTCTTTGGCATGTCGTCTATCTACGACACGGTGATGTTCGAAGCCAACCAGGTCGGACAGATGAACGGCGCCGACGGTATTCAACCCGGCGCGAACATCACGTATCGAGAGACGCAGCCTGGCCGTATGTTTCGGAATTATTCGATTCGACTGAGTCAGTCGAACGAATGGAACCACGGCTGGAACCGTCAGATGGGATCGGTCCAATCGTCGGTCAACCTCACGTGGGTCAATTTCTGGACTTCGTCGTTCTCGATCAGCCGAAGCTTCCGCACGCGCGACGCGAAGCTGACGCGCGGAGGCCCGCTGATGGGCATGCCGCATGGCTGGAGCGCCAGCGGCAGCTTCGGCAACAGCGCCACAGCCCAGACCCGCGTTACGGGGGGAGCGGGCGCCAGCGAGAACGAGCTGGGCGGTAAGACCCGGAGGGTCAATGGCACCTTCTCGTTCCGGCCAGGACCGCGCTGGCAGCTCTCGGTTGCGCCTGCCTACGATCGTGTGACGGATGCACAACAGTATGTTGCGACGCTGAGCGGCGGCAGGCCCGAGACATTTGCCAGCCGCTACGTCTTTTCCTACATCGAACGCAGCACGTTCTCGACCGAGTTCCGGATGGGCTTCACACTGAAGCCCGATGTGAACCTCGACGTGTACGCGGAGCCGTTTGCCTCCTCGGGACGCTACTACGACCACGGCGAGCTGCTGGCCCCGGGCAGTCTGGAGCGCATCAGGTACGGCGCCTCCGGCACATCGCTCCACATCGAGCCCGACGGAGACCGCGTGGTCACAGCAGGCAGTACCACCTTCACCCTGACGAACCGCGACTTCAATGTCCGTTCCTTCCAGAGCAACGTCGTCCTGCGCTGGGAATGGCGCCCGGGCAGTTCCATGTATGTCGTCTGGCAGCAGAATCGCGATGCGCGCGACACTATGGGCTCGCGGGTCGGACTTGGCGATGCCTTTCGCTCCATCAGAGCGCCGGGGTCGAACATCGTTCTCGTCAAGACGTCGTTCTGGCTGCCGATTGGCTGAATAGGTTCTAACCCTGGGTCAGACCGTGACCCGCACGCGGAACGTCAACACGACCTCCGCGCCGGCCTCGACGGGCACCATGAACTGCGCCGCGAACGCCGCCGTCTTGTTCCACTTGTGCGAGGCCTGCAACATGCGCCATGTGGCGCCGCCAATCGGCTCGTTGACCTCGACCGTGATCGGCGTGGCCTTCCGGTTGCGCAGCGTGACGGCGTACTCGACCTCGTAGGTACCGGGACCGATCTTGTCGAAGTCCACCTGGTTGCGCTCGCAGACGACGTCGAAGGCGTTGCCGATCTTCAGGTTCAGCGCTTCGTCTTTCGGCGTGTGATCGATGCGATCTTCCCCGACGAACTGCACACCGCCGTTCGAGTCCGACTGGTAGACGCGCACCGTGCCGGCCGGCATCGGCATGCCGAGCCCGCCCTTCGCCTCGTTCTTGAACTGGTAAAACACTTCAACCTGATCCTTGATGGGCGCGCCGGGCCGGTGGGCGTTGTGATAGTAAAAGGCCTGGCCGTTGACGACGTAACGCTTCACCACCGGGAATCCCGTGCCCGCCAGCATGCTGACCTGCTTGGTCTCGTTGTTGTTGATCGTCGTCTTTCGGCCGAGCGTGTAGAGGTGATACTCCGAGAGCGCCTCCTGCGCCATGGGAGCGGAAGCCGCTTCGCGGCGCGACATCATGTCGGACTCCAGCATCTTGTTGAGGGACTGGCGCACGCGATTGAGATCGCCGGCGACCAGCTGCAGCTTCGCGTTCCGGAACGCGGTCCCGCTGCCGTTGGTCAGCGTCACCCATCCATCGATGTCCGCCGCCCTGTCGTCGCGCGCGACGGTGAGGACGTAATCCGCGTTCCAGGACATCTTGCTCGCGAGGTACTTCGCTTCGACGCGGTGCCGCGTCGCGCCGCCGTTGTCCAGCGTCCAGATCAGCGTGGGCCTCGTATAGAGGCTGTCGGGCAGCTCGGGAAACCGGATGTGGTCGGCGTGCAGCCCCGTGACAATCTCCTTCCCGATTTGCCAGACGGGCTGGTTGTTATAGCTCAACAGCCGCGCGGTGACCTCTTCCTCGATCGTGCTCCCGTCAACCTGTCGGGTCCGCACGAGCGTGACATCGCGGCCGACGTACTTGCGCAGCAGCTTCTCGGGCTCGAGTAGGTCGTACTCGTAGTTCTGCTCGAGCACGCTGACGCGCGATGGCTCGGTGAGCGATCGAAAATGGACCGTCGCCGGATTCACGGTCGCCGCGATGTCCATGAAGCTGAGGTCGAACGTGCCTCTCGGCAGATCGAGGTTGCGCACGTCGCGGACGAGCGCGATGTCGGAGTTGTAGACGGTGACGGCCAGCTCCACCTGATCGTCGAGCGTCGTCGCCCCTTGCGCTGCCGCGGCTGCAATCGGCTTGCCGGTTCCGGAGAACGCCGCGAGAACGAGACAGACCAGTGCTGTGAGGCCAAGACGTGCAGACATTTGACGGCTCCTTTGTTAGTCGCGGGGGCCCCTACACCCCGCTCCAACACCGCTCGCTTGCGGGGGCCCCATGCCCCGCGCCGCTCGCGGCTCTTGTTCTTAGAACGGAGCCGGCGGTTTTTCTTGCACGGGCGCCCAGGTGGCGCCCCCATCGGTTGTCGAAAAGCTCCTGCCGTCTGGCGTGGTCACGGTGGCGGTGAGGGTGTCCACAACACGAATGCTCGAGATCGGTGCGGGCGGCTTCGACGTGCGTGTCCATGTCTTTCCGCCGTCAGTCGAGCGCTCGACTTCAGTACCGGAGAGCACCCGCCAGCGAACGAGCGGACTGTCCGGAGAGACGGCGTCGGTGACCGCCTCCTTATTAAGGGCCTTCCGTTGCACGGACGCCGAGGCAGGCGGCGCGGGAGCCGAGGGAGAGGCCGGCGTGGCAAACGTGCTCTGGTCAGCGGCCGCGCTGTCACGCTCGCGCGCACTCTCGGCGACCTCGACCTTGTCCGCGAGGGCACGCTCTTCGCGCGCCACCCGGTTCTGCGCCTGCAGGTCGTCGACGCGAGCGCCCGGACCTTCCTGAGGCACGGTCCCCGACTGCGACGCCTCAACCGGAGGCGCAGCAGACGGTACGACCGGAGCCGGGGCCGCCTCGCGGGCAACCGGGGTTACCTGCCGCTGAGGAATCGCGATCCAGATCGCCACCGCGGTGGCCGCGGCGGTGAGAGGCACGAGCCATCGAAGCCACAGGCGCCGCGGGTGCGGCTCTGCCGCCACGACCGGGGCCGTTCGCTCGATGGCCGCCAGAAGCGCCAGGCATCGAGGGCAGGCCGCGACGTGGACCTCTGCAGCCGCCTGCGCTTTCGCGTCCAGCGCGCCGTCGGCCCAGGCCGCAAGCAGGTCCGCATCGAGGCACGCGCTTGTCGGCGCGACCGCCTGCTGCGTGGCAGAACGCTGCCGCAGCAGCCGATGAAGCCATTTGTCCTGATCGCGTTCGGACGTCACGGGTTCTCTCTTCATATAGAACGATCCTGTGCGTTCTTCTTGCACGTCACGGTCCGGCTTCACCCGGACCGTGCTCGAAACATCTCGGCGAGATCCATGGGACCCGCATCTTCGTTGGCGCACTCGAAGCATCGTTCCAGCTGCCCGTCGGTCATCCCCTGCGCACGCAGATCGCGTTCCACGTCCTCTCGAATGGCTTTCCGGGTGCGCGCGAGTTGCCGCGACACCGTGGCCTCATGCTCCTTCAACAGGCGCCCCGTCTGCGCCAGCGTCAACTGCTCCGCGTAATAACACCCGAGCCGCAGTCGATCGCGCGGCGCGAGGCGCGCCACTGCGTCCCCGAGAACGCTGTGGAGGATGTCTACGAGGTGAGGACATTCAGGATCCCCCGCCTTCGACGCCCCGGCGCCTTGGGGAAGCTCGTCGGGCAGCGGCACAAGGCGCCGGGCCGATCGCACACGATCGATGTAGCGCTGCGCAAGCACGGCTCTGAGCCAGGTTTTGAGGCTGCTCCGGCCGTGAAAATACCGGAGCAGCGACTCGCGCACGACGCCGCGATCGTCGACGCCGTAGAGATCGCCGTACAAAGAATCAGCGAGGTCGCGCGCGCCTCCCGAGGGATCGAGGGCGTCGGCGCAACGGTAGAGCCCCGGCCGCATTTCCAGGATGAAGTGATCCCAGGCGGCGGCGTGGCCTTCGGCGCACGCGCACGCGAGCGCCAGATCTCCGAGGTGGAGTGAAGAGAGATAGCGCGAGAGTTCGCGCGAGCTGGGGTCACCGCCCGGAAACGACTTCCGGCAGCTGGTGTCGAGCGCGTTGGCGAAGGCGACCTTGGGGAGCCGCCAGCGATCGGCCCTGGCTTCACGATACAGACGCTCGAGGAGCCCCTGAATCGACGCGGCGCTCAAGGCACGTTCTGGCGGTGCAACGCGGCCCCGCCTCGAGCGCCTTTCTCTTCCAGCAGGGTCGCGACGCGCTCGAACTTCGCCGTCTTCGCCGCATCGAGCGCCGTCCGGCCGTTGGCGTTCACGACATTCGGGTCGATGCCGAAGTCCAGAGCGAGGCTGACGGTCTCCAGCGTCAACGCTTCACGTTCCTCGCGGCCGACGGGCACCCACGGGGTGCCGCCCCCCATCCCCAGTGCCGCCATCGCGGCGGTCGTCTTTTCCTGGCGTCGCTGGTAGCCCTCGCCCTGCACGTAATTCGACTCGTGCATAACCTTGGGATCGGCACCGTGCTTCGCCAGCAGCCGCATGACACCGGGCTGCGTGAATCGCGCGGCCAGCCAGAACGGCGACGCCCCGACCAGCGCGGGCATGAAGTGGTAGTCGTCCGACGCTCGCCGCGTCGGTGTCCATGCTTTCACGGTCACGTTGGGATCAGCGCCGCGCGCAAGAAGGGCGGCAACCGTGGCCTCGTCGCGACGCATGATCGCGCAGTGCAGCGCGGTGAATCCCGCCTTGTCGGCATTCGCATCGGCGCCGTTCTCGAGCAGCAGCCTTGCGATTCCACCATGACCCGAGAACGCTGCGAGGGTCGTCGCGCTGACGCCCCAGGCATCCTGATCGTTCACGTTCGCGCCGGCGGCGACGAGCAGCCGTGCGGATTCGAGATCGCCCACGCGCGCCGCGAACATCAACGCCGTGTCGCTGCCATGCGGGATCACACGGTTGTACTCGGGCAGGCCGTGCGGCGGCACGGCCATCATCTGGCTCCAGCTGTCGGTGCGCGCGTGAACCTCCGCGCCGCCGGCGAGTAGCGCTGCCACGACGTCGGCGTGCTTCTGCCCCACGGCCCACATGAGGGCGGTCTGGCCGCGAGCGGCGCTGGCGTTAGGGTCGGCCCCCTTCCTGAGAAGCGCCTCGACGACAAGCCGCTTGCCCGCGCGGGAAGCGGCCATCAGGGGCGTCTCGCCGGAAAGGAGGGGGGCGTTCGGATTCGCGCGGGCATCCAGGAGCCGGCTCACCATCGGTATGCTGCCGTTGAGGCTTGCCGCCCAGAGCGGCGTGGCGCCGAGATCGTTGGCGGCGTTGACATTCGCGCCCGATCGGATGAGCTGATCCGCCTTCGGGAGATCGTCGTGGTACGCGGCCCAGTGCAACGGCGTCGAGCCGTCACCCGACGGAGCGTCCTGCCCGTAGGCAGGGGCCGCAGTCAGCGCCACACACAGGGCTAAAGCCCTGCGCCACCGCACCTGTCGCACCTTACGCACCTTTCGCACCTTTCGCACCTAGAGAGACAGCGTGTCGATTTCGAGCTTGCCGGTGCTGCCGCCGACGCGTTCGACGGGAACGTCCATCTTGTCCATCAAGGTCACGAGCAGATTCGCCATCGACGGCTTGTCCGCGAACTGCAGGTGACGTCCGCCTTTGAGTTTGCCCGCACCCCCGCCGAGCAGCAGCAGCGGCAGGTTATCGCCGGAGTGGCGCGTGCTGTTCGAGATACCCGATCCGTAGAGGATCGTCATGTGATCCAGCAGCGATCCGTCGCCGTCCGGCGTCGCCCGCAGCTTCGCGAGATACCTCGAGAGCAGCTCGGTGTGATAGCGGTTGATCTTGGACATGTGCGCGATTAATTCCGCGTTGTCCTGGTGATGCGACAGCGGATGATGCGCTTCCGGCACGCCGATCTGGGGATACGGCCGCGCGCTCTGCTCCTTGCCGAGCATGAACGAGATCACGCGCGTCAGATCGGTCTGGAACGCGAGCAGCTGGAGATCGAGCATCAGCGCGAGGTGATCCTCGAAGACCGGCGGCGCGCCCTGTGGCTGCGCCATCTCCGGCAGCTCGAGGACGTCCTGCTCTTCGGCCCGCTGGATCCGGCGCTCGACATCGCGGATGGCCTCGGTATATTGCTCAACCTTCACGCGATCCTGCGGTCCGAGCTCGGTGCGCAGGCTGGCGAGCTTCTCGTTGACCGAGTCGAGGATGCTCTTGTGCTGGCGCATCCGCGCTTCACGCGCGGCGCGCTGGGTGCTGCCGGCATCGCCGAAGAGCTTCTCGAACACTGCGCGCGGGTTCCACTCCATCGGCAGCGGCTGCGTGGGGCTGCGCCACGACAGCGTATGCGTGTAGACGCAGCTCAGGTTGCCGGTGCAGGCCCCCGCGTTGGCCGGCTGATCCATCGCGAGCTCGAGCGAGCCAATCTGCGTCTCTCGGCCGAACTGCCTCGCCAGGAGCTGGTCCATCGAGGTGTCGGCAAAGATCTCGATCTCGTTACGGCCGCCTTTCGGCGTGCCCGTGAGAAACGCGCCCGACGCGCCTGCGTGAATGGCTACCCAGTTCGCACGAATTCCCGACAGAACGAGCATCTGATTCTTGAACGGCGCCAGTGGCTCCAGAATCGGCGAGAGCTCGAACCCGCTGCCCACCGTCTTGGGCGACCAGTACTCCATCGCCATCCCGTTCGGCACGTAGAACGCGAGGAACCGGTGAGCGGGCTTTTTCGCCGCTTGCGCCAGCACCGAGCGCGCCGGCAGCATCGCATCGAGAAATGGAAGCGCCAGGGTTGCTCCGAGGCCCCGCAGCAGCGTGCGGCGTGGCAGCGATTTCGAGGTCAGAATCATGATTTGCTCCGCATCTGAAACGCTGGGCTCTTCACGATGCCCAGGATGAGCGCCGACCAGCGGTAGTCCTGCGGCTCCGCTTCCCGCACGACCCTTCGGACGGCCGGTCGATCGTAGTGCTCGATGCGCCGCCCGAGCGCGTAGGCGAGCAGCTTCTCCGTGATGGTGCGTGGAAATTGAGCGCGCTCGGCCAGCAGCATCGATCGAAGGCCCGCCAACCCCTCAACGCTCGCCCCGCCCATCGTCGTACCCGCGGCGTCCACCGGCCGGCCGGACTCGTCAACCGTGCGCCATCCCCCGATGACGTCAAAATTCTCCAGCGCGAAGCCGAGCGGGTCGATCACCGAATGGCAGCTCGAGCAGGTCGGATTCGTCCGATGTTCGGCAAGACGCTCCCGAATCGACGGCGTAACCGCGCCGGGCTTGTTCTCCCCGAGAGTGGTATCGACGCCGGCTGGAGGCGGCGCCACCGAGAGTCCGAAAATGTTGTTCAAGAGAAACTTTCCGCGCAGCACCGGTGACGTGCGATCGGGATACGAGGTCGTCGCCAGCAGCGCGCCGTGAGCCAGGAGCCCGCCGCGCTGGTGTCGATTCGGCAGCGTGACGCGGCGGAAACGGCTTCCGTAGATGCCGGGCAGGCCGTAATGGCGCGCGAGCTTCTCGTTGACGAAGGTGTAATCCGCATTCAGAAGCTCGAGCACGCTGCGATCTTCACGAAGGGTGCTGCCGACAAAGAGCTCCGTCTCTCGCTTGAAGGCATCCATCAACGTGAGGTCGTAGGTCGGATAGCGCTCAGGATCGACAACGACCTCAGCCACACGCCGCAGGTTCAGCCACTGCGAGGCAAAATCGTCGACCAGCGCATCCACCGCCCGCGGGTCGGCGAGCATCCGTTTGACTTGCTGCTCGAGGACTGCCGGAGCCGAGAGGCGGCCTTTCTCCGCCAGCAACAGCAGCGCATCATCCGGGATGCTGCTCCACAGGAAAAACGAGAGGCGCGACGCGAGCTCGAGGTCGGATAAGCGATAGGGAGTAGGGATTAGGGAGTGGGGCGTAGGGCTCGGTAACGAGGGCCTGGGATCACGGTACACGCGTAACAAGAAGTCCGGGTCGACCAGCATGCGCTCGAGCGCAAATTGGATGCCGGCCTCGAAGGACCCGCCATCACGACGGCCGTCATCGAAGAACGTCATCAGCGTCTGGACGTCGGCGCCGCTTACAGGCCGTCGATATGCAAGGCGCGCGGTACGCGACAGAACCTTGGCCGCGCAGGATTTCTCGTCCGAGGCTGCGCGGGGCCGGCAGACAAAGATGCCGTCTCTGCCTTCTGCTCTCTGCCCTTTGCCCTCTTCCTTCTTCCCTCTTCCCTGAAGTGGTTCGGTCCCGTACGGTCCGCCTATCTGCACCGACGCGACATTGGCGTGACCCATGTAGACTTCGTCGTTCGTGATGACGCGGCCGCGCTGGAGCGGTTGCGGCAGGCCCTCGGCCTCCCACATTTCGCTCACGAACGACACCCCGACAACCCGAGAGCCTGCAGCGACAGGCACCCGAACCTCGAGGCCCGCGTCGCCCTCAACCTGCATGTACCTTTCCCATTCGGGCGCGCCGGCGTAGCCAGGCTCGCCGTCGCCCGCGTAGCTCGCACCCGCCGCGCGTCCCTGCCCTTTACCGCCAACCGCAAACCGCTTCAACAGCTTTCCATCGAGGCGAACGTCCAACTGCTGCTCCCATCCCATGCCTTTGAGATAGTCCTGATAGTTCCGCTGCAGGCGCACATTGATGGCGTACTCGCCGTCAACCGGGAAGTGATACCGGACGGCGATGCCGCCGCGCGATCCGAGCGGCAAATCTTCGCTCTGCCGATCGTCCTGCGTGGCATGCAGCGGAATCTCGAAGGTGGCGATGACCGGACGGGCCGGAGGAAGCCCGGTGGCGAGGCGCGTGACCTGTCGCGCGACCGACATGTATCGCTCGATGTGCGCCGTCGAGATCGACAACACGTCGGCGAACTTGTCGAAGCTGCCATCGGCGGTCTCATCGCCGGGCAACTGCGACTTCACGTCGATGCTGGTGGGAGCGAGGCCGAAGAGATCGCGAATGGCATTGCTGTATTCGGTGCGGTTGAGACGGTGGACCGCGCCGATGCGGCCGGGATTGGGATGCGAATCCCACTCGCGATCCAGTTCCGCCTCGAGCGCGCTGGCGACCGCGCGATAGGTCTCCGCGTCGGGCCTCGGACGGCCGGGCGGCGGCATCGACCCCGCCCGAAGCTTCTCCACGACCCGCTCCCAGTCGGTTGCGTGCGCGCCGGGATTCGCCGCATCCAGCGTATCGAGCGCGAGATTGCCGGTCCGGGTCTTCTGGTTGTGACAGCTGATGCAGTACTTGTTGATGACGGCCTGCGACAGAGGCGCATCGACAGGCGGCTGAGCCTGCCGGGCAGACGTGCGGACGCCGAACAGGGCGATGCCCGGGAAGATGGCGACGAGGACCGCAAACACCGATGCGCGCCCGGCAAAATGCATTCGATTTCCTCTATTTTGCCTGAGACGCTAACTGCAAGTAAAGGAACTGTTTGTATCGACCGAAAAGCTACTCGTGGGCCAACCTGAACGGTTTGATGCGATCTACCGGCTCGAGATGCCTGTAAAGTGCCCCCATTGCAGTGAGACGATTTCCACGTTGCGCGCGGTGCGCCTGCTGCGGGATCAAGTGAACTTCACGTCAACGCTGCCGCGCAGGGGCCGGGTCCTGGCGTGCCCGAGTTGCCAGGCTATTCTCCCGGCCGAATTGACTAATCTTTAGGCTCCGGCATCGATATTGCGGGGCGCTCGGAGTACAGATGGCCGACGCCCCTTCGCCCGGAGACGTGCTGATCACTTCCGAAAGCGGGCGTCATTTCCTGAGCATCGTGCCCTACCCTCACCGCCTCAGCATGGCCCAGTTCTCGCCCGCCTTTCAAATGGCGAAGCGATGGGCCGACGCTCACAACGTGAGCATCTGGCGGGCAGACGGCGGCGTGGTGACGAAGCTGCCGCGCGACTAGGCGGCTTTTCCGCGTCAGCCGCAGATCTCTGTCGCGCATGGAGACACACCTCCGGCGATCACGTGGGTCTGGTAGCATGCAAAGAATGGCGGAACGCCACGACGAGACCGGCGGCGCAGTCAAGGAACGGGTCGAGCTCAAGAAACAGGAACCGACCCTCTACAACGTCATCCTGCTGAATGACGACTACACGACGATGGAGTTCGTCATGCAGATATTGGAAACGCTGTTTCAGAAATCCCCGGCCGAGTCCTACCGCATCATGATGCACGTGCACCGTAACGGCCGTGGGCTCGCCGGCGTCTATCCCTATGAGGTCGCCGAAACGAAAGCGGAGCAGGTGGCGTCGCTCGCGAGCGACGCCGGTTATCCGCTGCGCGCGGCCATAGAGGAAGCCTGATGTTTTCCACCTCGGTTGAAGTGGTTCTCCATATTGCGTTTCGCGAGGCGGTCTCGCGCCGTCATGCCTACCTCACCCTCGAGCATCTGTTGTACGCCCTCGCCCACGATCCGGACGGTGAGCGCATCCTCGCGGCGTGCGGCGCCGATCTCCCTCTCCTTCGCAGAAATGTGAGCGACAGCCTCGACGAATCTGTCGAGGCGCTGCCCCGCGGTCAGGAGCGCGAGCCCGAGCAGACGGCCGCGTTCCGGCGCGCCCTGCAGACGGCCGTGCTGCACGTGCAGAGCGCGCAGCGCCAGGAGGCGCAGGTCGGCGATCTGCTCGCGGCCATTCTGCAGCAGCCACAGACGCGCGCCGCGGCGCTGCTCTCCGAACAGGGTGTCACGCGCCTCGACGTGCTCGAGTACCTGGCGCACGGCATCACGAAGACGGCCATCAACAACGACGACCGAATGACGCCGGATCCGGCAGAGGGCCGCGACGGCATGGCCGGAAGCGGCGATCCTGGACCCTCGACAGCGAAGGATCCGCTCTCGGCGTACTGCACCAACCTGACTGCGCGTGCGCGCCAGGGGCTGCTCGATCCCTTGATCGGCCGCACCGACGAGCTGCAGCGCACGATCGAGGTCCTCTGCCGGCGCCGCAAGAACAACCCGGTCTTTGTCGGCGACGCGGGTGTAGGCAAGACCGCGATGGCCGAAGGGCTGGCCGTGCGGCTGCTGTCCGAAGACGCGCAGGACACGTTGAAGGACGCGGAGATCTTCGCGCTCGATACCGGCGCGCTGCTCGCCGGCTCGCGTTTTCGAGGCGACTTCGAGGAACGGTTCAAGGCGGTCGTCAGGGCGCTGAGCGCGAAGCCGAAGGCCATCCTGTTCATCGACGAGATTCACGCCACGGTCGGCGCCGGCGCCGTCACGGGCGGCACAATGGATCTCGCGACCCTGCTGAAACCGCTGCTGACCGCTGGTGAGCTTCGCGTGATCGGCTCGACGACCTTCGAAGAGTTCAAACACATCGAGAAGGATCGCGCGCTCGCGCGGCGGCTGCAGAAGATCGCGATCGACGAGCCGTCGATCGACGAGACCGTGCGCATCCTGGCGGGCTTGCGGAGCCGCTACGAGGAGCACCACCGCGTGAAATACACGGACGCGGCGCTGGATGCCGCCGCCAAACTGGCCGCGCGGCATCTCCGCGACTATCGGCTGCCGGACAGCGCGATCGACCTGATTGACGAAGCCGGAGCCGTGACCCGGTTGAAGGCGGGGCGGACCCCGGGCACTGACAGCGCGTTGCTGGTTGACGCGCCTGACATCGAGCCGATCGTGGCGCGGATGGCGCGCATCCCGGCGCGGCAGGCGTCCGCATCGGATCGCGAACGGCTGCGTCTGCTGGAGGAATCGCTCGAACGCGTCGTGTTCGGCCAGCACGAAGCGGTACACCTCGTCGCGCAGGCGATCAAGCGCTCACGCGCCGGGCTTGCCTTGCCCGAACGGCCCGCGGGCTGCTTCCTCTTCACGGGCCCGACCGGCGTCGGCAAGACGGAGCTGGCCAAACAGCTGGCCCTCCTGCTCGGCAACGAGTTCATCCGCTTCGACATGAGCGAGTACATGGAGAAACACGCGGTCGCGAGGCTGATCGGCGCGCCGCCCGGATACGTCGGCTTCGAGCAGGGCGGACAGCTCGTCGACGCCGTCCGCACCCACCCCTACTGCGTCATCCTGCTCGACGAGATCGAGAAGGCGCACGAAGACATCTACAACATCCTGCTGCAGGTGATGGACCACGCGACGCTGACCGACAACAGCGGGCGGAAGGCCGACTTCCGCAATACCGTGTTGATTCTGACGTCGAACGCCGGATCGCGCGAGATGAGCGCCGGGTCCGTCGGCTTCGCGGACGGTGCGATTGGCACCAAGGCCAGGACCGCCATCGAGCGCGTCTTCAGCCCCGAGTTTCGCAACCGGCTGGATGCCATCGTGACGTTCCAATCGCTGACCCCCGAGGCCATGGAAACCATCGTCGAGAAGTTCGTGATGCAGCTCGAGAGCCAGTTGAAGGACCGCAAGGTCGCCATCACGCTGACGCCCGAAGCGCGTGCCTGGCTCGCCAGAACGGGCTACGACGTGAAGATGGGCGCACGTCCGCTCAGCCGCGTCATCCAGCGCGAAGTACGCGACCCGCTGACCGATGAAATTCTGTTCGGCAAGCTCGAAAAAGGCGGGACGGTGACCATCGGAGTCGGCGATGAAAAGCTGGTGTTCGAGTACCAGGGATTACGGATCAGGGATGAGGGATGAGGGATGAGACAGTACGTAGTGTCCGGCTTTAGCCGGACCGTCACACACTATTCGTACCGCAACGCAATCAGCGGCTCGATGCGCGCCGCTCGCCATGCGGGCAGTAACGTTGCCGCGATGGCCACACCAGCCAGCAGGATCGTCACGAGCACCAGCGTCAGCGGATCGCGTGGGTTGGTTCCGGCGATAAACGCCTGA
>JANNJO010000412.1:0-8716 GCA_031395755.1 Acidobacteriota bacterium
GGCGTAGAGAGTACTACGCGTACTACCACTGCCGTCCAGGCTGTCGCGCAGTCAACATCACGAAGGGGAAGCTGGAAGGGCTTTTCGCCGACGAACTCGCCCTGCTGCAGCCGACGCCAGGCTACATGCGGCTACTGAAGGAATTCGTGCTGCAGATCTGGAAGGCGCGGAAGGCGGCCGTGCGCGAGGAGATCGAAAGCGCTGAGCGAGCCGCGAAGGCCATCCAACAGAAGCTGGACCGTCTGGACGAGGCATTTCTTTTCGAGCGTTCGATCGACATCGACACCTACGACCGCCACGCCGAGAAACTGCGCGAGGAGCTCACGCTCGCCCGGATGGACCGTCACTCAGGCCAGCTCGATGAACTCGACGTGGAAGGCATTCTGGCGTTCGCAGAACGCGTTCTGCCACGCGCATCAGACATGTGGGTGCAGGCCTCGCTGGAGCAGCGTCAGCGGTTCCAACAACTGTTCTTTCCAGAGGGAATCGCGTTCGACGGAAACGGCTTTGTTCGAACCGCCGTAACCGCACCGGCTTTCAGCTACTTGCGGCCGATTGAGGCTGCGAATGAAGGTGTGGTGGACCAGACCGGGATCGAACCGGTGACCTCATGAATGCCATTCATGCGCGCTCCCAACTGCGCTACTGGCCCACTTTGGGTGGAAAAACTAACTTTCAATAATACCAGATCTATACTCGAAGTCATGAGGGGCCCAAATACCCTTGCCGTCGCTATCGCGTTTCTTATCGTGATCGTATCGTGCGCATCGCCGGCAGCTCCCGAACTGCCGGCCGGAGCCATTCGCGTGAACGGAACCGTTCGATATTTCAACCTCGAGGGCGGCTTCTGGGCCGTGCGAGGCGATGACGGCGTCACATACGATCCGGTCGCCGGACTGGCGCCGGCGTTTCAGCGAGAGAACCTGCGCGTCACGATGGTGGCAAGGATTCGTCCGGACCTCGGCGGCATCCACATGGTCGGACCGCTGGTTGAGGTGATCTCCATCGAAGCTCGGTAGATCTGTTCAGACCCAGGGCCCAATCCACCGCTCGTAGTCCTCTCTCGTATCGATGTCGATGAACGCGCCCTCGTCCTCCACGGGCACCTCAAGCATGTCCGCGGCGTGAGCGCGGACGACGGGCTTCGCACCTCTGGCCGGGTCGGCGCGCTCCAGCTCATCGAAGAGACGGCTGTGGAAAATAACCGGATGCCCGTGCCGCCCCTTCGATACGGGACGCACGATGGAGGCCGCGTGGGTGCGATGCGCGGCGATCAATGTTCGGACGGTCTCCACCGACACCAGAGGCACATCAATCAACGTCACGAGCGCGCCCGAGCAGGCGGACCGATCGATCCTCCGGAGCGCGGTCAGCAGCGAGGTCAGCTGTCCCTGCTTGTAATCCGGATTGTTCAGAATGGCCACGCGCGAGGTTTCTTTCGCATGCTCGTGGATGGCTTCCGCATCGGCCCCGACGACAACGAGCACCTCATCGACTCCGCCGTCGAGGAGGGTGCGAGTGACGCGATCGAGAAACGTTTCGCCGGCCGATCCCACCGGCAACAACGCTTTGGGCCGACCCATCCTCGACGACTTCCCGCCTGCGAGCACGATCCCCGGAATCATCCGGTAACGGTAAACGGAAAGTCAGGCACGTGCTATAGAATCGCGGGATGAGTGAAGTGGGCGTGACGGTTCGCTGCCAGCGCTGCGGCGACCAGATGGATTTGCGAGACCCTCCGCCGGGAACGCCCTGGCAACCGAACCAGTTCTGGGTGTGCCAGAAGTGCGGTCGCCACTACTGGACGACGTACCCCACACAGCCGGGCGCGACCACGGCGGCGGCTCCCCCACCACCGGTGTCTCCGGCACCGGCCAAGCCTGCTACGCCATAACTTCCTGCGCGGGGATGCCATGAACGCGATGCCCGACAGCGACGAAGAAGACGACGAAGTCCTTGAAGATGAAGAGTTTGACGAGGACGCGGAGTCGGACAAAGACGACGAAGATCAGGAAGATGAAGACGAGGAAGAAGAAGAAACCTGGCAGGTCTTCCCGTCTTGACTTCGTAGGGTGAAGAACCTACACTGGCCCCGTTCTAGCCCGTAAGCTACTCCCAAAGGCCAAATCTCCAAGAGGTTACGGCGACTTTGCGATCGGGTCAGAACAATCGGAGGACACGGGTATGCCGACCGGCACGATCGCACGGCTCCTGATCGACAAGGGTTTCGGGTTTATCCGCGATGAAGGTGGAATCGAACACTTCTTTCATCGCAGCTCCGTCCGCGGCGCGGTTTTCGAGCTGCTGCGCGAAGGTCAGCGCGTCGAGTTCACTCCTGAGGAATCTCAGAAGGGGCCGCGCGCCGGAGACGTCCGTCTCATAGAAGGTTAGGTCTTTCCTCGGCGCCACTCGGCGCCGGACCCATCGGCCTCGTCGGCGTACTTTCCGACACGTCGTCGAACTTCAGATCTGTACGCCGAGCAGCCGCAGTAGCCCCTCGGTGTCGCTCAGATCCTTCACGGCCACATCCGCGCCTGCCGCCCGGAGCGTTTCGACGTCGGAGGGCCCGGTGGCGACGGCAATCGAGCGCGCGCCGGCGGCTTTAGCGCAGGCGACATCAAGTACGGTGTCGCCTACAACCACGACGTCGCGGGGATCCACGGCCGGCGCGCCGCACGCGAGCGCGCGCTCTATCGCCACATCGAACAAGGTGTTGCGATCGGCGATGGCGTCGCCGTAGGCGCCGCAGCGGAAGAATTTCCAGAGGTCGAAATGCTGGAGCTTGATGCGCGCGCCCTCTTCGCAATTACCGGTGAGCAGCGCGGGAAAGACATCCGTGCGCGCCGCAATTGCGCCGAGGAGGGGCTGCACGCCGGGCAGGATGCCCTTGTGGGGACCGGGCTCGGGAAGAGTTTCCCGGAGACGTACGAAATACCGATCGCGGAAGCGTTGAGAGGTGCTGCTGCTGAGATCGACGCCCGCGCGCGATGCGCCGTCTTCGAGAATGCCTTTGTCCGTTCGTCCGGCCATCGGGATGCCGTCAAACGCCCCTGGGATGCCGAACAGATCTTCGAACGCGCGATTCATCGCGCGGCTGCCCGCGCGGCCCGTTCGGATGAGCGTCCCATCAATATCGAAAAGGACAATCGTCAATCAGGATTCGGAACGGACGTTCCCCGCGCGCGGGCCTTTCGGAGAATTTTCCTCTTCGAATGAGACGTTCTGCCCTTCGGCAAGCGAATCGAAGTTCCCCTCCACACTGCTTCGATGGAAGAACCACTCTTGTCCGCCCTCGTCCCGAATGAAGCCGAACCCACGATCCCGGACCAGTCGTTTGATCGTACCTTTAGGCATGGCGCCACTCCTTGCGTAGCCGGTCTTGCTCTACAATAGCAGCAATCTTCAGGCAATTGGCGGCGGTGTACAATGCCCCGCTCTCTCTCGATGGTGGGTTTCAGGAGGTCACATGGTGAGGGGACGTTTCATCGCGGTTGCCGCCGCCGTTGCATTCGGACTGGCGAGCGCAATGATGGCTGCACAGGCACCCGCACAGGCTCCAGCTGCCGCGCAACCCGGTGGACCGCCTCCGAATCCGGCGGATCCCAGCTTGCCGCAGGGTCAAGGCGGTGGCCGAGGCACGGGTGCACCCGTCATCCAGGCAGCGCGCGCGGCGATCAAAGGCAACAACGGGATGAGCGGCAGCGCGACGCTGTATGAAATCTCGAACAGCGGGAACGGCCACATGGTGCAGATCATTCTCACCGTTCAGAACGCGCCTCCTGGCATGCACGGCGTGCACATTCACGGCACCGGGCGCTGTGAAGGACCGGACTTCAAGAGCGCGGGCGGCCATTTCGATCCGGGCCCCGCCGGCAATCCCGATCCTGAAGTGAACCATCCGTACCACATGGGCGATCTGCCGAATCTCAACGTCAACGCGCAAGGCACCGGACAGTTCAACGTGTACAGCACGCGCGTGACGATGGGGGGTCCGACCGGGCTGTTCGATGCCGACGGCTCCGCGATCCTGATCCATCAGAATCTGGATGCCAACGTGCCCGGCGCCACGGGCTCGGGCGTCAGCGGCGGTCCGATCATCGCGTGCGGCGTGATCGAGAGATAGAGCGTCGGCGGCGGCAATCCGATCGCCTGCGGCGTCATCGTCAAGTAAGCTGTATCGGTTTCAATTACAGGAGAGTCAATGATGCAGAAGTCACTTTGGAAGTTCGCGCAATTCCTGCCGCTTGCGGCGTTCGTCGTTGCCGCAAGCGCATGCGGAGCCCCGGAGCCACCGGCGCAGCCGGCCGCTGAAGCACCGGCCGCCGCACCGGCTCCCGCAGCGCCGGCCGCGCCGGCGCGCCGCGTCTTCTTCGTCGAGCCGCAGGATGGCGCCACGGTGAAGAGCCCGGTCAAGCTTCGGTTCGGTCTTGAAGGCTACGAGCTGGCCCCTGTGCCCAAGGACCCGATCAAGGCCGAGCAGGTTCGCGCGGGCATGGGCCATCACCACGTGGGCGTCGAGATGGACTGCCTGCCCGCAGGCACGGAGATCGTGAAGGGCACGCCGTCGTGGGTTCACTTCGGCACGGGCTCGACCGAAATCGACATGCAGCTCGAGCCGGGCACGCACAAGCTCACGCTGCAGCTCGGCGATGACCTGCACCGCACGATCGATGGCTTCTGCCAGACGATCACGGTCAACGTGCAGAAGTAGGGCGGGCTACCAGAACCGCAGGGCAGAACGTTCCCGCACTTCTCCGGTGGCCGGCTGCCAGAACAGCAGCCGGCCACCGGTCGCTTTTGCAAATTTCTCATCCATCAGCAGACCGACTGTCGTCAGCGTACGGGCCTCAATGACGTTCCTCACGACGCCTGCGAATGCTGCCGCGTCGTCTGGAGCCAGATTCGCCGTGGGATGTTCGAGCACGAGGATCGCGGGGTCGAGCGCAAGCGCGCGCGCGAGATACACGCGCGATCTCAGCAGAGGGGTGGCCTCAGCCATGCGGGTCGCCAGCAGCGATGCGCCGATGCCCACTTCGGCCGCAAGCGCTGTGACGCGCGCCAGCACGTCGGCAGGGATCGGATCGAGCTCGAGGTCGAACGAGATGGCGAGATTCTGCGCAACGGTCATCGATTCGAGCAGCACGATGCGATCGCTGACGATGCCGAACTGCTCGACGAAGGCCAGCCAGTCCTCGCTGTCGGCGATGGCCTGCGTCGGCCGGCCGAGACTGATGATCTCGCCTGTGTCGGGCAGCGCTGCGCCGGTGATGAGGTTGACCAGGACCTCTGCGGCGGGGCGATCGAAGCCTATGAGCATCGTGGCACGCCCGGCGGCGGCTCGCAGATCCCGCACGCGCAGCGGCCTCAAGCCGCCGTACTGCTTCTCAACGTCCCTCAGAACAAGGGGGTCGGACCCCATTACCGGAGGAGTTGATTGACTTCGGAGACGACGCGGCCGCTTTCGATGAGGGCGACGATCTCCACTCGCAGCGCGCCGAGATTCAGGGCCAGGCAGGAATAGGCCAGCACGGCGTGGACACCGGTGGGCAGCACGCCGGTATCGACGCTCGCACCCACGATGGCGGTGATCATTGTCGCCAGCATGGCAAACAGCGCAATCGAGAATACGGGCCTGCGAGCGACCGCGATGCGACGCTCGAACTCGGCCGAGAGCCCGCCTTCGGCCGCGGCTTCCCTGACCGCCTTACCCTTGCCGAGGAAATAGAACATCATCATCGAGTGCGCCAGCAGCGTAATCATCGTGCTGAAGATGCCGATCGAGATGTGTTGTCCAAGCATTGCGTTGTTTGTCGCGGTCAGGCCGAGATAGATAGCCGTGGCAATGCCCGCCACCGACGCGAAGATTGCCGTGAGAAGCGCAGCTGACATCAGCTCTCCCTTTTTCCGCGCGCAGCCAGCCGCTCGAAGCGATCGCGCGGCAGGCCGACCGTCCCAAACGCGGCCCGGCGCCGTTCCTTTTCGCCGTGATAGTCGGACCCGCCCGACACGAGGATGCCGTGGCGATCGGCGAGCGTCAGGTAGTGTTCCGTGGTCGTCGGGTCGTGCTCGCTGTGAAACGCTTCGACGGCGGTCAGCCCGGCGTCGACCATCGCAGGAATCAGGTCGTCGCGCCTCAGGAGACCGGGATGGGCAAGCGACGCCACCCCGCCGGCGCGGTTGACAATGGCGATCACCTCTGCGGGGCCCGGCCCCGATCGGGGAATAAATGCCGGCTTGCCTTCGCCGATGAGCTGATCGAACGCCTGCCGCGCGTCGGCCACGTGTCCGGCCTTGACGAGCGCTTGGGCCACCATTGGACGGCCCAGTGATTTTCCGCGGGACCGCGACGCAAGAACCGCCTCGCGATCGATGGGCTTTCCCATGTCGGCGAGCTTGTCGGCCATGCCGTTGACGCGCCTGATGCGGTCGGCGCGCTGCTGCTCGAGAAAGGTGCCGAGCGAGGCGTCGGACCGGTCGAAGAAGTAGCCGAGCACGTGAACGTCGCGGCCGTCGTGCACGGCGGTGATTTCGATGCCGGGCACGAACGAGATCCCCGACGCCGCCGCGGCGATCTCAATCTCCGACAACGCGGCGACCGTGTCGTGGTCGGTCACGCTCATCGTCCGTATGCCGGCGCGCCAGGCGAGATCCACCAGTGCGGCTGGCTCGCACAGACCATCGGACGCCGTCGTATGAAGATGGAGATCGATGACGTCGGACACGTCAGCCGTTGGCGCGGCGGCGGGTTTTCGCCGGTTTGCCGGGCCGTCGCCGCCCTTTGCGGTTGATGAGGCTCTTGTATTCGCGTATCAGGAGCTCGAGGTGCTGCTTTTCTTCCTCCGCAAACTCCATGAAGATCTGTTTCCCCTCGGAATCTTCGAACCGCTCGCCGTACTTCTTGAAGAAGCGATGTGATCCCCGCTCGCAGCGGATGCCAATCAACAATGCCTGCTGATCGTTCACGCCTTTCGTCAGCCGATCGGTCCCTTCGGCGAAGAGGCCGTTCGCGGCGCCTTTGAAGAACAGAAATGCGGGACGTGCCTCGAGCTGTGGATCGATCTTGATCAGCTGAGCGTATCGCGCTTCGAGCGTGCCCAGGTGCTCCTTTTCCTCTTCGGCCAGCTTCTGGAACACCGAGCGCCCCCGCTGGTCCTGCGTGATGCGCGCCGCGCGTGTGTAGAACTCGAGCCCGCTGCGCTCAGTGGCAATGGCGATGCGGAGCGCATCGCGCGCGAAAATCATCTCGGTGGTGCCGCCCTTCGCCGCGGGCCGGCCCGTCTGGCATTCCTCGCACGTGCCGTAAATCTGCACGACGCTCTGCTTGCTGACGAAGCTCCTGGCGTTGGCCACCTCTTCCATCAGCGACTCGATGTCGGAGCTGAGAAACTCGAACGACTGGTTGCAGGTCTTGCAGATCAGGTGGAAGTGCCGAGGGTGCCCGTGGGAATGCTCGAATCTGAACCGGCCCTCGCCGAAATCGACCTTGCGGGCAATCCCCGCATCCATCATCCACTGAAGCGTGCGGTAGACCGTCGCACGGCTGATGCCCCGATCTTCCTTCCGGATAAGGTCGACGAGATCGTCGGCGCTGAGGTGCCCCGCCTGGCGGAGGAATACATCGATGATGAAGCTGCGTTTGCTGGAGCGCTTTCCGCCGGCCGGGCGCACGCGATCGACGTCGATACCTTGCATGCGCCCCGCCGGGGACTTGTTAGTGGCTGTGTCCGTGGTGTTCACCGCCACCTTCTTCGGTGGTGAACGACGATCCGCAGCCGCACGTGGACGTGGCGTTCGGATTCTTGATCGTGAACCCACCGCCCGTGACGGTGTCGACGAAATCGACTTCCGCGCCCTTGAGGTAGCGGATGCTGATGGGATCGACGAACAGGCGGACACCGTTCGACTCGAAGACCTGATCGGCGTCGCCGCCGTTCTCTTCGATCATCAGTCCGTATTGGAAGCCCGAGCACCCTCCGCCCTGCACGAACACCCGCAGGCCGCTGTTCTGCTTCTGTTCTTCGGTGAGAAGCTCGGTGATTTTGGAAGCCGCAGAAGACGATACGTTAATCATGTGATTTCTCCAGAGGACACACCGACGGCCCTGCTCCATAAATTATACAATACGCCCCTTCGTGCAGAAGACGTTTCCACACGACCTCTGGCAGCGGGCACGGGCGCGATGGGCCGAAATCGGAGCAATTTCGCCCGATCTGGCCCCGGCGGTCGCGCTGCAGCAGCGTCTGGTCCGGCTGATTCTGGATGCCGCCGATCGGCTTGACCAGCCTGTGCCTTCGACCTTCACACCCGCGGCCCTGGCAGACAAATGGCGTCGCGGACTGCCGGCGTTGCGCAACGAATATGTGCCGATTCCCGATTCGCTGAAGGAAACGCTGCCCTTATTCTGTGGCGCGCTCGCGGAGGCAGGAGCCGGCGACAGCGCGCTCCACATCCGGGACGCATTGCTCCACGGTCAGATAGACGGGGGGTCGCTGCTGAGCGTCTCGCTGGCGAGGAACCAGAAGGCGATACGGACGAGCTCGCTGCATCTGGGTTTCTCGCCCGATCTCGTCTGGCTCATCGGCGAGCTCGCCAGCTCCGCGCTTGCACACCACCTGCAGGCGCAGTTGTTGGGGTCTGACCCCCCGACTGGTAAGGGGGTCACACCCCCCCGCCGCGGGGACCCCGGCGACAGCGCGCTCCACATCCGGGACGCATT
>JANNJO010000384.1:0-2300 GCA_031395755.1 Acidobacteriota bacterium
ACTCGGGTTGTGGATGGTACTGTTGGCCTCGGTGGTCAGTCTCGCCGCCACCACTGACGCGCGGCTGATAGCCGCGGTCAAAACCGGAAACAAGGAGGCGGTGCTTGCCCTCGTGAAGCAGCGCGTCGATGTGAATGCGCCGCAGGGGGATGGCGCGACGGCGCTCCACTGGGCCGTTCATCGGGACGATCTGGCCACGACCGACCTGCTGATTCGTGCGGGCGCGCGCGCGAATGTGGCGAACGACCTTGGCGTCACGCCGCTCTTCCTCGCGTGTACGAATCGCAACGGGGCCATGGTGGAAAAGCTCCTGGCGGCCGGGGCCAATCCGAACGCGACGCTCGTGCGCGGCCGGACGGTCCTGATGGAGTGCGCCCGCGCAGGCGATCTCAGAGCCGTGAAGGCGCTGCTGGCTCGTGGCGCCGACGTGAACGCGAAAGAGTCTGGGCACGACCAGACGGCGCTGATGTGGGCCGCCGCCCAGAAGCATCCCGACGTCGTCGAGGCGCTGATCGAGCTCAATGCCGACGTCAAAGCCCGCTCGCGGATCTACACGCAGACGGTCACCGGCGAACAAACGCAGAGAGCGGGCCGTGAAGAACTCAACTACACCGTACACCGTGGCGGCAGCACGCCGTTGCTGTTTGCGGCACGGGTGGGCGATGCTGAATCTACCAAGCTTCTGCTCGCAGCGGGCGCCGACGTGAATGAAAGTTTGCCTGACGGGACGAGTGCGCTGGTAGAGGCTGCCTACAGCGGTCACGGCGCAGTCGCTGCCGTGCTGCTGAACAAAGGTGCGGACCCGAACGGCGCGGCCGTCGGCTACGCTGCGCTGCATGCGGCGGCGCTCAGAGGTGATCTGGACCTGGTGAAGACGCTCCTCGCTCATGGTGCGAATCCAAACACGCTGATCACCAAAGGCACCCCGATTAGACGCGACAGTCAGGATTTGGTGTTGCCGGCGACGCTGATCGGAGCAACCCCCTACTTCCTGGCCGCCAAGTTTCTCGAGTCCAAAATCATGCTGACCTTGGCGGCCGGTGGTGCCAATCCGCGGTTGGCCCTTCCCGACGGGACGACGCCGCTGATGGTGGCGGCGGGCATGGGGCAGAGCTTCAACCCCGCCGATCCTGGCAAGAATAAAACGCGCCGTGGGATCTATGTGTACGACGGCGGAGTGCTTGAGGGCGAAAGCCGTGTGCTGGAGGCCGTCACCACGGCGATCAGCCTGGGCAGTGACGTCAATGCGGTGAACAAGGCCGGCGACACGGCCCTGCATAGCGCCGCCGCCTTGGGGCTGGATACCGTCGTGCAGTGGCTCGCCGACAAGGGCGCCGACATCAATGTGAAGAACAAGCGCGGACTGACACCGTTGGCGGCGGTGATGGGCAAGGGCCGGCCGCCTGCCGAGAACGATGGATACACCAGCCGAGTTGCGCACCCGAGTACGGTGGCGCTGCTCAGCAAATTAGGCGGGATAGAGTAGCGATATGAGCGACAAAAAACTTTTATGGACCGGCGTCCTGGGGTTGGCGTTCCTCGCCCTGCTGCCTCATCTGGTCCTGGCCCAGAGCGGAATCGCCGGGGTTGTGAAGGATACGAGCGGTGCAATGTTGCCGGGTGTGACGGTCGAAGCCGCGAGCCCGGCGTTGATCGAAAAGGTCCGGTCTGCCGTCACCAACAGTGATGGGAGTTACAGGATCGTCGATCTGCGGCCCGGCTTGTATTCGGTCACCTTCTCTCTCCCCGGCTTCAGCACCGTCAGGCGGGATGGGATCGATTTGCCGTCGGCGTTTACCGCGACGGTGAGCGTTGATCTGGCCGTCGGGTCGGTGGAGGAAACGATCACCGTGTCCGGCGCCGCCCCGCTGGTGGACGTCCAGAACGTGACGTCCAACACGTTGCTCTCGAAGCAGTTGATCGAGGCGCTGCCCGCGGCGCGTTCCCCTCAGGCCCTTGCGGCGCTCACGCCCGGGGTCAAAGGTCCGGGGCTTGGCGTTATTCCTGGCGGCGTCAGCGACATGAACAACTCCGCGCATGGCGGCGCCAATTCCGATTATAAAATTGACGGATTGACGACGGCTACGGTGAACGGCTTTGGCGGGGGCAGCATCGTTTTCCGGATCGCCCAGGCGTACACATCGGAAGTGAACGTGATGACGGGCGGCGGCATGGCCGAGACGGCCTACGGCAGCATGGTGACGAACGTCATTCCCAAGGAAGGCGGGAATACGTTCACCGGCAGCGTCTACGCCGACTTCACCAGCTCGAGTCTTGCCGCGAGCAACCTTACCGACAAG
>JANNJO010000385.1:0-3012 GCA_031395755.1 Acidobacteriota bacterium
GTGTCGGGCAGCGTGTTTCGAGTGGAGGATACGTTCATGTGGCCGAAGGAGGGCGACACCCCCGGCTGCATCGGCGCAGACAATCGTGCAAACAGCATCCCCTGCACGAACGGATTCATCGCCGGGTTCGATCAGGTGACGAACACGCTGCTGCGGATCCTGCCGACCTACTCGATCAGCCAGATGCGCCGAACGGTCGTTCAGGGGGGCGTGGGCTACTTTACGACCGCACACGACATCAGAGGGGGCGTTCAGCTGAACCATGGGTCGCTGTCGCCCTACAGATACTCGTCCTCGGGCATGCGCGCCGTGTACCGTGACGGCGTGCCGGATTCGGTGAACACGTACAACACCCCGAACTACTCGCACATGAAGGATCGCGAGATGGCGTACTACGTGCAGGACCGGTGGCGCCCCACGCGCAAGCTGACCCTGAACATCGGAGTGCGAGCGGAGACCAATTACGGATGGATGAACGCCGCCTGTCAGCCGCAGACCCAGTTCATCGATGCGACCTGCTACGCGCCGTTGAAGGGATTCCCTGACTGGACCGCGGTGAACCCGCGCTTTTCGGTCGTCTACGACCTCGTCGGCGACGGACGGACGGCGCTGAAGTTTGCCGCCAACCGCTACATCACGCCCGTCGGCAAGAGTGTTGTGGAGCGCGTCAATCCGATTAATCTCGTCAGCGATACGCGCCGATGGACGGCGTGCTCGCCCGGCCAGACGAGCGCCTGCGATCTGAACGGGGACAGGTTGCCCCAGCTCAACGAACTCGGGCCGTCGTCGGGCTATCCCTTGGGCGTCAGAAACCGCTACGCGCCCGACACCGATTGGCCGTGGTCCCGCGAGTTGTCCGCCGAGGTGCAACGTCAATTCCCCGGGAATCTGGTAGCAACCGTTGGCTATACCCATCGTGAGAAGCTCGGTCAGCTCGGGTCCCGGAACATGGCGGTTCCCACCAACAGCTACATACCGATTACCGTGACCGAGGTAAACAGCGGTAGGAGCGTCACGGTTTACAACCAGGCGCCCGGGCTTCGCGGTCAGTTTGATGTCTTGTGGGACAACGAGGCGGCCCTGGATTCGACCTACCACGGCACCGATGTCACGCTGCAGAAGCGGTTGAGCGGGGGCTGGATGCTCATGGGCGGCATCAGCGTTGGCAAGAACATCGGCGACATCTACGCCGCCGCCGACGACTTGAACAACCCCAACTTCCAGTTCCGCCGGGGGCTTCAAGGCAACGACGTGCCGTTCTCGCTGCGCCTGTCCGGTATCTATGAGCTTCCTTATCGGGTGACGCTGAGCGCCACGTATCAGCGGCAGAGCGGGTTCCCCGAGATCACGAGCGTGTCAGTCGGCAACAACACGATTGCGCTCACGCAAGGCACGACCACCATCACCGTCGATCCGCGCGGGACTGCTCGGCTGCCAGACCTGAACCAGCTTGACTTCAGCCTCCGCAAGCCGTTCAGAGTGGGCAACAAGATGTTCGCCCCGCGGTTCGACGCCTACAACCTGCTGAACAATGCGACGGTCACGGGTCGCACCACCACGCTGGGGCCGAATTACTACAGGGTGAACAGCATCCAGCGCGGTGCGATGGTGAAGCTCGGGATGAACGTCGACTTTTAGTCGACTTCGGGCTCCGGACTTCGGGCTACTGGCCTGGAGTCTGGAGCCCGGAGCCGGAAGTCTACGGGTGCTTCTTGCCCAGCTTCACGGTCATGTAGGTCACCGTCTTCCCAGGCTCAACTTCCCAGAAGTGCGGTACGCCGGCTGGAGCTGACGCGACGTCGCCGGCGACGAGCTTCTGCCGGGTGACGTTGCCGACGATCTCGCCTCCGCGGACCTCGCCGTCCGCGCCTTCCTTGCCGCCCTGCAGCCGATCGCCATAGCGAATCGTCACTTCGCCGTCGAGGACGTAGTAAAGGTCGGCCCAGTGGTTGTGCATCTCGGGCACCTCGGAACTTTTCGCGCGGTGACTGATGTTCGAAAAATAGTGATCGCCGCGATGCACGCGCGGGAACGTGATCGGCTCGCCGCGCTTCAAGGTGTCGACGAAGTTCTTCAGGTCTGCCGCCTTCAAATGCACGAACTGCGTCGGCGTCAGTGCCGGCGGGTTATTGCCCGGAGCAGCAATTTTGCTTTGAAGCGCCGGCTGTTTCAGGATCTTGACGGTCATGTAGGTCACCGTCTTGCCCGGCTCCACCTCCCACCAGTGCGGCGCGCCGGCAGCCGAAGAGGCGATATCCCCGGCCGCCAGACGCACGGAGGTGCCGCCCACGATCTTCCCGCCTCCGAACTCACCCGAGCCTGGCGTGCGCTCGGTGCCGCCCTCCAGCGTTCCACCCGTGGTGTGCTTCACCTCGCCGTCGAGGATGTAATACAAATCGGTCCAGTTGTTGTGAAGCTCCGGCGCAGCCGCGCTCTTGGCGCGGAAGCTCATGCCCTGGAAGTCATGGTCTCCGCGATGCAGCCGGTTCCATTTGATCTGGCCACCGCCTTTCAGCGTGTTCGCCAGCGCCTTGAGATCGGACGCGGGGTAGTAGGCGAACTTTGTCGGGGTCACGGGCGGCGCCTGAGGCGCTTGTGCCGCCAGCAGGCCCGCGGAAAGCATCAACGCCGCCATCGCGAACATCATTTTCATCGGCCGACTATAGGTCAATCCGGGGATCCGCAGATGTCGTAAGTTGTCGCGAGCGCGCTTTTCGTGCGGACAGCCAGAAGGGGCGCTTCACAGGTATAATCTAGGCTTCTTTCCTCGTTTCTGTGCAGTGAGCGAGGCTGCATAGCGATGCGACGATGGGTTGGGCGGCTGTGTTCGCGGTGGGTTTCGCGGCATACGTACTGTGTGTCCTGTCACAACCAGAGGCTGAAAATTGCGGGACTGACCGTCGCATCACAAAGGCGTCTCCGGCCAGGCGCGACAGCAACGATTTTCAGTTGCAATCGAGGCTGATCGGATCGACGGCGTATTTGCTGGCGGCCAAGTTTGTCGAAGTTGAC
>JANNJO010000414.1:0-3262 GCA_031395755.1 Acidobacteriota bacterium
TTTCCAAGCGTGCTCCTTCAACCACTCGGACATCTCTCCATTTCGAATCAACGGTTTGCGAGCGGTCAGAGATCAGATTATCGCAAATTCGCCGCGACTTCCTAGCGTTGTCGATCGCATTTCGATTCAGCAGCTTACGAGCGAGCGCAGGCGTTCGAATTGTGTCAGACCGCCTCGGTCACGCCGGACCGCGAGAATCGTCTCCCTCGCACAGCCTCAAGCATGCGCATTTCAACGAGCTCTGGATTCGCAGCGGTGACTCGACGGCACAGCCTCGATAGTTCGTCGAGCGCCGTCCAGTGCAGTGCGGCCGAGCTGGTCCGATTCACTCTAGAGCTGACCCACCACGAGGACACGAGAACTGTTTTCGGGTTCGAGAAGTGGCCTTTTGCGAGGAATTCGCTCGATCGGTGCTGGCTTCGAGATTGCGTCACCGGTCGGCATGGCTCTCATACTCCATCGCACAACCCGGCAACTGGTGCTGGCGCTGGCTGCCAGCCTGACGATATCGCTGTCGGCCGGCGCGCAGACGCGCATCGATCCGGACCGCAATCGATTCTCTCCCGCCCAGGACGTCGAACTGGGAAGGCGCGCGGCAGCGGAACTCCGCCAGGAACTGCCGATCGTCAGCGATCGCCGGACGCAGAACTCTGTCGAGCGCATCGGGGCGCGGCTGGTCGCAGCGATTCCGGGAAGACTCCGCCAACCGCAGTTTCGATACACGTTCCAGGTCGTCGATCGCAAAGACATCAACGCGTTCGCGCTCCCTGGAGGACCGATCTTCGTGAACCGTGGCATGCTCGAGGCGGCGAAAAGCGAGGGCGAGGTCGCCGGCGTGATCGCGCACGAGATCAGCCACATCGTGCTGCGGCACGGGACCGCACAAGCGACCAAGGGCCAGAAGTTTCAGCTCGGCGCGCTCGCGGGGCACATTGTGGGATCGATGATCGGCGGCCGAACCGGCGCCGTGGTCGCGCAGGGATCGCAGATCGGGCTCGGCACCTACTTCATGAAGTACAGCCGGAAATACGAG
This sequence comes from Acidobacteriota bacterium, assembly GCA_031395755.1. GTDB lineage: Bacteria > Acidobacteriota > Vicinamibacteria > Vicinamibacterales > JAMQPK01 > JAMQPK01. The sequence continues at coordinate 1,034 of JANNJO010000414.1, forward strand.
CGGGAAGCGGACCTGCTTGGCGCGCAGATCATGGCGCGGGCCGGGTACGATCCGCGCCACATGGCCAGCATGTTCCAGACCATCGCGCGACGCGGCGGGAATGGTGGGCCCGAGTGGTTGAGCGATCATCCGAATCCGGACAATCGCTCCGAAGCGATTCACCGGGAGGCTGCGCTGCTTCGCGTCCGCAATTCATCAGCGCGACGCTAGTCGACTTCGACTGCGGCCGATGACTTGACGGAGGGACACGCCGTGCGAGCGCCGTCGATGCAGGTTCAGCCGGAGAGATCGAAGGGACTCGACCTCGATCGCCTCATGGCCGCGTGTACCGCCATCGCTGCCGACACGAATCTCGTCGACCACCCTCAGTTCGATCGGGGTCACGACCAGGGCCTCTACCTGAATTTCACGTTCGGCACGCATCACGCCGCGGCATTGTGGCGACTGCTTCGGACCAGGTCATACGAGGATGAGGAACTCGGTGCGCACCTGTGTGCGGCGTCGATGGCGGTGTGCTCGAGCACAGAGGGGTGGGACGATTATCTGTTGCTGTATCACTTCGACCCGGTGGTGACGCTGGACCCTGACACGACGCTGTAGCGCGGCCGATTCCGACCGCGTGATGCGCTTCACGCGCGAAGCGCAGACGCTGGCGTCGTTGAATCATCTCCACATTGCCCAGATTTTCGGGATTGAAGAAACCGCGGCATCGGATCATGCCGCCACGCGCGCGCTCGTCATCCTACTGCTGGACTGACGCCGGCCAGTTCAGCACCACTGAAATCGGTTGCGGCTGTCGCGTTTGCGGCACCGGAATCAGAAAACGTTTGCCGTCACCGGGGACGGGCCGGAGAGTTGGTCCGGCCGCCGGCTCACGCAGCTCTGCAATTAGGGCCCGCTAGAGCCTGGCGAAGCGCTCCGTCTCCTCGATCAGGGCGCTGCGGATCCCAGGCTCGGTCATGGAGTGGCCGGCGTTCGGCACGATGACGAGCTTCGCCTCGGGCCAGGCGCGATGGAGGTCCCAGGCCGAACGGATCGGACAGACGATGTCGTATCTTCCCTGGACGATGACCCCGGGGATCCTGCGGATCTTCCGGACGTCACGCAGGAGCTGATCGTCGGGCTTCATGAAGCCTCGGTTCACGAAGTAGTGAGCCTCGATGCGGGCGAAAGCGTCGGCGAACCTCCCGCCGCCGAACTTCTTCACGAGCGCCGGGTCGAAGAAGAGCTTGCTCGTGCTCCCCTCCCAGATCGACCAGGCGCGCGCGGCCTTCTGGCGCACGCGGCGGTCGCGGCTGGTGAGGCGCTTGTAGTAGGCCTTCATCATGTCGCCCCGCTCGCGCGACGGGATCGGCGCGAGATAGTGCTCCCACGCGTCGGGAAAAATCTCGCTCGCCCCCTCCTGGTAGAACCAGAGGAGCTCGCTCCGGCGCAGCAGGAAGATGCCACGCAGCACGAGCGCCGTGCAGCGATCCGGGTGCGTCTCGGCGTAGGCCAGCGAAAGGGTGCTGCCCCAGCTCCCGCCGAAAACGACCCACCGGTCGATGCCGAGGTGGTCGCGCAGCTTCTCGATGTCCGCCACGAGATTCCAGGTCGTGTTCTCCAGGAGCTCCGAGAAGGGTGTGCTCTTGCCGCAGCCGCGCTGGTCGTGCAGCACGATGCGCCACTTCTTCGGATCAAAGTAACGGTGGTAGAACGGTTCGATGCCGCCGCCCGGGCCGCCATGCAGGAAGACGAGCGGCTTGCCGCGCGGGTTGCCGCACTCCTCGAAGTGGATCGTGTGCAGCTTCGAGACCTTCAGAAACCCCGAGCGGTAAGGCTTCGTCTTGGGAAAGAGATCGCGCACGCCCCTCGTCGTCGATTTCATGCCGCAACGCTACCACTTTCTGCCAGCCGCGTTCGGCTCCGCCTTCGCGCTCCGCGCTCCGGCGGACAAGGCATCACTTGCGTGCTGGACTTCTCCCCTGTTCCGCGAAGGCCTGCGCGATGCTCACCGCGAGAGCAAACGTGTCCGCGTAGGAGATGTTCGACGTCACGGACACGACGATCCCGTGCTCGGGGAACGTCATGAAAGACGCCACCATCCCGCCCAGCGACTCCCCGTCGTGGCCGACCAGGCGCGTTTGTTCACCCGCCAGCGCCACGGTCTCGAGGTCCCAGCCAAGACCGTAACCCGTCTCCTGCCCCGAGGCCAGTCGCTGTGACGTCTGGAGTAATTGCACCGTGGCG
>JANNJO010000419.1:0-8127 GCA_031395755.1 Acidobacteriota bacterium
GAAGGGCAAAGGGTTGAGCGTCCACTACACAGGCTGGTTGTACGACCAGAGCAAGAGCGATCTGAAGGGACGGATGTTCGACACATCGAAGGACCGCGGGCCTTTCGACTTCGTGCTGGGAACCGGACAGGTCATCCCAGGCTGGGATCAGGGATTCACCGGGATGAAGATCGGGGGCCGGCGGCGCCTGATCATTCCGCCAGACCTCGCCTACGGCATCGATGGCGCCGGAAACGGCATCATCCCGCCCAACGCGACCCTGGTGTTTGAGATGGAGTTACTCGACGTGCAGCAGTAGGCTCAGGGAACGAAGGTAAACTTCGCCAGGTTCGTGACGCCGGTGGCCCAACCGAGCAGCGTGGCGCCGGGCGGGCGGACGCCGGCGCTGATGCGGACGTAATACTCGCGGTGCGGATCCAGCCGCGACGTGCGGCACAGGACGAGGCCGTTCAGCGACGTCAGCCATTTTTTCGCGACCGCTTCGTTCTCTGTGGCCAGCACCTCGACCACCCGCCCGTCGACCGTACGGGAGAGATTGTGCTGCCGCGTCAACGTGTCGTAACGGTCGCTGGTGGTGACGACCAGGGTGGCGATCGTGCGATCGACCCACGCCGGCACGATCATCTTCAAATCGACGTCATAGGTGAACGTCGTCCTGACGCCGCCGTTGATCACCTCGCGAACTTCTTCGCTGTAACCGTTGTCCAGGTCGATGGATACCTGCACTTTGTCATCGCGGATGAGCGGCACGATGCGCAGCGTGCCTGCCGCGTGCGCGAGCGTGCCCAGCAGTACCACACCGAGCAAACACGATAGCAACCAGATTCTCACTAATACCTCACCGCGACCGCCATCGTCGCCCGCCAGAATGAAAGCGATTCGTTCCCCACGCTGTTGCCGACCGTTTCGCCTTCGCCGCGAAATGTGCTCAGTCGGCGAACGTCCCAGTTCAACCCCACGCGGTTGGTCAGAAATCCGGTAACGCCGCCGCCCAGGCTCAGCGTCGGCAGCGTGCGATGGATATCGACAATCTGAAACTTGCCGAGCACATCCACGTGCGTCAAACCCGCACCACCCGAGAAATACGGGCGGAGCCCGTAGCCGGCCAACCGCCTCGGCAGCGCAACCACGACATTGCCAGTCAGCGTGGTCACCCCGCTGCTCACCAGCCGTACTTCCTCCGGGGCGTCGCCCGACTGGAAGAACCCCGGCGCGCGGCCAAAGTCCGCTTCGAGCCCGAACGTTTCTCCGAGCCAGCCACCGGAAATCCCCACGACCGCGTTCTGCGTGTCTATGGCTACCTCAGGATCAACGAACGTCGTGGCTCCACCGAACGTGAACCCGATGAACGGCCGGATCTGCCATTCCGCCGCTGCCGGCGCCGGCGCCAGCAGCCAGAGCGCAATGGCCCACCCGCCCGCCCGCATTACCGGACGAACAGGTTCAGGAACAACCGTGCGAACGGCGAGAGCGAGATGTCGCCGTTTGCGGGCGAGTACAACCTGACCAGGCCGTCGCTGTTTGCCATCAGAATCAGCGTGAGCCCGCGCGAAGGCAGCGTGATCATCAGCGAGGAAGACGCGTTCTCCGCCATGCCGAACTGCCAGACGACAGGCTCGCCGTTGTGGCGCTGTGCGAACCAACCCATCCCGTGAGGCAGCGGCACGCCATTCGATGCCGGCGGGCTCCACGCTCCCGCGAGTGTTTCGGGATTGACGAGAATGCCCTGCCGCAGCGCGAGATCGAACTTGGCGAGATCGCGAACCGTCGTGACGATCCCGCTCGACGGCGTGAGCACCGAGGCGCTTTCGGGATACGTCGATTGCGACGAGCGTCCGCGATCGTCAACCGCGTATGGTGCCGCACGCCGCTGGAGCACGCCGGTGTAGCGCTCCACATCCTCAGGAAACGGCACGCCTTCGGCCGGCGGCGCGATAGTGAGAATGTTGGCGCCAGGCGCCGAGTCGATCATCGCGAGCCGTTTGAACAAATCCGCGAGCGCCTCGCGGTACGAATCCACGGTACAGGTCCGAAGGATGCGCCACAGCGGTTCCAGGCGCTCGGGCCGATGCGCGAAGGCAAGGCTTTCGGGCGCGCCTGATGTATGAGTCAGGAGTTGGCGGATCGTCGCCTCCGGTTCGACGGTGTCGACTCGAAAATCGCCGAGGCGATCGTCGAGCGAGAGGCGCCGCTCTTCGGCGCAGCGTAGCGCCATCGCCGCGGTGAAGACCTGTGTCAGGCCATCAGCATGGAAGGGCGTGTCGGTCCTGGTGGCGATGACGCGGCCGACATCCTGTCGCCCATAGGCGCGCTCCCAGACAATGCCGTTGTTGTCGACGATGGCGGCAGCCAGGCCGGGAATGCCCGCCTGGTCGCGTAGCGAGTCGAGATAGGCGCCGAAGACCTCGTACACGAGGACTTGCGCACGTGCAGGCGCGTGCACGAAGAGCAGGAAAGCGACCGCAAAAGTAAGGATTCGAGGGAACATCCGAAAAACTAGCGGCGATTGTACCGCGGAACCCCGCGCCGCGGCACGGGGTTCCGCGTCGATTCAGCTCGAGAGATAGGTGTTGGCTTTGGCCTTCCGCTGCCGCCGCGTCTTCACCCAGTAACCACCCACCGCCGCCATACCGATGATCAAAACCCAGATTGTCATTACCGGCCTCCTGAGGGGATGCGCCCCTGTTTTAGCAAGGGTGTTGCCGCCGAGCCCGCAAGAGAAGCCTATTGGTAAGTTACTTGTTTTTGAGCGGTTTACGGCTCAGATTGTCGTCCCGGTGAGCGGCCGCGCTGGGGAGGGCGGCGGCTGCGGGCCGCAATTTCGGCGACGAGCTTACGAAATCCGTACCCGCAACCGGTGTTACCGTACGTGCGGCACCAAGTGAAATCAGACTCCAAAACACCGCAGGATGCGCCGATTGTGCTCGTGCTGGACGACGAGCCGCTCATCCGGCAGGCCGCTCAGCGCTTCCTGCGCGGATCGGGGTACGGGTGCGTCGAGGCAGACTGCGTCGAGCGCGCGCTCGAAATTCTGCGGGAGACGACGGTGGTCGCCGCCATGCTCGACATGCGTCTGCCCGACGGCCGCACGGGTCTCGATGTGCTGACCGACCTGCGCAGCCTCCCAGAGGTCGGCGACATCCCGGTGCTGATCGTGACCGGCAGCATCCTCAGCGAGGCCGAAGTCGCTGCCATCGCGAAGCAGAAGGGGTTCGTGTTTTTCAAGCCGGAGGGGTTTTCGACGATCATCAATTTCCTGGATCGGATCACCGGCCGCGACACGAGCCACTAGACTAGCCTGGCTGCGATGGGTGCGGAATTCACGATTCAACTCGACGGCGATAAGCGCACGGCTGCTGTCATCTATCCTGCTCAGTCCAACGTTGAACGCCCGGCCACGCTGATCCTGGCGCACGGCGCAGGTGCGGATCAGCGGCATTCATTCATGGTGAGCTTCGCGCATGGGTTGAGCGCTCACGGGCTCGATGTGCTGACCTTCAATTTTCTTTACATGGAACAGAAGCGCGGCGTGCCCGATCGGATGCCGCAACTCGTGTCATGTTATTGCGCAGTGATGGCGAGCGCACGCGACCGTGTGCCGAGCGCAAAAGCGCGTCTCTTTATTGGCGGCAAGTCGATGGGCGGACGCGCGGCGACGCATGTCGCTGCTGAGCATCCTGGGCTGCATATCGACGGCATCGTCCTGCTCGGCTATCCACTTCACCCTCCAGGACAGCCCGACAAGCCTCGCGACGCTCATCTCCAGGGCGTCAAGCGTCCGATGCTCTTCGTGCAAGGCAGCCGCGACACGTTCGGCTCACCCTCAGAGCTGAAGCCGATTCTCGGCAGCCTCTCTCCGGTGCCGACGCTACACACGGTGCACGGCGGCGATCATTCATACAGGATCGCGGGGCGGGACGCGAAGCAGAAGCAGGCCGCCGTGTACAAGGAAATAGAAAATACGATCGTCGACTGGATGAGCTCGCTCGCCTAGTTCTGGATGACGACCGCGCGGGTGATGTCGCACGTCGGCGGCAGGCCGGCGTCTTTCGGGGGCACGTTGCCCGCGTAGCATCCGGGGATCAGGTAGAACGTGATCGGCGTCCTGGCCGCCGGGGGCGCCGGCGGGGGCGTGTGAAGCTGTCGCAGATCCCGGCGCAGCACGAGCGGCTGATTCGGGGCGATCTTCACGTCGAAGGTCACCGCCTCGTGGCCCGGTGCGGTCAGATCGATTCGATGCGGGCCGGATTCGAGGAACGCTCCGCCGCGAGCTCCGGCGAGATCCACGGCCGCGCCGACGTAATAACCGTCCACGAACACTTCCGTGTCGTCCGGCTTCACGTGCAGCACCATGCTGCCATGGGGCGCAATCTGTTCTTGACGATCGGGTTGAGGCGCGACGGGCGCCTGAACCGGCGCTCCGAAGGCGTACTGCGGCACAACCACCACCCACACGGGCGAGGGCGCGTAGCCAATCCTACGGTGGTGTCGTGCAGGGGTCTCCGGGTCGACTCGCGGCTGCAGGCCGATAGGCGGAAGCGGGAGCCCTATGTTTGGCAGTGAGTCGCGATGCCAGCCGTCGCCGGGCATTCGTTCAAACCCGGGAACCAGCCATGACCGCTCCGGCACAGGTTGCCGACCCTGCGCCCAGGCCGTACCAGGCGCCATCAAGGCCACGGTGAGTGCAAACATCCCCACCCGCATGTCTTTCTACGATGATAGCCTAATCCCCAGTCCCGAATCCCTAATCCCTGGGGAGGCGTCCTAACCGATTATGTCCATCCGACCGATTAGAGAGGTTCGCCAGTCGGTTCCCACCATGGAAGGCGCTGGCGTCGCGCTGCGTCGCGCGTTCGGCTTCGGAAACACGAGCGATTTCGATCCGTTCCTGTTATTCGACGACTTCCGCAACGACAACCCGGACGCATACCTCGCAGGATTCCCGTGGCATCCGCATCGCGGGATTGAAACCATCACCTACGTGCTCGCCGGCACCGTTGAGCACGGCGATAGCCTCGGCAACCGCGGCCAGATGGGAGCAGGCGACGTGCAGTGGATGACCGCCGGCAGCGGCATCCTTCATCAGGAGATGCCGAAGGGCGATCAGCAGGGGCGCATGCACGGGTTCCAACTCTGGTCGAACCTGCCGTCTTCTCTCAAGATGACCGCCCCGCGCTATCAAGACATCGTCGCGGCCGATATTCCCGAGGTCACAGACGATGACGGGACGCGCGCGCGGGTTATCATCGGCGACTTCTGGGGCAAGAGCGGCCCCGTGGAGGGCGTCGCAGCGGAGCCGCGCTATCTCGACGTATCGGTGCCACCTGGAAAGAAGAAGCGGCTCGCGGTCGACCGCGCGAACAATGCCTTCGCGTATGTCTTTGCCGGCTCCGGCACGTTCCGCGATGCGTCTGCTCCGCAGGCGATCAAGACGGAAGTCGTCGGAGGCCCGAACGACGGGATGATCGATGAGGTGAGCAACCGATCGCTCGTCCTCTTTGATCGCGGCGACGAGATCGTGGTGCAGGCGGGAGACGAGGGTATCCGCTTCCTGCTCGTCTCTGGTAAACCGCTCGAGGAGCCCGTCGCCTGGCGCGGCCCGATCGTGATGAACACGAACTTTGAGCTGCAGCAGGCCTACGCGGAGCTGCGAGCGGGGACGTTTATCAAGCCGTAGAAGCCACCTCGCCCCTAATCCCCAATCCCTACCCTCTAATCCCTATGTACAACGTGGTCCTTTCCGGGCTATACTTAATTAATTAGTTTTTGACCGTCCACGTTCCTGACCTTCATGAAAATACATCTGATCAATCCCAGCCACGTCTCCTTTGGCGTGGCCGTCATAACCCCCCGCTGGCTCTATGTGTTAGCAGCAGCCACACCTTCGGAGTACGGCGACCCTCTCATCACCGACGAGACGCTCGAGCAGTTCGACCCCACCTCCGTCGCCGCGGGCGATGTGGTGGGCATCGGGATCCATACGGGCAACGCGCTGCGGGGCTACGAGGTCGGGCAGCTCGCGCGCGGGCGCGGCGCCTGGGTTGTTTACGGCGGCATTCACGCGACGCTGTACCCGGATGAGGCCATAGACCTCGGCGGCGGCCACGCCATCGTCAAGGGGGACGGCGATATCGCCTGGGGCCAGGCGATCAAGGCCTGCCTGAGCGGCGAGGTGGACGGCGAGGCCAGGAAAATCTACGAAGGCGGAAAGATCGACGCCGAACACTTCCTGAAAGCGCGCTGGGACCTGCTGCCGCCCGATCGCTATATGTGGGCGTCGGTGCAGACCGTGCGCGGCTGCCCGAAGCACTGCTCCTTCTGTTCCGTCTGGAAGACCGACGGGCAGGAGCCGCGCAAGCGAGGCGTCGATGCCGTCGTGCAGGAAGTCGTCGAGCTGCGGCGCCGCGGCTTCCGCTTCATCGCGCTCGCCGATGACAACTTCTACACCGTCACGCTCGAAGACCTCGAGCAGGCCTCACGCCGTGCCGACCATCATCGCCTCGATGAGCTGAACGCGATGCGCGCCGAGCGGTTCGAGCTGATGGAAAAGCTGGCGAAGCTGCCCGACGACATGAACTTCTTCACGCAGATTACGATGGAAGCGGCGGAGGATCCCGAATTCCTCCACGCCATGCGCAGGGCGCGCATCAAGGGCGCGCTCGTCGGTGTCGAGTCGGTGACCGAGGCCGGCCTCAAGGACATCTACAAAGGATTCAACCTGCACGGCGAGGCGCTGGTGCAGCGGCTGCAGCAATTCAAGCAGCACGGCATCCATGTCCTCGGGTCGTTCATCTTCGGGCTGCCGAGCGACCGCGCCGAAACATTCGACGCCACCGTCGCGCTCGCGCTGAAGGCGGACGTCACGTTCGCGCAGTTCGTGATGCTGACGCCGTTTCCCGGCACGGTCGACTTCGCGAAATGGGAGCTTGCCCAGACAAAGAAGACGGACGCCGAGGCGGTCGACGGCGTCCCCATCACGCGCCACTGGCTCATCCCGCAGGCGCGCCGGCCGAAGGTCTACGCGCCGCACCCCACGCTCTCGCCCGAAGAAATCCGCGAGCGCACGCAAGGCGTGTGGGATCAGTTCTACAGCCTGCCGCACATCTGGCGCCGCTCACGCGCCGTGAAGTCGCTGAAGAACCGCATCGGGTTCGTGCTGTGCTCGAAGCTGTACCGGCAGATGTATGCGAACACGGGTATCGCCACCGACAGCGCGCGCCACGCGAAATCCGAGCGGATGGCGAGGCTGCTCGCCAAGCCGTGCCGCCTCCTGTTCATCGCGAAGCCGATGCCGGGACTACAAATACCGGTGTAGTCCATCGTCCATCGTCCATCGTCGGTTAGCGGCGGCGGCCTTGCAGCTTGGCGAGCAGGCGCAGGATTTCCAGGTACAGCCACACCAGCGTCACCAGCAATCCGAACGCGCCGTACCACTCCATGTACTTCGGCGCGCCCTTCTCTACTCCCGTCTCGATGAAGTCGAAGTCGAGCACAAGATTCAGCGCCGCGATCACGACGACGAACATGCTGAACAGGATTCCCCACGTACCGCTGGAGTGAATCAACGGAACGCTGATGCCGAAGAAGCCAAGGGTGAAGCTCGCAAGATACAGCAGCGCGATCCCTCCGGTCGCAGCGACGACCCCGAGCTTGAAGTTCTCCGTAGCCTTGATTAAGCCGCTGCGATAGGCCAGCAGCAGCGCGGCGAGTGTTCCGAACGTCAGGAACACCGCCTGACCGACGATGCCGGGGTACTTCGCCTCGAATACCACGGAGATGCCGCCGAGCGCGAGGCCTTCCACGGCTGCATAGACCGGCGTCGTGATGGGGGCCCAGGTCTTCTTGAAGACCGTGACCATCGCCACGATGAACCCCGCGACGACCGAGACAAGGATCCATGCCGGCAGAGACGGGTCTTCTGCGCCTCGCTTCCAGATGAAGCTGGCAGCGATCAGCAGAATGAACAGCGACATCGCCGTCTTGTTGACGGTTCCGCCCAGCGTCATCCGTTCTGAGCCAGGGATCGCGGGAGCCAGTGAGAAGGTATCGGCCTTGAGCGCGGGATTACCCGATCGCATTGGGATAGCCATAGTGCTGAGCTTAGTCTACGCTGTGGCAGGAGACTTC
>JANNJO010000507.1:0-15681 GCA_031395755.1 Acidobacteriota bacterium
GACGATGCCGCCGCGGGGGTGGTTAAACTTAAAACCCACATTGATAAGCTTGGCGCCTTACGTTTTCCGCACGTCGCGCGCCTCGACGACGACGTCGCCGCGGCGCGGGCCTGGCTGAATATAGATTTCGACGCTCTCAAGCTGCGTCGCCGTGTCCTGGCCGAGCAGATCTTCGTAGGCCTTGAGGCGCGCCTTGCCTTTCGCCTGGCGGGCTCTCGGCGCCATGCGCACCCATTCCAGCTCGCGTGCGAGGGTCCGCTGGCGCTTTGATTCGGTTTTCTCTTCGAGCTGAAGCCGCTTCTGCTTCTGCTCCAGCCACGAGGAGTAATTGCCTTCCCACGGGATCCCCGACCCGCGATCGAGCTCGAGAATCCAGCCCGCCACGTTATCGAGAAAGTAGCGATCGTGCGTGACGGCCACGACCGTCCCCTGGTAGTCCTTGAGGAACCGCTCGAGCCACGCCACCGACTCCGCATCGAGGTGGTTGGTCGGCTCGTCGAGCAGTAACAGATCCGGCGACTGCAGCAGCAGACGGCAAAGCGCGACGCGCCGGCGCTCGCCACCGGACAGCGTGTTCACCGCCACTTCGGGCGGCGGAAGACGGAGCGCGTCCATCGCGAGCTCGAGCTTCGAGTCCAGCTCCCACGCGCCGGCCGCGTCGATCCGATCCTGCACGCGCGCCTGTTCCGCGAGGACCTTGTCCATCTCTTCCGGCGAGAGATCCTGCGCGAACTTCTCGTTGATTTCGTCGAACCGCTGCAGCAGGGCGCGAACCTCTGACACGCCTTCCTCGACCACATCACGCACGGTTTTACTCGGATCGAGCTGAGGCTCCTGCTGCAGGTAGCCGACCGTGATGCCCTCCGCCGGGAATGCTTCGCCGACGAAGTCATGATCCACTCCCGCCATGATCTTCAGCAGCGTGCTCTTGCCGGATCCGTTCAGACCGAGGACCCCGATTTTCGCGCCGGGAAGAAACGACAGCCAGATATCTTTCAGCACCCGGGAGTCGGGCGGATAGACCTTTCCCAGGCCTTTCATCGTGTAGATAAATTGAGGCATTTGTTTCGTGTTTTCCTATTGTACTTTGGCTCGTGACAATATACGTGCTCACTCAGGAGGCTCGGATACGATGCCGCGGGCAACGTCAACCGCCTCACGCGAGCATGGACCTATCACCCATTTGTGGAGCTGCCTGCGGCGGCGGGCCGTGCCAGATTCCACCGTGGGGCGAAGTGGTCGCGATCAACGTGAACACCGGCGACGAGGCTCGATCGCCACCGGCGGCGGGCTCGTGTTCGTCGCGGCGACCAACGACCGCCATTTCCGCGCCTTCGACGCCCGGAACGGGAAAGTGGTCTGGGATGTGCCGCTGGAAGCCGGCGCTGACAACACCCCGGCGACATTCCAGGGCGCGCTATGGCCGCTTTTCCACGCGGACTTGCTTGACTTCAATGCGCGCCTCCGGGGCTTCGCCGTTGACCGGGACCTGCTCGATGGCCTCGACCACCGGCAGGCCATCGACCACGCGGGCGAAGGCGCTGTATTTACCGTCGAGCACGGGGCTGGGACCGAGGACGATGAAGAACGAGGTGTCGGCGCTGGCGGGATCGTCGCCCCGCGCCATCGACACGGTGCCTTTCACGTGCGACGTGTCGTTGAATTCCGGCTGCAGGTTGCGTACGAGGCGCTGCTGGGCTTCCGACAGCGGCTCGCTTCTCGACGGCAGGTAACCGGTCTGAATCACGAACCCTTTTGCCACACGATGAAAAGCCATGCCGTTGTACACACCCGCCTGCGCCAGACGCAGGAAATTTCGGACGTGACCCGGCGCCTTGTCGGGCATGAATTCCAGCGTGACGGTGCCTATGCTTGTTTCGATGACCGCGCGATAGGCTCCGAGGTCGGCCGCGCTCTCCGTCGAGAAGGGCTCGGGGCTGACCGCGGGTTTCTCACGAATCGTCACCGAGCGGATCGCCACGCGTGCCTTTGGCCTCCCACGCTCGTCGGTGGCGACCTCCGAGATCTTCTGCGCCACGAGAATCCCCTCGCTGACCCGGCCGAAGACGTCGTGAACACCGTCAAGACCAGGCTGATCAGCGATGCAGATGAAGAACTGTGCACCGCCGCTATCGGGATTGCCTCCGCCCACCACCGCCGACACGGCGCCGCGCGTGTTCTTCTCTACGTTGCGCTCGGCGCGCAATACGCCGAGGCCCCCGGTGCCGTAAGACTCGACCCTGGATGGATCCTTCGTGAGCGGATCGCCTCCCTGGATGATTCCCCGGCGCACCACACGATGGAAGATCGTGCCGCTGTAGGAGCCGTCCTGCGCGTTGCTGATGAAATACCCGACGTGATTGGGCGCCGCCTCGGGCAGCAGATCGATCACGATCGTGCCAAGGTCGGTCTCGAGCACCGCCTGCTTGCCATTCATCTGATCGAGCGTCAGCGGCGTCGTGAACAATTGAGGCCCGGCAGCAGGCTTCGGCGTGGGCTTGCTACCACGCTGCTCGGCTCCAGCAGCCGTTGTCAGCATGACGAGCGCGGCGACAGCGATGTGCAGAGCTCTCACAGGTGTCGCGGTCATTATAAACTTCACAGGAGATGATTGTTTCATGGCGGCTCACGGCGGCAGCCGCTCTCCTTCTCGGCGCCTTTGCCTGCGGACGTCAGCCCGAACCCGGCCCTGCGACAAATGCGGCCCAGACGCCACAGGCCGCGACCAGCGGCGCAGGAGCAGAGGTGGCGGGCAAACTGGCGCCGAGCATCGCGCCTCCGTCTGCGCTGGTCGTGCTGGAGCCGCAGAGCGGCATCGAGCTGCCGGTGAAGTCCGAACCCGCCATCATGGACCAGTCGGGTTACGAATTTGTTCCGGGGTTTCTCCTCGCGCAGACCGGCCAGGTGGTGCATTTCCGCAACGGCGAAGACGTGCTCCACAACGTCCGCGTGACCGAATCGTCGCAGCAGAAGCCGATCTTCAACGTCGCGACGGTGGCCTTCGGCTCTTACGAGCACAAGTTCGCGGAACCCGGCCTGTACAACGTGGGTTGCGACATCCATCCAACCATGCGGGCGAGCATCCTCGTCACCGCCACGCCGTACACCGCGACAAGCGCCGAGGACGGCAGTTTCACGATGACCAACGTCAGGCCGGGCCGGTACAACCTCACCGTGTACGCGGGGGCGGCGCCGGTCGTGCGTTCAGTTGAAGTGAAAAGCGGGCGGACCGACCTGGGCGTTATTCAGTAGGGGCGTTGGCGGACGGCACGCTGGCGGCTTCGGGTCTGACGATCTCGTCGATCAGGAACAAGTCGGTGAGCAGCGCGCGGAGGTGGATCGATGCGTTGAGGTTGTCGATCATCTGGGAACTGATCGAGGGTTGCGCGAGCACCAGCTGGATGCTCGCTTGCGCGTCGCTCGCGTCGCGCTCCAGCACCGCAATGAAACTGTCGTACGCGGAGGCCGGCTGCAGGTTGTCGTGGCGCACGATCGTTGTGAACAGACCGCCCAGCCCCGTCAGCGCCTTGTCACAAACGCCGAGCGTCGTGCGGATCTGCGAGCCCGCGCCGCCGCCGGGCTCGGTCCGCAGCCCCTGCGCCGCGAACGCGAGCATGAACTCGTAGGATTCTTCGATGCGCGCGCACCGATCTTTCAGCTCGCCCCGCATCAGGGGCGGGGCGCCGTCGAGCCCTCGACGACCCAACGCTGCGGATCGTGGTGCTCGAGGAATTCCTGCTTGCTGATGTCGCCGAAGACCATGCCCTTGGTAATCCAAATCTTCTCCGGGCGGATCGCAAAGTAAATGTGGGCAATCGTCAGCCCGACGAGGCCGATGCCTGATAGACCGTGGAGCACGTACATCCAGCCCCAGGTGCCGTCGGTGAACATGTACTGATTGCGCGCGAAGAACGGATTGCGCACGCGCACCATCATGAACAGGCCCGTCGGCACGACGGCCAGCGCGGACAGCACGATGGCCGTGTGGTACATCTTGTTGTCCCACGGATACTTGCCGGCCTTCCGCGGCGCCGCGGCGTTGCCGCCCATCGCGCGCTTGAACCGCGTCGTCGCCTCGTTGACATCTTCCCGGTTCAACCAGATCGACCAGAAGTCGAGCCAGAAGCTGGCGTGGATGATGTGATAGATGATCGAGACCGTCAGCGCGAGGCCCGCCATCCAGTGCAGCTGCACCCAGTCGAACCTCCAGCCGAGGATGGGCGCGAACGAGGTGACGAGCAGAGTCAGCATCGACGCCGCCATGATCCAGTGGAACGCGCGAGCGGCGAACGAATGCCGCTTGACGCGCTCGGGCACGCGCGCCGCTGCTTCCGGATTGACCGGGGCGGTGTGTCCGCCCTTCGGCTTGGGCCAGAACATCACGTAGAGCGAGTGCGCCAGCATGAAGAGGACGCCGAACGCAATCGCCGCGTAGAGGAGATTCCACTGCGCGTGCGTCAGAATCTCTTCGTTCCAGGGATTGAGACCTCTCTGAACAAGCCAGTTCATGATGTCGCCTCTGCCCTCAGGGCTCGTCTCACCAGGTTACGCATTAACGGGATTTTGTAGGCGTTGTGAGCCAGAGGCTGCGCGCCGGTCACGGCCAACTCCCCTGCCATCGTGGCGGTCTCTTCGTTCTGCGCCTTGCCGGCGACCTGGTTTTCCACCGCGGTCAGCCGCATCGGGTGCGCGGCCACGCCGTTCACCACGATGCGCGCCTGCTGGATGTTGCCGCCCGACAGCTTGATCGCCGACGCAACGTTCACCAGCGGGAAGTCCCACACCTGACGGTCGCGGACCTTCTCGAAGTAGAACTTCGCGCCCGCCCACGTGCCGGGAATGCGAATCGACGTCAACAGGTCGCCTGGCTCCATCACGGTCATGCGGGTGATGTCGATGGACGGTCCGATGAAGAACTGCTCGGCGGGCCATACGTGCTCGCCGCTCGAGTTGCGAACCACCATCTGCGCGTCCAGCGCGATCAGCGCGGGCGCCGTGTCGGACGGATTCACCGCCACGCAGCGGTTCGCGTCGAACAACGCGTGCTCGCGGTTGATCGACGTCGGCGTATCGGCGTAGCAGATGTTGCCGCCCGCACGATAGCAGGTCCAGCCGCTGCGGTAGTACCAGCAGCGCGTATCCTGCGAGACGTTGCCGCCGAGGGTACCCTGGTTGCGAATCTGCGGCGACGCGACCAGCGCGGCGGAGTCGGCCAGCAGCTTGAATTTCTCTTTGACCACCGGGTGGTTCGCGATCTCGGTGAGGGTGGTGGTCGCGCCGATTTCCAGCCCGCCGTCGGGCAGCGTCTTGATGCCGCGCAGGGCTTCCACGCCGCTGAGGTCGATGACCACCTGCGGCCGCTTGTTGCGATCCTTCAGCCAGTCGAACGAATCGAGACCGCCGGCCAGCACCCAGACACTGCGGCGGTGCCGCTCGAGCAGCGACAGCGCATCTTCTATGCTCGCAGGCTGAAACAGCTCGAAGGCGGGCATTACATCGTGAATCGTTGCCATCTCTCAGCCTCCTCTACACGTGGGTCACTAGGCCTTCATCGACACGTTTACCCGCATCGAGCGAAGCCAGAATCATGCTCGGTGTTGCCGGCGTGCGACGAAGGTAGTCATCGCCAATCGCCGCGTTGAGCGCACAAATCGCCGCCGCTGAGCCCGCGCAGATCGCCGGCTCGCCGATACCCTTGGCGCCGATCGGCGATTGCGGGTCCGGAATCCCGACCGCAGCCCACTGCATCTCGGTCAGCGGGATGTCGAGAATCGTCGGCGGCTTGTTGTAGTGGAACCGGTTGGCCAACGACACGCCGTAGCGCTGGTCGTAGACCCACTTCTGACTCTTAATCTGCCCGAAGCCCTGCACGCCGCCGCCGTGCAGCTGCCCCGCAAGGCCGCGCGGATTGATGACGGTGCCGCAGTCGGTCGCCGCGCAGTAATCAATCAGCGTGTATTCGCCGGTCTCGACATCGACCTCGACCTCGGCGAACGCCGCCACCCACGCCTGCGTGTTGCCCTTGCGCCCGAAGTTGTCCCGCGCGACGCCGATGAGGCCCTGGCCGGCCAGCCCCTTCACCGACGCCTTGGTCATGTCGTTGATGTCCTGCGGCATCTCGTAGCCAGCGAACTTTCCGCCGTGCTTGATCGCCGCTTCGGCCGCCTGCGCGAAGGTCATGCGTCCCACGCGGCCGTTGGCGACCGTGTAGCTTTCAGGCCGCCCGCCGAGCTCGACGGACGCGATCTCCTGCAGCTTCTTCTTCAGGTCCTGCGCCGCCGCGAGGTTCGCGCGGGTGTGCGCGTGAATGGTCTGGCTGCCCGCCTGCGGCGAGCTCCACGCCAGATGCTTCGACGTGTTGCCCCAGACCGTCTCGATCTGCTCCCACGCCAGGCCCAGCTCTTCCGCCACGATGCGGGAGCAGTCCATCACCGACCCGGTGCCGAGGTTGCCGATGCCCGAATGCACGTAGACCTTGCCGTCAGGGCGCACGAGGAGCAGTCCATCCATCGCAATCGAGCCGGCCGTATACGTGCCGAGCCCGACGCCCACGCCGGTCACCTTCGTGCCGTTGCGTTGTCCGTTGCGCGCCTTTCGCTCTTCCCACTTGAACAGCTGCGCGCCCAGATCGAGCGCTTCGCGCAGATGGCAGCTGGTGAAGAACGCGCGACGCGGCGCCGCAGGCGGAGCAGCCGCAGCAACAGGCTGCTGACCAGGCACCTGCCCGGCGGCCGTCTGGCCGCTCCCGGTCGCGCGGCCCTGTTCGAGCGCCTGCGGCTGTGCCACCGCCGGAGGCCCGGCAGGCGCTCCCGCGCGCGCGCCCGTCGCTGCCGCGGCAGCGCCAGCCGCACCGGCAGCTGCCGGTGGCGGAGGCGCGCCGAACTCAGAGCCCGTGACCGGCGCATTGATCTTACGAATCTCCACTTGATCGACGCCCAGCTGCCGCGCAGCTTTGCTGATCATCGGCTCGAGCATCGTCGAGGCCTGCTCGCCGCCGGGCGCGCGCTGCGACACGCGCGGAGGCGTGTTGGTGAGCACCGCGACCCCGCGAAACCGGATAGTCTCCGGATTGTAGAGAGCGGTCGCCGTCGAACCGATGGTGCCGACGTCGCCCTGATTCGAATACGGACCGCAGTCGCCGATCGCGCACATGTCCATCGCGGTGATGCGGCCGTCCTTGCGGAAGCCGATCTTGACGCGAAGATGAATGCCCGCGCGCGCGCGGCCGATGTAGTTCTCTTCTTCGCGCGTGATCCGCATCATCACGGGACGGCCGGTCTTCTTCGACAGCAGCGCCGGAATCGCCATCGTCTGGGCGCCCGGTATCTTTCCGCCGAACCCGCCGCCGCAGTACTCGCTGATGACCACGACGTCACTCTGCGGAATGCCCACCCACCCGGAGACGTTGGCGACCGTGCGCGCCACCGACTGGGTCGAGCCGTGCAGGTAGAGCTTGCCGTTCTGCCAGTACGCCATCGCGGTGCGCGGCTCCATTGGCTGGTGACCGGTGGACTGGTGGACGATCGACTCGTCGATAATCAGATCCGCGTTCTTGAAGCCCGCGTCAACGTCGCCGATCTGCCAGCGGAGGGGCGTGCCCTCAAGGAACGGCACGCGGCCCGCGTCGAGCTCGGCAACCGCGGCTTCGGGAATCTTGAACGTCGTGACTTGTGGCGGACGCCAGACGTTGCCTTCGGCACGGGGATTCGGTCCACCGGGACGGAGCGTCACCATCGGGTCCACAACCCACGGCAGCGGCTCGTATTCGATTTTGATCTTCTCGATGGCATCTGCCGCGGTGACTTCGTCGATGGCCGCAACGGCCAAAATCGGCTCTCCCTGGTACATCGGCTCCGAAGCCAGCGCCACTTCAGGAAGCGTGTTGGCGCGCGCCGCCGCCGCTTCGCCCAGCTGCAGCGGCACCGGCGGCCTCACCATGTCCTCGCCGGTGAGGATCGCGACGACGCCGGGCATGGCCAGCGCGGCGCTGGCGTCTATGCGGCGGATGCGCGCGTGGGGCAGAGGGCTCAGCAGCAGCTTCGCGAACAGCATGCCCTCGGCGCGGAAATCCTCGGAATACTTCGCGCGACCGGTCACCTTCGCCACCAGGTCGGGCAGCGTGTAGTTCTGCCCGATCAGCTTGTAGTTATTTTCAGGCACGAACTTAGGTCCTCCGCATGTTGTCAGCGGCGCGCATCATGGCGTTCAAAATCTTGTTGTAGTCGGCGCAGCGGCAGAGGTTGCCGGAAATCCCATGCGCGAGCTGCTCGCGCGTCGGGTTCGCGTTGGTCTTGAGGTACCCGACTGTCGCCATCACGAAGCCCGGCATGCAGAACGCGCATTGGAAGCCCTGCTCGTCGACGACCGCCTGCTGCACCGGGTGCAGCGTGCCGTCGGCAGACTCGAGGCCTTCGATGCTGACCACTTTCCTGCCGCGCACCGTGTGGGTGAGGATCGAGCAGGAGTAGTGCGGCACATCGTCGATCAGCACCGTGCAGGCGCCGCACTCGGAGCGATCGCAGCCAAGCTTGGTCCCCGTGAGACCGAGCTTGTAGCGCAGCGTGTTCGCCAGCGTTTCCTGTTTCATCACGTCGACGCGGCGCATCTGGCCGTTGACATTCAACGTCATCAGCCGCTCGACAGCGCCGGGCAGCGAGCCCTGGCCGAAGACCCGTTCAGGTCCGCGGAACAGATAACTGGACGCGGACACCGCGGCGCCCGCGGCGATCACACCCTTGATGAACGCACGCCGGGTTACGCCTGTAGGCTGGTCTTGCTGAATCTGAATTGGAACAGTCATGGAGCGATCACCTCGTCATGAAACCCGCAAGGGGTCGCAGCGCACCGAAAACTTAGACTCGTTGGCGGCTTGAGCGACCATATCCTATCAAAAGCCGAGGGCCGAGATACAAGAATATTTGGCGGCTGTCGGACCCTGAAAGGCGATTAAAATGGTCGGACTTACTCTTCCTTGTCGGAGCGCTTCGGACGCTGGTTCGCGGCGAGGGTGCGTTTTCGCAGGCGGATGCTCTTCGGCGTGATTTCGACCAGCTCGTCGTCGTTGATGAACTCGATGGCCTGCTCGAGTCCCAGGATACGGGGCGGAATCAGGCGGATGGCCTCGTCGGCGCTGGAGGCCCGCATGTTCGTTTGCTTCTTCTCCCTGCACACGTTGACGTCCATGTCGCTGGCCCGGGCGTTCTCGCCGATGATCATGCCTTCATAAACCGTCAGGCCTGGCGCGATGAAGATTTCCCCGCGCTCCTGCAGGTTCGCAATGGCATACGCCGTCGCCACCCCGACCCGGTCCGAAACCAGGGCGCCGGCGGCGCGCGAGGCGATGGCGCCATGCCAGGGCTCCCAGCCGGCAAAGAGGTGGTTCATGATGCCGGTGCCGCGTGTGTCCGTCAGAAACTGTGAACGGAAGCCGATGAGCCCGCACGCCGGGATGCGGAACTCCATCCGCACCCGGCCGCTGCCGTGGTTGACCATTTTGGTCATCGTCCCTTTTCGACCGCCAGCCTGCGCGATGACGACACCTTGGAAGTCCTCCGGGACGTCGATGATCAGGTCCTCGACGGGCTCGACCCGTTTCCCGTTTATCTCTTTGGTGACGATCTCGGGCCGCGACGCCTGAAGCTCGAAGCCCTCGCGCCGCATCATCTCGATGAGAATCGACAGTTGAAGCTCGCCGCGGCCGACCACCTTGATCGCCTCCGGGCTGTCGGTGTCCTCCAGTCGAATCGAGACGTTGCCGATCAGCTCGCGTTCGAGGCGGTCGCGGACCTGCCGCGACGTGACGTACTGCCCTTCGCGCCCGGCCATGGGCGACGTGTTGACGCCAAACACAATCGACACCGTCGGCTCGTCGACGGCCACCACCGGCACAATCGACTGGCGCTCGACCTCGGTGACCGTTTCGCCGATGGTGATGTCGGGCATGCCTGCCAGACAGACGATGTCGCCGGCCGCGGCGTTGTCGATTTCGATGCGCTTCAGTCCGTCGAACGAGTACAGCTTTGTGATCTTCGCCTTGCGCGCTTCGGGCGCCGACGGCGAGCAGATCGCGACTTCATCGCCGATTTTCACCTTGCCGTTGAAGATGCGGCCCACGGCGATGCGGCCCAGGTAATCGCTGGAGTCGAGATTCGCCACCAGAATCTGCAGCGGCGCCTCGAGCGATCCCATGGGCGGCGGCACATGCGTGACGATGGCGTCGAACAGGGGGCGGAGGTCCTTGCCGGGGTTCGCCGGATCGAGCGTCGCAATCCCGCGCCTGCCGTCGGTGTAGATGACCGGAAAATCGAGCTGGGCTTCCGACGCGTCGAGGTCGATGAACAGATCGAAGATTTCGTTCAGCACTTCGGACGACCGCGCGTCGGGGCGGTCGATCTTGTTGATGACCACGAGCGGCGGAAGGCCGCGGGCAAACGCCTTGCCGAGCACGAACCGCGTCTGCGGCAGCGGGCCTTCGGATGCGTCGACCAGCAGCAGGACGCCGTCGACCATCGACAATGTGCGCTCCACTTCGCCGCCGAAGTCGGCGTGCCCCGGCGTGTCGACGATGTTGATCAGCAGGTCGTGGTAATGGACGGCGGTGTTCTTGGCCAGAATCGTGATGCCGCGCTCGCGCTCGAGCTCGTTGCTGTCCATCGCGCGCTCGGCGACGCGCTCGTTGGCCCGGAAGGCGCCGCTTTGATGCAGCATCGCATCCACGAGAGTGGTTTTGCCGTGATCGACGTGAGCGATGATGGCGACATTACGACGGTTCGGGTTGGCGATCGTGCTTGAATTTCTCGACGAAGGCATCTCAACAGTATAGTTGCTCCTGTTGAGAGTCGTCAGTCTAGTCGGGACCGACGACTGCCGACTGAGACCGGCGACTGATCACTGACGACTAACGACTGACCACCCTCATGTCTTTCCTCCACCGCCAAACCAGCGGCTCTGTCGTCTGCACGTCGTGCGGCTCTCTTGTCGGCGTGCGCGACGACACATGCTTCAGTTGCGGTCGGCGAAATCCGGGCATGTGGGGATTCGCGCCGCTGCTGAGAAGCCTCGGCAACGACCTCGGCTTCGTGGCGTTGGTGGTCTGGGGGAGCGGCGCGCTGTACGTAATTTCGCTGCTGCTCTCTGGTGAAAGCATCGGGATGGGGGGCGGCAGCTTGCTCAACATCCTCGCGCCGAGCAGTCGGAGCGTGTTGCTTCTTGGCGCCAGCGGCGGGCTGCCGGTCTTCGGGCTCGGACATTGGTGGACGATCATCAGCGCAGGCTGGCTGCACGGCAGCCTCCTCCACATTGTCTTCAACATGATGTGGGTGCGTGACCTCGGCCCTGCGGTCGCCGATGTGTTCGGCGCCGGCCGCATGGTGATCATCTATACCCTTTCGGGGGCCTCCGGGTTTCTGCTGAGCTCGGTCGCGGCGGTATATCTGCCGCCGCTTCCGTTGCTACGGGGGGCACAGCTGACGCTTGGCGCCTCGGCGGCGATCTTCGGGCTGCTGGGCGCGCTCGTCTATTACGGCCGGCGCACGGGCAGTTCGCTCGTACGCGGTCAAGCCGTGCGTTACGCGGTGATTCTCGGCGTGTTCGGTTTGATCATGCCGGGCATCGACAACTTCGCCCATGCCGGCGGGTTCTTCGGAGGGTATCTCGTCTCGCGGGCTCTCGACCCGCTCAGCGCCGAACGGATCGACCATATCGTGATCGCGCTGATCTGCCTCGCCGCGGTCGTTCTGTCAATTGCCGCGTCGGTGATCACCGGCTGGCCGATGCTCACCGCGCAGTAGAGGGAAGAAGGGAGAGGGACGACTGTCTCTCTCCCTTCTTCTCTCTCCCTTTTCCTTCCCTCACTTCGGTATCGCGATCGGCACGTACTGCGGGAACACGTAGGCATACATCATCGAGATGATGCCCATCACGATCATCAAGAGGATGCTGTGCTTGATCGTGAACCGGAACAGCTTGCTCTCGTCCGCGGTCGTCATCCCGGTCGCGGCCACCGCGACGGCGATGCTCTGCAGCGAGATCATCTTGCCCATGACGCCCGCGGCCGAGTTGACCGACGCGGTCAGCACGGGATTGAGCCCCAGGGCGTTCGCCGTGACCACCTGCAGGTTGCCGAACAGCGCGTTTGCCGACGTATCGCTCCCGGTCAGGAACACGCCGAGCCATCCCAGCACGGCGCTGAAAAACGGGAACAGGCCGCCGGTCGCCGCCAGCGCGAGGCCAAGCGTCGACGTCATGCCCGAGTAGTTCATGAGGTACGCCAGGCCGAGCATGGACGCGATCGTCACCATCGACAGCCGGAGCTGCTTGAAGGTGGCCGAGAACGCGCCCGCGAACCGCGCCGGCGAGACGCGCAGGACCAGGGCGGTGGCCACGCTCGCCAGGAAGCACGCGGTGCCTGCCGCGCTCATCCAGTTGAACGCATAGTTGGCCGCGTACGGCGCGGGCGCGGGAGTCACCGGCGGCACGCGGACCACCATGTTATGCAGCCCAGGCACCGCGAAGATCATCGTCGTCGCGCGATCGATCGCCGCCTTGATCTGCGCCTCACCCCAGATCAGCACGAAGATCACCAGCAGCAGGTACGGCGACCACGCCATGAAGACTTCCTTGCCGGAATGCTTTTTCAGCGCGACGGTCGCTTCCTTATCACCCTCGAGGCGCATGATGGTCCGCGGCTTCCAGAACTTGAGCACGAGCACCATCGCGGCGATGCAGGTCAGCGAGCTGATGATGTCGGTCAGCTCCGGCCCCATGTAGTTCGACACGTAAAACTGGGCGCCCGCGAACGACACACCGCAGACGACGATGGCCGGCCACACTTCGAGCGCGCGCTTCGGCCCCGCCATCACGACGACGAGATAGGCGGGGATGATGATGGAAATCATCGCGCAGAGCCGCCCGATCATCGCGCTCAGCGGCATCAACCCCAGCCCGGTGACGTTGGCGAGCGTCAGGACCGGAATGCCGATCGATCCGAAGGCTACCGGCGCGGTATTCGCGAGGAGACAAATGCCCGCGGCGTAAAACGGCGAGAACCCGAGGCCCGCCAGCATCGCGCCCGACACGGCGACCGGCGCACCGAACCCGGCAGCGCCCTCGATGAACGCGCCGAACGAGAAGGCGATGAACATCGCCTGCAAGCGCCGGTCGTTGGTCAGACCGCCCACCGAATCCTTGATGATCTCGAACTTTCCCGTATCGACCGCGAGGCGGTACAACAGGATCGAGCTGAAGACGATCCACGCAATCGGAAAGAGGCCGAACGCGGCGCCATAGAGCGTCGACATGATCGCCATCTGCGCGGGCATGCCGTAGACGAACAGCGAGACGATCAGCGCCGATACGAGCGCGGTAGATGCCGCCATCCATGCTGGTTTCCGCACGATGCCCAGCATGATGAACAGCACAAAGATGGGAATCGCGGCCGCCAGCGCCGACAGACCCAAACTCCCGCCCACGGGCTCATAGTTGTGTTGCCACATATATCCCTCAGTAGAAGCAGTTAGCTCGCAATGGAAATTGGCGAGACTCTATCACATGGACTGGGGATTAGGGATTAGGGATTAGGGATTTCAGCCGGCCTTGCGATCCTGGGGCTTCGGGCGATCTTCCATCTTGGCCACGCCGGCGCGCTCGCTGACCGCTTCTTTCAGGCCGATTTCCAGGCGCTCGCTGCGGATGCCGAGTCGGAGGCGACCGTACAGGCTGATAAGGTGGTTTGCCAGCCAGACGAGCGCCAGCCACGCGATGAAGTACCCGCGCCAGTCATCGAACAGAAGCGTAAAGCGCGTGAGGACCAGCATGCCGGCGGCCACGTAGTGACTGAGGCAGTATTCGCAGGTCAGGAGGTAAAAGAACTTGCGTGGCAGTAGCCCGCGGGCTGAGGCGGCCCGGTCGACGCAGTAGTCATGAATCTCGCGGAAAAGTTCTTCGTGCGTGACCGACCAGGAGATGGCCGCCACCGGCAGGGCGATCACGAACAGCTGGAGAAGGATAGAGCCGGTGACGTCGTTCATGCCGCGACCACCAACAGTAGCAGCACCAGGAGCTCGGTGCCAAGGGTGGAAAGTGAATTGATAGCTGTCCGGTTTCTGGTCATGATCAGAGCGTTAGGGATAAGTGCCGCAAAAAACGCGCCAGTGGTAGCTGGCAGCTGGGAGCTACTTCGTGTGCAGATCGATGATGCGATTGATCGCGCGCTGGCACACGCGGCAGAAGGGAACGGCCTTGCGCGAGCCCATGATGCACTCCGCCTCGGGGCGATATAACCCGCGCACCTCGTAGCCGCCGCCTTCGAACGCACCGACCTTGCCGGCCTGCGTGAGTGGCGTCGGGATGGGGGTGCCGGGCTCGATGAGGTCGCGCCATTTCAGGGTGGATGGATCGAGCAACGCCGTGAGATTTGGCTCCCACGGCTCGACTTTCTGGCGACTGCCGGTTTCATACGTGACGCCTCCGACGTATTCGTCGGCCAGCCCGGCAAGGTTGTGCGCAAACTCATGAATGAAGACGTACTCTGCCGCATTGTTTGCGGCGGCGACCGTCGATTGCTGGTTGAAAATCCCCCCTCCGCCATATCTCCGGTCATTCAGGAGGATCTCGATCACGTCATACGGCACTGAGGCCGCGAGGTCGCGGAGAGCCCGGTTGTCATACGTCAGCGCATAGCGCTCGATCCCGAAAATATTGAACTCGACGGCGGTCGGCGCGCCGGCGACCTCCAGCAACCGCACGTTGAAGTCCGATCGTCGCGCCTTGAACGGCTCCAGGGCGAACAAGGCGTCGATCAGCCGCGCCGCGTCTGCACGAAATGTCGGCAGCTGCTCAGCCGTGTACCCCTCGCTGATCAGGAGCAGGTCGACCTTTGTGCGCGGCGATCCGCCCTCGAGAACCGGAGACACGCGACCGGCAGATTTTGGCGCGGCCCGGCTGACCATTCGTGGATCGATGTCCGTCTCCCATAAATCGCGGAACGCATTCTGCGCATCGCGCTTTTTGATGACCACGCGCACGGGAGCCGCAGGCCACGGAAACCTCAGCGACTCGTGAAACGTCCGATCGGTCGCACGCACCTCGGGCGTCGTCTCCCACTCGCCGTAAATCGACGCGAAACCGCGAGAGTACAGGACGCGGGTCGATGCGCCGTCGGCCACCTCGAAGAGGTACTCGCCCAACCCGGTCCCGTCGATCAGCTGCGTGCGGCTCCCCGGCCACGGGCCGTCGTTCGACACACGATCGAGCGTCACCGCTTCCCCGCCCGGCCCGCCGCTGTGGAAGTAATCCACCCGCATCGTGTCAGGTGCGTCAGGTGCGACGGGTACGATAGGTGCGACAGGTGCGGGTGCGCAGGCGGCGGCTGCGACGAGAGCGCACGCGGCGAAGACGGCTTTCTGCATTCGTCAGATCACCAGATCTTAGACCCATCGATCAGCAGTTGTAGTACCTTCTCCCCGGAGGATTTCGTGGCGACTTCCGACGACCTCATGGATCTGGCGCGGGCAGGGGCGGAGCGCATTGACATGCCCGATGATCGCGTCCGGTACCCGAACTTTTCCGACATCGAAGAACACTGCGCGGCCGAGTACGACGAACTGCTCAGCGCGCTCCACGAAGACGAGCTCTTTGCGCCCGCCGACGTGCAGCGGCAGGAGGAGATCGTCGAGCGCCTGA
>JANNJO010000024.1:0-4764 GCA_031395755.1 Acidobacteriota bacterium
AGATCGTTCAGTTGCTAGCGTCCAGCTGCGCAGTTGCCAGTTGAAACCGCCGGACGCGCTCGCGCGGTCCGGCGGTTTTTTTGTGCCCAGGGTGTTCGTTTCCGGCGAGTTCGCGCGGGCGTGTAGGAGCGTTAACTACACCAGAGCGGTTGGCGGTTGCCGCCGCAGGGGCAATTCAAGGAGGACAGCACATGAGTTTTCGACACGCACTTCACACGCTGTTCGGCGTCGTACTGCTCGGCGTCATTGCAACCTCGTCGATCGGCGCCTTGACCAACGCGAAAACCACATACTTCACGTTCGGCAAGGCCGTGCAGCTCCCCGGCGTCGCGCTCCCGGCCGGCACCTACATTTTCGAAGTCGTCAACTCGAACTCCAGCTCCGACGTGGTTCGCGTGATGAGCCGCGATCGTTCGAGGACGTATCTCCTGCAGATCACGATACCCACCTACCGGTTGCATACGCGCGACCTGGGCCCGTCGATCGTGTTCGGCGAACAGCCTGCCGGACAGCCGTCGGCCGTGAAGGCATGGTTCCCGGACAGTGAAACCCTCGGCCGCCAGTTCATCTACTAGGAGGACAGAATGACTGCTCGAAAAGTACTTCACACGTTGTTCGGCGTCGTGCTGCTCGCGGTGCTGGCGACCTCGTCGATCGGAGCCATGGACGCGAAGAAAACCACATACTTCACGTTCAGCAAAGCGGTGCAGCTCCCCGGCGTTGCGCTCCCGGCCGGGACCTACATCTTCGAGGTCCTCAACTCGAATTCCGGCTCAGACGCTGTCACCGTGCTGAGCCGCGATCGTTCAACGTTGTATCTCCTGAGGCTGACGATCGCGACCTATCGCCCGCGCACACGCGACATGAAGGCGTCGATCGTGTTCGGCGAACAGCCTGCCGGACGCCCGCCGACCGTGAAGGCATGGTTCCCGGAAAGCGAAACCCGCGGCCGCGAATTCCTCTACTAGCGTTCCCCACCAGACACTCGCCATGCCGGATGCACATAGCGTCCGGTATGGCGGGCACGCCTTTTCAGCTCCCAGCTTTCAGCTTCCAGCTCCCAGTTGCCAGCTCGGAATCTAGCAAACTCCCTCTCACTGCCTGCAGCTCGGGGCTGGCAACTGGCAGCTGATCTAAACCCGTCCGCCGTGCTACGCTACCCGCCACTCGAACAACCCACTCTTCCGAAGGAGGCACTCATGAATCGCCTTCGTTCTTACCGTCGTGCGGTGACGTTCCTTTCAGTCGTGGTGCTGCTCGGGATCGCGGCCATCGCGCTGCAGCAGGCGGCGCGCGCGCAGGGCGCGAAGGCGAACGAGTCGCCGATCTTTCAGGTCGAGCCGCTGTGGCCGAAGCCCCTACCGAACAAATGGGTGATCGGATCGACCATCGGCCTCTCCGTCGATTCACGCGATCACGTGTGGGTAATCCATCGCCCCGCCACGATTGAGCCCAACGAAAAGGCCGGGACGCTCAAGAACGGCGACTGCTGCTTCGTGGCGCCGCAGATCATTGAGTTCGATCCCACCGGAAACGTCGTGTCGACCTTCGGCGGCCCCGGCGCGGGATATGAGTGGCCCGACTCCGAGCACGGAATTTTCGTCGATCACAAAGACAACATCTGGATCAGCGGCAACGGCGCGAAGGACAGCCATCTGCTCAAATTCAGCCGGCAGGGAAAATTCCTGCTGCAAATCGGCCACAAGGGGCAGAGCAAGGGCAGCAACGACCTCGAGAACGTGAAGATGGCGGCGAACATGGAGGTCGATCCGACGACCAACGAGTTGGTCGTCGCAGATGGCTACGGCAACAAACGTGTCGCAGTGTTCGACGCCGACAGCGGGAAGTACAAGCGGCACTGGGGCGCGTATGGAAACAGACCTGACGACACACCCCTCGGCCCGTACGATCCATCTGGTAAGCCGGCGCAGCAGTTTCGCGGGCCGGTGCACTGCGCGTCGCTCGCGAAAGACGGGTTGATCTACGTCTGCGATCGCACGGGAAACCGGATTCAGGTGTTTCAGAAGAACGGGACGTTCGTGAAGGAAACGTTCATCTCGCCGGGGACGCTCGGCTCGGGTGCGGTGTGGGATATCGATTTCTCGACCGACGCGCGGCAGCAGTTCCTCTATTCGGCCGACGGCCTCAACAACCGCGTCGACGTCCTGCTGCGGGAACCCCTGCAGCCCGTGACCTCATTCGGACAGGGCGGCCATATGCCGGGGACGTTTTACGGCCTCCACAACGTCGTCACCGACTCGAGAGGAAACATTTATACAGTGGAGACGTGGGGTGGTAAGCGCGTACAAAAATTCGTGTACAAGGGTCTAGGGAAATCGTCCGGCCCGGTCATGTCGGTGAGGTAGGCAGGTGAGAGGGCTTACCAACGCTGTTGTCGGTGTGGGCCTGGGGATGTTCCTCGCGGCGAGCGTTGGCGCTCAGGATACGCGGAATGCCGGGGATGCGGTGCGCGGGAAAGCGCTTTTCGAGAGCAGGGGCGCGTGCCTCGACTGCCATCGCGTACGGACCAGCGGCTCCCGTTTCGGCCCGGACCTGACCGACATCGGCACGCGCGCTGGAAACAGCTCCTTCTTGCTTGGGCGCGCGGGACGCGGTGGTGCCGACGGCCGTGGAGCGGCTCCGGGGACCGGCGGCGCTCCAGACCTGGGAGCGGCCCGCCGCGCTCAGGACGAGCTGGAGCGCTCACTCCTCGATCCCGCCGCCGACATCCTCCCCCAGAATCGCGCGGTCCGGCTGGTGACGCGGGGCGGCCAGTCGATCACCGCGCGGCTTCTCAACCAGGACACGTTCAGCCTGCAGCTCATCGACACCAAGGAACAAATCATCTCGATTCCGAAATCCGAGTTGCGCGAGTTCGCCTGGATCAAGGACTCTCCCATGCCCTCATATCGGGACAAGTTCAGTTCTCAGGAACGTGCGGACGTGATCGCCTACCTGCTCTCCCTGAAAGGCATCAACAAATGACCGCACGGTTCTTCCTGCTGGTCGCGTTATTCGCCGGCTCGAGCCTGGCGCAGGTTGCGGCGCAGGTGACTTGGGACCGCCTCGTGAATGCGAGCAAGGAGCCCCACAACTGGCTCACCTACGGCGGTACGTATCAAAGCCAGCGCTACACCACCCTCGAACAGATCACCCCGGCCAACGTCAAGGATCTGGAGTTGAAGTGGGTCTTCCAGTCCCAGCTCCTCGATCCGTTCGAGACAACCCCTCTGGTCGTGGACGGCATTCTGTATACCGTCCAGGGGAATGATGTGGTGGCACTGGACGCCGCCTCCGGTCAGCGCTTCTGGATGTACCGGCACGAGCAGACCCCGGGCGCGGTGTCCTGTTGCTCTCTGATCAGCCGTGGCGTGGCCATTCTCAACGGCATGATCTTTCTCGGCGCCGGCGACGCCCGTTTGATCGCGCTGGACGCGAAGACGGGCAAGCCCATCTGGGACGTGACGATCGGCAAAGCGACGGCCGGCTACTCAATCAAACACGCTCCGCTGGTGATCAAGGACAAAGTGATCGTCGGGATGCACGGTGGGGAGTACGGCATCCGCGGCTTCATCGCCGCTTACGAGGCCACGACCGGGAAGGAGGCGTGGCGCTTCAACACGGTTCCCGGACCGGGCGAGCCGGGTGGCGACACGTGGGGAAATGATTCCTGGATTCGCGGCGGCGCGTCCGTCTGGGTGACGGGGACCTACGATCCCGAGACCAACCTGACCTACTGGGGAATCGGCAATCCTGGTCCTGATTACAACGGTGATGTCCGACCGGGCGACAACCTGTACAGCTGCTCGGTGGTGGCCTTGGACGCCGATACGGGAAAGCTGAAGTGGCACTACCAGTACAACCCACACAACGAGTTCGATTGGGACGCCGTGCAGGTCCCTCTGTTGGCCGACATACAGTGGCAGGGCAATCCCCGCAAGGTGATCCTGACCGCTCAGAGAAACGGCTTCTTTTACGTGCTCGACCGGGTGACGGGTGAGTTTCTGCTGGGCAAGCCTTTCGCCAGGCAGAACTGGAACGCCGGATTTGACGACAAGGGCAGGCCGATCATGGCGCCCGGTGCGACATCGAGCGCTGAAGGCACGCTCATCTTCCCAGGCAACCAAGGGGCCACCAATTGGTTCAGTCCCTCATACAGCCCGCGCACGGGACTCTTCTACGTCAATGCATGGGAGAACACGGCCACGATATTCGCCAAGCGGAACGCCGAATTTGTCGAGGGCCGCTTCTATACAGGCGGGGCGAACCGCGGCATCGTTCCCCCCGGAATTGGCTTTGGCATGCCGCGCGGCCGCCAATTGTTCAATTACAGAATGGAGGAGGAGGTCTACGCCGCCGTGCGGGCGCTCGATCCGCAGACAGGGGAGCGGAAGTGGGAATTCAAGTTGAGTGACGCGACCTACAGCGGCATCCTCACCACGGCGTCCGACCTGCTCTTCACCGGAGTCAGCGAAGGCTACTTCTTCGCGCTTGATGCGCGGTCCGGAGCGCTGCTCTGGAAGGTGCTGCTAGGCGGCAATATCCTCATGGGCCCCATGAGCTACTCGGTGAGTGGGCTGCAGTATGTTGCGGTAGCCGCAGGAAACTCGCTGTTTGTCTTCGGGCTGCCCTGACGAGGCTGGAAGCTGCCAGCTCCCAGCTGCCAGCTATCAGCTACCAGATTCAGTTAGTGTTGCGGATGAGGCCTCCGGTCTTAGACTTTGAAAAACTTGCTAGTAATCCGGAGATCATTCGTCGAATTTC
>JANNJO010000025.1:0-18848 GCA_031395755.1 Acidobacteriota bacterium
ACCGATTACGCACAGAAACAGCTCGGCGATGTGGTGTTCGTCGAGTCGCCGGAGGTGGGGCGCGCGGTCACACAGGGGCAGGCGGCCGGCACCATCGAGTCGGTCAAGGCTGTCTCGGAGATTTACAGCCCGGCCACCGGCAAAGTCGTCGAAGCGAACCCGGTGCTCGCCACCACGCCGGAGACCGTCAACAGCGATCCGCACGGCTCAGGCTGGCTGTTCGAGGTCGAGCTCAGCAACCCGGGCGAGATCGACGGCCTGATGACCAGCGATCAATACGCGGATCTTGTGAAGTAGCACGTTTTCCATGCCCATCGATTTTCCGGACAGGTTCGAGCAGCGGCACATCGGCCCCGACGACAAGCAGCAGGCCGAGATGCTCCGCGTCATCGGCGTGCGGTCGCTGGATGCGTTGATCGACGCGGCGTTGCCGAAAACGATCCGCCTCAAGAAGGCGCTCCAGCTACCCGCCGAGTCCGAGCATGAGTATCTGGACCGGCTGCGCAGGGTTGCGTCGAAGAACCACCCCGTCCGGTCGTTTATCGGGATGGGGTACTACGGAACGATCACGCCGAGCGTCATTCTCCGCAACCTGTTCGAGAACCCTTCCTGGTACACGCCCTATACACCGTACCAGGCTGAAATCGCGCAGGGCCGCCTCGAGTCGCTCCTCAACTTCCAGACCATGGTGAGGGACTTGACGGCCATGGAGATCGCCACGGCTTCGTTGCTGGATGAGGCGACGGCCGCCGCAGAAGCGATGACGCTGCTGCATCGAGTGCGGTCGCGGCAAGCGGCCGGCTCGCGCAATACCTTGTGGGTGTCCGAACGGGTGTTCCCGCAGACCCTCGAGGTGTTAAAGGGGCGCGCCGAACCGCTCGGGATCGGCATCGTGATGGGAGACCCGGCGTCACCGGCATTCGGGGAAGACGTGTTTGGCGCGTTCGTGCAGTCGCCCGACGACAACGGGGCGCTGCTGGACCTGCGGCCGTTGGTTTCCAAGGCGCACTCGCAGAATGTCCTCGTCGCAGTCGCTGTCGATTTGCTCGCGCTGACGCTTACCGTGCCTCCCGGTGAAATGGGCGCCGACGTCGTCGTCGGCAGCGCTCAACGCTTTGGCGTACCGATGGGGTATGGGGGGCCTCATGCCGCGTTTCTGGCGACGCGTGAGACCTTCGTGCGGCAGGCGCCGGGACGGATTATCGGGGTGTCGGTCGACGCACACGGCAACAGAGCGTACCGGATGGCGCTGCAGACCCGCGAACAGCACATCCGCCGCGAGAAGGCGACCTCGAACATCTGCACCGCCCAGGCCTTGCTCGCGAATATCGCCGCGATGTATGGCGTGTATCACGGTCCCGACGGACTGACGGCCATTGCGCGCCGCGCGCACGCGCTGGCGGCGACCCTCGAGAAGGTGGCAAAGGGCCTCGGCTACACACAGCAGAACGAGTCCTACTTCGATACCCTGCGGCTCGAGTTGCCTGGGGGCTCCACGTCGACGACTGTTTCGATGAGGGCCGTCGCGGAACGTGCCGGTCTCAATTTCCGCTATTTCGACAATCGTCATATCGGCATCGCCCTTGACGAAACGACGTCGGCGCAGGATCTGGCCGCGATCGCCGGGGTTCTTGCCGAGGCGGTGGGGAAGCCGGCACCACACATCCGGGCGGCAGAATCGCCACGCGATTTGCCGGCGGCGCTCGCGCGCACGTCGGCCTTTATGACGCACCAGGTCTTCTCGGCGCACCGCTCCGAGACGAAGATGATGCGGTACTTGAAGAGCCTCGAGCGCAAGGATGTCGGCCTCGACCGGTCGATGATTCCGCTCGGTTCCTGCACGATGAAGCTCAACGCCGCTTCCGAGATGATTCCCGTGACCTGGCCCGAGTTTTCGGCCGTCCACCCGTTCGCGCCTGTTGAGCAGGTTCAGGGTTACGCGCAAGTCATCAGCGAGCTCGAACAGGCGCTGGCCGAGATTACAGGCTTTGCCGCCATCTCACTTCAGCCGAACTCCGGCGCCCAGGGAGAGCTGGCGGGGCTGATGGTGATTCGCGCGTATCACCACTCTCGCGGCGATATGACACGCGACGTCGTGCTGATTCCGTCTTCGGCCCACGGCACCAACCCGGCCAGCGCTGTAATGGCGGGCCTCAAGGTTGTGGTCGTGGCGACCGATGCGAACGGCAACGTTGACGTCGCCGATCTCAAAAGCAAAGCCGAACAGCATCGCGAGCGTCTCGCGGCGCTGATCGTGACCTATCCATCGACACACGGCGTTTTTGAAGACGCCATCCAGGAGATCTGCGCCGTCATTCATCAGTTCGGCGGGCAGGTGTATATGGACGGCGCGAACATGAACGCGCAGGTGGGTCTCACCAGCCCTGCGGCGATCGGGGCGGACGTCTGCCACCTGAACCTGCACAAGACGTTTGCGATTCCGCACGGAGGGGGAGGTCCCGGCATGGTGCCGATCGGTGTGGCGGCGCATCTCGTGCCGTTCCTCCCAGGCCATCCCGTGGTGCGCGTCGGGGGACCCGACGCGATTCGTCCGGTATCTGCCGCGCCCTGGGGATCGGCGAGCATCCTGCTGATCTCCTACGGCTACATCCGGATGCTGGGCGGCGAAGGCATGACCAACGCCACGAAGCACGCCATCCTGAACGCCAATTACATCAAGAAGCGGCTCGAGTCTCACTACGACGTGCTCTACACGCGCCCGAACGGCACCGTCGCGCACGAGATGATTTTCGATCTACGCCGCTTCAAGAACTCTGGCGTCGAAGAGCTCGACGTCGCGAAGCGTCTGATGGACTACGGATTCCACGCGCCTACCGTGTCGTTCCCCGTGGCGGGCACGCTGATGATCGAGCCAACCGAGAGCGAGTCGCAGGAAGAGCTCGACCGTTTCTGCGAAGCGATGATCGCCATCCGGCGGGAAATTCAGGAGGTTGTCGACGGCAAGGCCGATCGGCGGGACAACGTGCTGAAACACGCTCCGCACACGGCAGCCGCGGTCGCGAGCGACACCTGGACGCACGCCTACAGCCGCGAGCAGGCGGCGTTTCCGCTGCCATTTGTGAAGGCCGACAAGTTCTGGCCGCCGATCGGCCGCATCGACAACGCCTACGGCGACAGACACCTCATCTGCGCCTGCCCCGACACGGCGGAGTACGGGACCCCCGAGCCGGCCTAGATCTCGGCAACACGTTTCCGGAGCTCGGCGTGCAGCCGCTTCGTCACAGGGCCGGGCAATCCCGATCCGATATTCCGATCGTCCACCCTGACGATGGGCATGATCTCTCTGGTCGTTCCCGTCAGAAACGCCTCTTCCGCACTGAATAAATCATCGTCCCGCAGCGTCGCTTCCCGCACCGGCACCCCCGTGTTGTTTCCAAGCTCGAAGACGAATTCCCGCGTGATGCCCGGCAGCAGTCCGGCACTGAGCGGCGGTGTGAGAGCGGCACCGTCCTTGACGACGAACAGGTTCGACATCGAGCACTCGGTGAGCTCCCCCTGGTAGTTCCGCATGATCACCTCGAACGCTCCTCGCCTGATCCCTTCCTGCATGGCCAGGGCGTTGTTCATCAGGTTGTTCGATTTGATCATGGGATTGACGGTGCCGGGATGGTTGCGCACGATCGACGACACAATCGCGCGAACGCCCACCGTGTAGAGCTCGGCTGGCGGATCCACGTGCGGCTTCACGATGATGACGACCGATGGTGTGGGCGTCGCCGCCGGATCGTACGACAGCTCTCCGACACCGCGAGTCAACAGCACTCTGATGTACCACTCGATTCCGGCTGGCGAGAGCGGCGTTGCGTGCTTCACGGTGTGCGCGATGCGATCGCCCAGCTGTGCGTCCGCCATCGGCACGTCCAGCGCCATCATCCCTGCGGATTTGCGAAGACGCTGCAGATGGCGCTCCAGCAGAAACGGCCGCTGGTGATAGGTGCGCAACGTCTCGTAGACCCCCTCGCCATACAGAAAGCCGTGATCGAACACGGACACAACCGCGTGACGGTCATCCGTGATCGCTCCGTTGACGTTGACGATTGCGCTCATAACTCCTCGACTGCTGACCGACGACTGCCGACTGCCGACTGTATTGCTTATGTTAAAGTTACCGCAAATGCGTGTCCTGAATGCCGCTCAGATGCGGGACGCCGATCGGCAGACCATCGAAGACATTGGAATTCCGTCGATGGTCCTGATGGAGAACGCCGGGCGCCAGGTCGTCGCGGCGCTCGAAGCGGCATACGACGATCTGACGGACAAATTTGTCGCCGTGCTGTGCGGCCCCGGCAGCAACGGCGGCGACGGGTTCGTCGTCGCGCGCACGCTGCATCAGCGGGGCGTCGAGGTCTCCGTGTTTGTCATCGCCACGATGACCGCCATCAAGGGCGACGCACGGCTGAACCTTGAAATCCTTGGCCGCCTCGGGCTGACGGCCGTCGAGATCTCCGACGAGCAGACCTGGGACCTCCACTTTTCCGAGATCTCGCAATGCGATCTCATCATCGATGCGATTTTTGGAACGGGGCTCAAATCGCCGCTCGCCGGCATGATGGAGACCGTCGCGGCCGACGTCAATGCATCGGGCCTTCCGGTGATCGCCATCGACCTGCCCAGCGGGTTGTCCGCCGATCACGCAGAGCCGATCGGTGAATGCATTCGCGCGACGATGACCGTCACGCTTGCCGCGCCCAAGCTTCCGCTCGTGCTGCCTCCGGGAGAATCGCAGGCCGGCAGCATCGTCGTTGCCGATATCGGAATTCCGCCCGAGGTCATCAACAATCTGGCAGGACCGCGACTCGAGCTGCTGACGCGCCAGGCTATGCGCGAAATTATTCAGCCCCGGGAATCGGATTCACATAAGGGCGATTATGGGCGCGTGCTGATTGTTGCGGGGTCTCGCGGCAAGACGGGCGCCGCCCACCTGGCCGCCGTGGGCGCGTTGCGCTCCGGAGCGGGCCTGATCAGCCTCGCGACACCGAAGAGCTCCCAGCCGATTCTCGCAGCGATGGCCGCGGAGTACATGACCGTCCCGCTTGACGAAACCTCCGAGGGCCTGGTCGCCGCAAGCGCGCTGCAGACGATTCTCGATTCCGAACAGGACGTGATTGCCGTAGGGCCCGGCCTGGGAACGGGCCCCGACGTGACGGTCTTCGTCCAGGACCTCGTGCGGAAAAGCGAGAGCCCGCTCGTGCTCGACGCGGATGCGCTCAACGCGCTCGCGTCGGATCCAGATGTGCTGCAGACAGGCACGGGTTCGCGCCCCATCATTATCACGCCGCATCCGGGCGAGATGTCGCGGCTGGCAAACACCTCGGTGGAGGAAGTGCAGGCCAGCCGTCTCGATGTCGCACGCGATTTCGCCGTGCAGCACCAGATCTACGTCGTGCTCAAGGGATATCGCACGTTGATCGCCACGCCGGACGGGAAGGTGTTCATCAACCCTTTGGGCAATCCCGGCATGGCCACAGGCGGAACCGGGGACGTGCTCTGCGGTGTGCTCGCCGCCTGGCTCGCCCAGCTGCTCGATGCAGAGGCGGCCTGCAAGATTGCCGTGTATCTGCACGCGCTCGCCGGCGACCTGACCGAAGCCGACGAAGGCGAAGTGGCGATGACAGCCGGCGACCTGGCCGCTCATCTGGGCGATGCCGTGCTCGAGCTGACGGCTCGCCGCCGCGTGAAGCCCTCCAATGGCGAGTCCTGAGACGTTCGTCACCCAATCCGAGCAGGAAACATTCGCACTCGCGGAAAAGCTGGCGCGCACGCTGCAGCCGGGGACGTGTGTGTTGCTGCACGGCGATCTGGGAGCGGGGAAGACGGCATTTGTTCGTGGCCTCGCCTCCGGCCTGGGCATCGATCCCGGTGAGGTCTCGAGCCCGACGTTCGTGCTGGTTCAGCACTACCGCGGCCGAGTGCCGCTCACCCACGTGGATCTCTACCGGCTCGACGATGCAGCCGCCGTGGATGACCTGGGATTAGAGGAGCTCGCGGCCGGGGGGGTGATGGCGGTCGAATGGGCCGAGCGCCTGCCGCGCTCCATCGACGGCAGCGTGACCGTGAGGATTGAAGACGCCGGCGGGGATACCCGGCGAATTATTCTGATCGGTAGTTCGGCGCCTCTTTCGTGATCGTCACATCGTGGACGTGGCTTTCGCGGAAGCCGGCCGCCGTGATCTTGATGAGACGCGCCTCCTTCTGAAGCGCCGGGATGTTCGCGCAGCCGCAATAACCCATACCGGCACGCAGCCCACCGACCAACTGATGGACCATCGACGCGACGCTGCCTTTATGCGCGACGCGGCCTTCGATGCCTTCAGGCACCAGCTTTTCCTGCGCGCCCTTGTCCGACTCGAGCTCGAATTCATCCTGGAAATACCGATCGCGGCTGCCTCGGCGCATGGCCCCGATCGATCCCATGCCGCGATACTCCTTGAAGCTGCGACCCTGATACAAGATGAGCTCGCCCGGGCTTTCATCGGTTCCCGCAAACAAATTGCCGATCATCACGGAGCTGGCGCCGACGGCGATGGCTTTGGTGATGTCCCCCGAGAAGCGGATGCCGCCATCGGCAATCACCGGAACATCGTGAGCGGCAGCGGCGCGCGCGCACTCCATCACTGCCGTGATCATCGGGACACCGATGCCCGCAATGACCCGCGTCGTGCAGATCGAGCCCGCTCCGATGCCGACCTTCACGGCGTCCACTCCGCGCTCGATCAGCGCGTCGGTCGCCTCGGCGGTGGCCACATTGCCGGCAATCAAGTCGATGCTCGGGTGCTCGCGGCGAATACGCTCCACCATGTCGAGGACGCCCTGTGAGTGGCCGTGCGCAGTGTCGATGACGACGACGTCCACGTGCGCCGCCACCAGCGCCGCGGCGCGATCGGGCGTATCGCGCGCAATCCCGATGGCGGCGCCGACACGCAGGCGCCCCAGGCTGTCTTTGGAGGCGTTTGGATACTTGATCTGCTTCTGAATGTCCTTGACGGTAATCAGGCCCTTCAGCTTGAAGTCCCGATCGACGACGAGCAGCTTCTCGACTTTGTGGCGGTGCAGAATTTCCCTGGCCGCGTCCAGCGTGGTGCCGACAGGGACCGTGATCAGATTCTCGCGCGTCATCACCGCGGAAATCGGGCGATCGACGTTGGCCTCGAAGCGGAGATCGCGATTGGTGAGAATCCCGACCAGCCGTCCTTCCTTCGCGCCGCCCTCCGTGATCGGCACGCCAGAAATCCGGTACTTGTTCATCAACTCGAGCGCCTCGAAGATGCGGTGTTCGGGCGACAAGGTGATCGGGTTGACGATCATGCCGCTCTCTGATCGCTTCACGCGATCGACTTCCGATGCCTGCTCTTCGATGGAAAGATTCTTATGGATGACGCCAATGCCGCCGTGCTGCGCCATCGCGATCGCCAGGCCCGACTCGGTCACCGTGTCCATCGCTGCGCTGACGAGCGGAACGTTGAGGTGAATGTTCCGGGTGAAGCGGCTCGTGACGTCGACCTGGCTCGGCACGACGGTGGAATGTCTCGGCACCAGAAGCACATCGTCAAACGTCAGGGCAGTGGGGAGGTCGGTTATCAGGTCTACCGCACCGAGCTGAAGGATGGACGAAGCGTTCCTGGTTTCCATGTGGTCTCCTATGCAGCCGCTCCGTGACACTTCTTGTACTTCTTTCCGCTGCCGCACGGGCAGGGATCGTTTCGGCCCACCTTCGGCTCGTCGCGACGGACGGTGTGCACGGGCGCATCGTCGCCGCCGACCCTGGGCGGTGCTGCGCGGGAGGGCAGCGCCTGCGGCGCCACCACCGAACGGGGGGGTGCCGCGAATACGCCGCCCGGCTCGGCATTGGGCTCATTCAGAATAATCGGTGTTGCCGCACGTCGGGGCGGCCGTGTTGGCGGCGCACCCTGCTCGGTATCGATCCGAATGCTCCACAGGGTGCGAACCATCTCCTCGTCGATCCGGCGCTTCATGTCCTGGAAGAGCTCGAAGCTCTCGCGCTTGTACTCGACGAGCGGGTCCTTCTGGCCGTATCCGCGGAGCCCGATGCCTTCCTTGAGGTGGTCGAGGCTGTAGAGGTGATCCTTCCATTGCGTATCGACAATCTGCAGCATGAACTGATGCTCGACGTTCCGCAGGAGATCCGATCCGAGGCTCTGTTCCTTCGTTTCGTACTTCTTGACGATGCGCTCCCACAGGGCCTCTCTAATCTCTTCCGCGCCCTTGTCGTTGAGGTCGAGGCTGATGTAGTCGCCTGCATCGAGCCCGAAGACCCGCGACATGTCCAGCTTCAGCGCGTCGAGGTCCCATTCCTCGGCATCCAGCTCCTTGTCCGCGTACGCCTCGATGGCATCGTCGAGAATGTCCCCGGCGAGCATCATCAGATATGCGCGCGTATCGACCTGGTTGACCTCTTCCGCCTCTTCGTCCTCGACGCGGACCTTGCCCTCGAGCACTTCGCGACGCAGCGCATAGATGTTCTCGCGCTGCTTGTTCATCACGTCGTCGTACTCGAGGAGATGCTTTCTCGTGCCGAAGTTCTGCGCTTCCACCTGCTTCTGCGCGCGCTCGATGGCTTTCGTGACCATGCCGTGCTCGATAGGGACGCCCTCTTCCATGCCGAGGCGCTGCATCAGGCCGGCGATGCGATCGGATCCGAAGATCCGCATCAGGTCGTCCTCGAGCGACATGTAGAACCTGGAGGACCCCGGGTCTCCCTGGCGCCCCGCCCGCCCTCGCAGCTGGTTGTCGATTCGGCGCGCTTCGTGTCTCTCGCTGCCGATGATGTGTAGTCCTCCGACGTCGACCACCTCCGTGTGCTCGGCCTCGGTCTGGGCCTTGAAATGATTGAACACGCGGTCCCAATCGGCGCGCGGCGCTCGATAGAAGCCGTCCAGGTGGTAGAAGTGGACGAATTCTTCGTCGTCGGTGAAGCGCTCCTCGCCCTTCGGCAGGCGCTCGGCCTTCTGCTCACCGAGCAGCTGCTGGCG
The DNA here is from genome assembly GCA_031395755.1 of Acidobacteriota bacterium. Taxonomy (GTDB): domain Bacteria; phylum Acidobacteriota; class Vicinamibacteria; order Vicinamibacterales; family JAMQPK01; genus JAMQPK01. The sequence goes on from JANNJO010000025.1 coordinate 9,012, forward strand.
GGCCATGAACTCCGGATTGCCCCCGAGCAGAATGTCGGTGCCGCGTCCCGCCATGTTGGTGGCGATCGTCACGGTGGCTTTGCGGCCCGCCTGGGCGACGAACTCGGCCTCCTGCGCGTGATACTTCGCGTTCAGCACGACGTGCTTGATGCCGCGTCGCTTCAGCTTCGAGGACAGTTTTTCTGATTTCTCAATCGAGACCGTACCGACGAGCACGGGCCGCCCGGCTTCCTGATTCGCAAGGATGTCGTTCACGATCGCATCGGATTTCTCCACCTCGGTCCGGTAGATCGAATCCGGCTCTTCCACCCGCTTCAGCGTCCTGTTCGGCGGAATCACGATGACGTCGAGCTTGTAGATCTTGGCAAACTCTTCCGCTTCGGTATCTGCTGTGCCGGTCATGCCGGACAGCTTCTTGTACTTGCGGAAATAGTTCTGGAAGGTAATCGTGGCGAGCGTCTGGTTCTCGCGCTCGATCTTCACTTTCTCCTTGGCTTCAACGGCCTGATGGAGGCCGTCGCTCCAGCGGCGGCCGGGCATGAGGCGGCCTGTGAACTCGTCGACGATCACGACCCCGCCGTCCTTGATCATGTAGTCGACGTCGAGCCTGAAGATCGCGTGCGCGCGCAGCGCCTGCTCGACATGGTGCTTGATGTGCGCATTCTCCATGTCATACAAGTGCCCGCCGTTCAGCCGATGCACCAGGTGCCTCTCGGCTGCCTGCATCCCGCTTTCGGTCAGCGTCACGGTCTTGTGCTTCTCGTCGACGATGTAGTCGCCGGTCGCTTCGAGCGCCTCGCGCTCTTCGGCCTTCGTGTCGCCCTTGGTCTTGGCGCCGGCCTTCAGCTTCGGGATGATGCGATCGACTTCGTAGTAGAGGTCGGTTGAGGCTTCTGCAGGCCCGGAGATGATCAGCGGCGTCCGCGCCTCGTCGATGAGGATGCTGTCGACTTCGTCCACAATCGCGAAATGGTGTCCGCGCTGGACGTACTGCGACAGCTCGAACTTCATGTTGTCGCGCAGGTAGTCGAAGCCGAACTCATTGTTCGTCCCGTGGGTGATGTCGGCGGCGTAGGCCTTCTGCCGCTCGGCGTCGTTCAGATCGTGCTGGATGACGCCAACGCTCATCCCCAGGAATCGATATATCTTGCCCATCCATTCCGAGTCGCGGCGCGCCAGGTAATCGTTCGTGGTGACGACGTGGACGCCTTTGCCTTCGAGCGCATTCAGATAGGCAGGAAGCGTGGCGACCAGCGTCTTGCCTTCGCCGGTCTTCATCTCGGCGATGGCGCCGCTGTGCAGCACCGAGCCGCCGAGCAGCTGCACGTCGAAGTGACGCATGTTGAGAACGCGGCGGCCTGCCTCGCGGACGACGGCAAATGCCTCGGGGAGCAGGTCTGCCAGCGCCTCGCCCTTGGCGAGCCGTTCGCGGAACTCTGGCGTTTTGGCGCGAAGCTGCTCGTCTGCAAGCTGCTTGAGGGCCGGCTCCAAGGCGTTGACCTTGTCGACGAGCGGGCGCAAACGTTTCAGTTCGCGTTCGTTCTGGGTTCCGATGACTTTTGCGAGGAGAGTGCCCAGCATGGGGAATCTATCCGGAGGTAATCCGACGATTCTACCACAGCCCCTGAGCGACCTTTATTGGCCCGGACTTAGTCCTGGGCGGATTTACCGGTCAGAAGTTGGAGGGGATTGATCAGCTGGCCGTTGGCGAGCACTTCGTAGTGAAGGTGCGGGCCAGTCGCGCGGCCGGTTGCGCCGACATAGCCGAGGACGTCGCCGCGCTTCACGTCGCGGCCATGCCAGACAGCGAACTTCGACAGGTGGCCGTAACGGGTCACGAGACCGTAACCATGATTGACGACGACCAGATTACCGTAGTCGCCGTTGGGAGCGGCCACTTCAACCTTGCCGTCCGCAGTCGCCAGGATCGGCGTGCCGCGTTCAGCAGAAATGTCGAGCCCCGGGTGAAAATCCCGGCCACCCGTGAAGGGATCCGAGCGCATGCCGAAACCAGCCGACAACCAGCCGTGAACGGGCCAGATTGACGGCGTCGCGTTCATCAGCGACTCGCGCTTCTCGACGTTGCGCCGCACAATGCTGAGATGCCCCTCGAGGCTGCCGAGCACGTTGCGGAGCATCGTGAAGGTCTGGTCGAGCGAAGAGACCGACGCGGTGTGGACTTCCGGGGTCAGCATGGCGCTCGCGCCGGCGGCTGACGTGCCGCCGACCGCGCGGTTCTTCACGACCGCCGGGAGTTTTTCCATCGCCCCCGCGGAAATCGGGTCGAGACGCGCGCGATCGCCAAGCTCGGTGATGGCCGACTGCAGCGACTCGATCTGAGCCGTCAGCGCGCCTGTCGCTTCGCGGAAGCTGGTGTTTTCCTGCTCGAGGGTCGTGTTCGAGCTGCGAAGATGATTGACTTCGGTGGTTGCGCTCAGCCTCAGCCCCATTCCTACGAGGACGGGCAGGGCGAGCAAGGCCGCGAGAGCCACGGCAAAGGGACGCAGACGGATGGTGAACCGGCGAACGGAGCCGGTTGAACGGTCTGCGAGCACAATCGTGTAGCGTTTCGACATTAATCCTTCGAATACGTTTAAACGTACGTGTGTCTGGACTTGACCGGACCGCTACTTGGAGCTTTGGGGGAGCCTCACGTGTGCAAACCGAAAGGCACGAGGACTTTAACATAATATCGACAGGGGATAGCCAGAAGTTTAGAGAGCGAACATCAGGCGAAAACAAAGCGGTACTGAACGGCTTCAGCGACGTGAGCCGGGGCGATGGCTTCCAAGCCTGCCAGATCGGCGATCGTCCGGCTCACTCGCAGAACGCGATCGCATCCGCGGGCGCTGAGGCAGAAGCGCTGGATGGCGGTCTCCAGGAGGGCCGTTCCGGACGCCGTGAGCGCGCAATGCTCACGAAGCTCGGCGCCTTCCAGTTGCCTGTTCAACCTCGGCCCGCCAAACCGCGCTCGCTGGTGCGCTCGCGCCGACCGCACTCGATCGCGGATCGCGGAAGACGGTTCGGCGTCGGCCACCCGAGTCGTCGATCCGATGGCGGGCACTTCGACGACGAGATCGATGCGATCGCGAAGTGGACCCGAGATTCTGCCCGCATACCGTTCGATCTGAGGCGCCGAGCATCGACAGGCGCGCCGCTGATCGCCGCGAAATCCGCACGGACACGGATTCATCGCGGCGATCAGCATGAAGCGGGCGGGGAAGGCCGACGTGCGCGCGGCGCGCGCCACTGTGACGCGCCCTTCCTCGAGCGGTTGTCGCAGCGCTTCGAGGACACGTCGATCGAATTCGGGAAGCTCGTCGAGAAACAGGACGCCGTTGTGCGCGAGGCTGATCTCTCCTGGGCGGGGCAATGAGCCGCCGCCCACCATCGCCACTTCTGAAATCGTGTGGTGTGGCGCCCGGAACGGACGCTGATGCATGAGCGCGGTTCCGGGAGGCAGCGTTCCCGCCACGGAGTGGACCGACGTGCAGTCGAGCGCCTCGTCGAAGTCGAGCGGCGGCAGCACGCCCGCCAGCCGCCTCGCCATCATCGTTTTGCCGCCGCCGGGGGCGCCGATGAGCAGCACGTTGTGGCCGCCTGCCGCGGCGATCTCGAGCGCACGTTTCGCCATGCCTTGTCCGACGACGTCCGCGAAGTCGGGTTCGGATTCGAGCGTAATGTCCGCACGACACGGCACTTGCGCACGACGCGGCGGGTCGGCGACATGAGCAAGGTCGGCATTGAGCGCTTCCACCGCCTCAACCAGCGAGTCCACCGGAAGCACCTTCAGCCCTTCGACGACGGAGGCTTCCTGCGCGTTCGCGCGCGGTAAAAGGATGGCCGTTTTTCCCTCGCGGCGTGCCGCGATGGCAACCGGCAGCACGCCGCGAATCGGTTGGATCGATCCATCGAGCGAGAGTTCGCCGAGCAGCACAACCCCCTCCACGTGCCGAGGTTCGATCACGCCGGTGGCAGCGAGGATACCGAGCGCGATGGGAAGATCGTAGGACGCGCCCGCCTTGCGGACATCGGCCGGCGCGAGGTTCACGGTCACGCGATGGCTTGGGAATTCGAACCCCGAGTTGCGAATCGCCGTACGGACCCGGTCGCGACTCTCCCGGACGCTGGTGTCCGGGAGCCCGACCATCGTAAACACCGGCAGTCCGAGCGACACATCGACCTCGACGAAAACAGGCAGGGCATCGACGCCCAGGACCGCAGCGCTTCGCAGGCTGGCCAGCACGGCCGCTCGCGCTGCAAATGTTTCTCCCGAAGGCCCTATGGGCAAACCCATGAAAACCCGATATTTTTGGCAGCGTGCATCCCACGCGTTGAAAGAACTGCCATTTGACCAGCACCGGACCGCCGCAGGATTTGCAACCCGACCGCTAAAGGCTTATCCTACGCGTTTTTCCGGCCACTCAGCAGCAACTGGAGAAGATCATGTTGGACGCATTCGGAATCGGGTCGGCAGCAAAAAAAGCGCAGAAGTCGGCAGCCGACGAGCTTCAGGCCTTGATCAACTCGGCAAAGGAAGAGCGCGGTGCGCTCGCCGAGATGCTCACCCAGGTTTCGATGCGGTCCGCCAAGCTGACCCAGACCAACAAAGCGCTCGAGCTGGCCGACAAGATCGCGACGGGCACAACCGGTAAAGTCGACGAGCTCGCGCGGCGTCTCAATTCCCTCGACGACCGCACGAAGGCGATGGAGGACGTCGACACGAAGATCACGAGTCTCGTCGAGAGCGTACGAGGGGCGCAGCAGGCCGCCGAGCGCGTGGTCGGTCCGGAAGGCGACCTTCAGAAGCATCGCGAGGCTGTCAAGCAGCTGTCCTCCCAGACCCTCGAAACGCAGGCCAGCCTTGAGACGCTGAAGAAGGAGCGCGCGTCGCTGGAAGACCTCCGAGCGCAGCTGCGGCAGACCCAGGGTGATCTCAAGGTCTCGCTCGACCAGGCAAGCAGCCTGAAGACCGATCTCGACCAGGTTCGCGCGTCCGCCACGATCCTCGGCCAGGACTACGCCCGCATCCGCGAGGCGGTGCGCGAAGCGCGTGAAGACAGCGGCGCGACGATGGAGGCGGTGAAGGACGTCGAGAAGCGTCTCGGCCCGCTCGCGCAGCTTCATGAGCTCAGCAAGAACACCGAAGAGCGCCTGGGGTCGCTCAACGCGCTCGCCGAGCACGTCACCCATAAAGCGAAAGCGCTCGAGAGCCAGAAGCACACCATCGACCACGCGATGGTCGAGGCCAACCGCCTCAACGAAATGGTGTGGGCGATGGATTCCCAGATTGCGAAGCTGAACGAAGGCAACAAGCAGATTACCCGAACGGAAGAGAATCTCGCACGCATGGAGAAGCTCGCAGCCGAGACGACCAGCCAGCTCGACAGCGCGACGCAGTCGAAGGACGAGCTCGTACGCGAAATGACGCGAGTCGAGAGGGAGGGCCAGGCGCTCAACGAGTCGATCCGCGGCCACGTCGAAAAGCTGGGGATCGAGAAGAAGGAGTTCGAAGGGTTCGACCAGCGGCTGCGCGTGCTCCAAGGGTCCGTGGGCGAGGTCGAGGGGCGGATGGAATCGCTCGCGGCCAAAGACAAGAACCTCACGCAGCTCAATCAGCGCGTGGACGCCCTGGCGAAGCGCTTCCAGGAGCTCTTCACGCAGGGCGACGAGCTCAACAGGAAGCAGGATGCGCTCGAGGCGTTGCACACCAGGCTCGACCAGGTCGATGAGTTGTCGAAGCGCACCAACTCGCAGCTGGTGGCGCTCAATCAGAGCCGGCGCGATCTCGAGGGGCTCAAGAAGGAAATCATCGAGTTCCACAAGTCGTACGCCGAAGCCGCGCAGCTTCGCGACAAACTCAGCTCGGACAGGGCGGGGTTGGAAGGCTTCATCGAACGCGTGACGCTGCTGAACGGCCGTGTGCCGGAGATCGAAGCGAAGATGGACGCCATCCAGTCGAAGTTCGGCCTCATCGAAGAAGGCACACAGAAGGCGACGCGCGTGGGCGAGCTGGCGGGCGAGCTCGACGGACAGCTCACTCGCGTGGCGGCGCGCCTCGGCTTCGTGGAGCAGGTGGAAGCGCGCATCAACGGCCTGAACGGCGTTCTGGCCGACGTGGAGCGCAAGCTGGGCGATCAGCTCTCGCGCCGCGCCGAAGTCGACACTATCAAGACGCAGATCGACACCGTCGGCGCCCTTGTCGGCGACGCTCAGCAGAAACTGGACGGCGTCAACGCGCTCCAGCACAAGCTATTGCCGATGACGGCTCAGCTGTCGATGCTGCGCTCGGAACTCGAGAAGGCGTTCACGCGGCTGAAGGGCGTGCAGCGCGAAGACGGTGTGATCTCCGAACAGGAATCGCGCCTGACGAGCATGCTCGAAGTGATGCGTCAGATGTCAGGCGAGGTCACCGAGCGCCAGCGCCAGATGCAGAGCATGTCGGACGAGCTCACGCGCTCGGCGTCGATCAAGGAAGAGCTGCTCGGCGAGCTCGCGCGTATCCAGGCGCGTCAGCGCGACACGGCGGCGCATATCGAGGCGTCCGACGATCAGCTCAAGCGCGTGGAGACGATGTTCAAGCAGCTCGAGCAGCGGCGGTCGCAGCTCGTATTCGCCGAGAAGAAAATCGGCGCCTTCGAGACCCGCATCACCGAGCTCAAGCAGCTCACCGATCATGTCGACAAGCAGATCGAAGTCATCGCAAGCCGCGAGGGCGTGATCAGCGCGGTGAAGGCCGAGGTTGAGCACGTCCACCAGATCGGCGCGCGCAGCAAGGCCGACCTGCAGTATGTCTCCGAACACCGCGCCGACGTGGCTGCCATCAAGAACAGCGTCGACGAAGTGCTCTCGCACATCGACCAGACCGAAGAGAAGCTCGGTCTCATCATGGCGCGCAGGAAACTGGTCGACGAGGTTGAAGCGAAGACGCAGATGATCACCAACCTGCTGGCCGATGTCCGGCTGAACCTCGAAACGCTCGGCGAGCAGAAATCACTGGTCGATCACCTCTCGGAAAAGCTGGCGCGCGTCGACTTCATCACGCAGGAGGCGCAGAACACGCTCACGTCGCTGCAGCGCGAGCGCGAGCTGGCGGAGCGCATCGAGCAGGGCATCAAGCAGCTCCGCTCGCGGACCCTCCCGGGCGGGGAAGCGGCGTCGAAAACGGCGTAAACTCAGCGATTAGGGATTAGGTTAGGGATTAGGGATTAGGGCGCGACTTCAATTCCAAGACTGCAGCTCGACCACGTTCCCTTCCGGGTCCGTTACGTAACACCACGTAACGGTGCGGCCCGTCGGCGTCGTCAGCGCGACGATTTCGCCGATTGCATTTCCACCGGCGGCCAGCACTTCCGCTCGCGCGTCAGACACGGAATCCACAGCGAACGCCAAGTGACCAAGCCCTGGTCTGTTCACAGCTGGGGCCGGGCCATGGACTGCGCGCGAATAGCTGAAAATCTCCAGCGTGGGGCCCTTGTCGCCGCCGCCAGGCAGTCGCAGGTGCACGCCGTCGAGGTTCGCGCCGCGCACGCCAGTTCCGGCTTCAAGCGCGCCGCCAGAGTAGTGGCGCTCAGGCGGCACGAACACGCAGCCCAACACCGATTGATAGAACTCAGACAGGCGTCGCCAGTCGCGCGCAATCAGGTTTGTATGGACGTACCGTGCGCCCTGAATCATGCGGAGAGCATACCCACGTCAGGCCCGCGCATCTTCGTGTGTCAGTTGGCGGTGCGGGCGGCGAAGATCGTGAGCCGATCGCCGATGTTGATCCGGTTGCCGCGAACCGTGCGGATGTTCCAGGATTTCAGGGCATCGACCGTCGTGTTGTAGAGCTTCGCGATGGAGAAGAGCGTGTCGCCGCGCTTGACGCGGTAGACCACCCTCTGCGGCTCGACCGGCTCGACGGGCGTGCGGGCCAGCGGAGACTCGAGCAACGCCTTCTGCGAGACCACAGGCCGCGATTCCGCCAGCGCCGCTTCGGGGGCCGGATTATCGAGTCGCGCCGCCAGCAGCGTCGTCGGCGCGCGCGGAATGATGAGGCGCTGGCCCGGCTTGACTCGTGAGCGCAGCGACATCGAGTTCGCCTCCGCCAGATCCGCCTGCTTCACCTTCAGCTTCCTCGCAATCGTGAGCAGCGATTCACCGCTCTTCACGGAGTGCCACTGGAAGGCGTTCAGGTTTTCGGCCGGGGTCTCGGCCAGCCGCGCCCGGAATGCATCGCCGGTGCCTACTGGCACCTTGATCTCGTACTTCGGCGAGCGCACGGGAGTGGTCCAGCGGCGCAGCTCGGGGTTCAGCGTCTCGATGTCCGCGATCGGGGCGTTGGTCCACTCGGCGACGAGCCGCAGGTCAATCGGGTCGGTGATCTGAACCTTTTCGTAAGCCAGCGGCAACTGCGGTTCGAAATCAAAGCCGTACTGCGCCGGGTTCTTGGCGATGACGATCGCCGCGAGAATCATCGGCACGTATTCGCGCGTTTCGCGCGGCAGGTAACGCGAGCTCGCCGTCAGGTTCCAAAAATCCTTCTGGCCCGATCGCCTGATGGCGCGCTGCACGCGGCCTGGCCCGCCGTTATACGACGCCATGGCGAGATGCCAGTCGCTGCCGAACATCTTGCCCAGCGACTTGAGGTACTGCGCCGCGGCCTTGGTGGCCTTCTCCGGGTCCGACCGCTCGTCGATGTACCAGTCCTGCGTGAGGCCGTGCTCGAGGCCGGTCATCCGCATGAACTGCCACATACCCTGCGCCTTTACGCGCGATCGCGCGGTGTTCTTGAACGAGCTTTCAATCAGGGGGATGTACGCGAGATCGAGGGGTAGCCCCTGGGCGCGGAATTCCTCCTGAATGAACGGCAGGTACTTTGAGCCGCGGAGGAGGCCTTCGAAGATGAACTCCCGCAGGTTGCCCTGGAAAAGCTCGATATATGAGAGCACTCTGCGGTTGAGCGGAATATCGACGTCGTGGCGCGTCCGGCTGAGATCGCTCTCCACCGCCGTCTGCGTGGCTGTGGTCGCCGCCGGGGGATCGAAGGTCGAAATCGCGAGCAGCTCGTCGATCGAGGCGGGCTCGGTTTTTTTCTCCACGAAGCCGTCGCCCTGTGCGAGCGCCGTGATTTCGTGCGCGCTGATGCGCTCGACGAGGCGGTCGAAATGCTGCCGGATTCTCGTGTCCGATCGCGCCCCGTACGACGACGTCAACAGGACGTCGACAGCGAGGTCGAACGAGACTTTCGCCTGCTCGAGATGGCCGAGCCCAAGCTCACGCTCGCCGGCGCTGAAGTGCCGCTGCGATTCGGCGATTAAATCTGCAACGGGATCGTGGACAGGCTCCAGAGGGGTTTCACGGACGACGGCCAGCGGGGCAGCAGGAGGCGTAGCCGTCGTCTGGACAGGCTTCAGAACGCTGCCGCATCCCACGAGCGACATACTCACGCCAAAAGCAGCTGCCACAGGCAGCAGGTTTCGCAAGGTCATTCGTCTGTATTCAGCTGGGTAAGTCGAACGGAGCGTAACACGCCGTTTAGGGGTTGGTCAACGGCTAAGTCCAACCACGTCAGCAGTAACAGGAATGTGATCGCGCGACCAAAAATGTACTATCGCGCATCAACGAAGACCTTTTGTTCCTCCCCCAGGTCGCGCGCCGCCGGGGTCACGATCGTGCGGCTGTCGAGCAGGATCTTCTGTCCCGAGCGGACGGCCTGTCGGACGTCCGCTTCGCACACGAACTCGGCGGGTCGATCGGTCCGGCTGCCTTCGGTCCGGTTAACGCCGGACGCCACGATCGAGGCAGCGCCGGTGGCGGCGATCCCCCTCGATGCCAGAAACTGGTCGATGCGCT
>JANNJO010000424.1:0-13421 GCA_031395755.1 Acidobacteriota bacterium
GCGTCGAGCAGGACCTGTCGATCGTTCCCGAAGCGAACACAGGCCGGTGTCCGTCGCTCCCGACAGGGGCTGGGTGCATCGGGATCAGCATCGGCGAGGACGTCACGATCATCAAGCCCGGCCCGCTCGATGCGCTCGGGATGAGCCTCAAGCACAATTACGATTCGGCCGGTCTGATTTTCATGACGATCGGCCAGCTCATCACCCGCGAGACATCGACGCGCCAGCTGATGGGCCCTCTGGCGATCGCGCAGTTGTCCGGCGAGCAAGCGCAGCAGGGATGGGCGGCGCTCTTTGGCTTGATGGCCATGATCAGCCTGAACCTCGGGATCCTCAATCTCCTGCCGATCCCGGTGCTCGACGGCGGGCATATCACCATCATGGCCCTCGAAGGGCTCGCGCGCCGCGACTTCAGCATGCGTGTCAAAGAGAAGATGTTCCTTGTCGGGTTCGCCGCGCTGATGATGTTGATGGTGACGGTCATCTACAACGATCTGACGCGGATACCCATCTTCGAACGCCTGATGCCGTGGCGGAACTGACGCTGACAGGGCAGAGGGAAGAGGGCAGAGGGAATATGAGGCCATTCGTCGTTGCCGCTGCACTGGTAATGGGGTTGGCGATATCCGCTGGAGCCCAGGGACCGCTGACCGCAGCCGACATTCAGCGCCTGCAGGACAACGTCTTCGACGCGAGCGCCGACCTGGCGAAGCTGCGTGGACGCGACGCGCGCCTCGCAGAGTCCCTCGAGGGCGAGCTCGACGACCTGCGCGATGAAGTGATTTATCTCAAGGTGAAGTTGCGGAAAGAGTCGCAGGTGCCGCGCGCGGAGTACGCCGATTTGCGCGACCGCATCGACCGGCTGCGGAGCGAAGCGCGCGGCGAGCCTGCACGCGCGGCGTCTTCGCGTCCCTCGACGAACGACAGCAGGATCAGCGCGACCGAAATACCCGTCGGTACCGAGTTCGACGTGCGGCTCCAGTCGCGCCTCAATTCCGGAACCGCCAGCGTCGAAGACCGATTCGATGCGACCACCATCATCCCTTACGAGCGAAATGGCCGTGTCCTGGTGCCTGCGGGCTCGGTTCTGCGCGGCGTCGTGAAGTCCGTTACGCCGGCGAGCCGCGGGGTCAATCGCCGGGGCGAGCTCACCCTCCTGTTCGATCGCTTCACGATCGATGGCCGTACGTACTCCGTACGCGCGACCGTCATGCAGGCGCTGCAGGGCGAGGCAGACACCGGAAGAGTGGCGGCAGGCGCGGGCGTCGGCGCGATCATCGGTGGAATTCTCGGCGGCGTCCGCGGTGCGCTCACGGGGATTCTCATCGGAGGTGGCGGCACGGTTGCGGCGACCGAAGGGAACGAAGTGGATCTCGCGCCCGGCACCGTGCTCAGAGTCCGGCTGGATGCGCCGCTGGACGTCGCCCAGTGATCCCTATCCCAGCTTCGCCACTTCTTTCATCGCGTCGCGCGCCGCCTTGAGCGTCTTCTCCACGTCACGCGTCGTGTGGGCGGCTGACAGGAACCAGGCTTCGAACTGCGATGGCGGAAGATAGATCCCGCGTGCGAGCATGCCTTTGAAGAAGACCCCATATCGAGCGGTATCCGCGCGAAGCGCGGACTGGTAGTTCCGCACAGCACTCGCCGTGAAGAACGGGGTGAGCGCCGAGCCCATCCCGTTCACCTGAACAGCGACGCCCGCTCGACGCGCGGCGTCCGCAAGGCCATCCGCCAGCTGAGCTCCCAGCCCGGCCAGGTGCTTGTAGAGACCGTTTGTGAGGCGCTTCAAGCTCCAGAGGCCGGCCGTCATCGCGAGCGGATTACCCGACAGCGTTCCCGCTTGGTACACCGGGCCTGACGGCGATACGAGCCGCATCAGATCTTCGCGGCCGCCGTATGCGCCCACGGGCAGTCCTCCGCCGATAATCTTGCCCAGGCAGGTAAGGTCAGGCACGACGCCGCTCCATTCCTGCGCCCCTCCCGATCCGACGCGGAAGCCGGAGATGACTTCATCGAACACCATGAGAATTCGATAGCGTGTGCAGATGTCGCGGAGCCCCTGCAGAAAGCGCGGCACCGGGAGAACCATACCCATGTTGCCGGCGATCGGCTCCACAATCAGCGCGGCGATCTGATCGGGAAATGCCTCGCACAGGCGCTCGACCGACGCGAGGTCGTTGTAGCTGGCAAGCAGCGTATCGGCGGCCGCGGCGCGCGTGACACCAGGGCTCGTCGGCACGCCGAGCGTGGTCAGCCCGGAGCCCGCCTGAACCAGAAACTGATCGGCGTGCCCGTGATAGCAGCCCTCGAATTTGATGATCTTCTCGCGCCGGGTGTGTGCTCTCGCGACTCGAACCGCGCTCATCGTCGCCTCGGTGCCGGAGCTGACGAAGCGCACGCGATCCATCGAGGGCATCATCGAACGGACGAGCTCCCCGAGCTCGACTTCGAGCGCGGTCGGTGCGCCGTAGCTCGTGCCCAGCTTCGCCGCTGCGCACACCGCCTTGACGAGCCCGCCGGGCGCGTGCCCGTGAATGAGCGGGCCCCACGACATCACGTAATCGATGTATGTGCGGCCATCGACATCGGTGATGTGCGGGCCCGACGCGCTGCGGATGAAGAGCGGCGTTCCGCCGACGGCCTTGAAGGCGCGCACGGGACTGTCGACCCCGCCCGGAATGATCTGCTGGGCGCGGGCGAAGAGCTTTACCGACTTCCGACTACTGACCATCGCCTGTCGACCGTTTCGCGGCGAGCGCGCGTGCGGCTTCTCGCGCGTAGTACGTGACGATGATGTCGGCTCCGGCGCGCGCGATCGACGTCAGCGATTCCATCATGACGCGCGGCTCGTCGAGCCAGCCCTTCGCGGCGGCGGCCTTGATCATCGAATACTCGCCGCTCACCTGATACGCCGCCGTCGGATAGCCGAACGTGTCCTTCACGCGCCGAATCACATCGAGATAGGGCATCGCCGGCTTCACCATGACGATGTCGGCGCCTTCGTCGATGTCCTGCTCGACCTCGCGCAGCGCCTCTTCGGCGTTGGCGGGATCCATCTGGTGCGTCCGCCGGTCCCCGAACTGCGGGGCGGAATCGGCCGCGTCCCGGAACGGGCCGTAGAACGCGGAACAATACTTCGCGGCGTACGACATGATGGCGACGCCTTCGAAGCCGCGGTCGTCCAGCGCCTTTCGAATCGCTCCGACGCGGCCGTCCATCATGTCAGAAGGCGCGACAATGTCGGCGCCGGCGGCGGCATGCGAAACGGCGGCCCTGACGAGCTGTTCGACGGTGGCGTCGTTCACGACGTCGTGGCCTTCGAGCACTCCGCAGTGACCGTGGGACGTGTACTCGCAAAGGCAGACGTCGGTGACCACGACCGTGTCAGGCGAGGCACGCTTGATCGCGCGAACCGCATTCTGAACCGGCGCATCCGCGTCGTACGCGGCCGATCCCATGTCGTCCTTCTTCGCAGGAAGACCGAAGAGCAGGACGCCGGGGACACCGTCCGCGCGCGCGGCTGCGGTTTCGCGGACGGCCTCGTCCACCGACAGTTGAAACACCCCCGGCATCGACGGCACTTCGCGCCGTACCCCCGACCCGGTGGTCACGAAAAGCGGATAGAGAAACTGGTCCGCAGAGAGCCGCGTTTCGCGCACGAAGCCGCGAATGCCGCTCGATCGGCGCAGCCGCCGGGAACGGCGGACAAGGTCCAGCGTGTGCGCCGTCTTGACTGGATTCATGTGGGCTAGTTTACGACGAACGTTTGAAATGCTCGACGATGGCGTCGACCAGCGCCGGGATGGTGTATTCCTTCGGCATGATGGCGGTCTTGATCCCGTACCGTTCGGCGGCTTCCGCCGTCACCGGCCCGATGGATGCGACGGTGGTGGCATTCAGGAGGTCGGGTGCCTGCTCGGCGCCGAAGATCTGGACGAAATTCTTCACGGTCGACGCGCTGGTAAACGTCACGACGTCCACGCGTTTCTCGAGCAGCATGCGGTAAATGTCCGGATCGCCCTCGCGCTCGATTTCGGCCAGCACGGTTCGGTACGATACGACCTCTGTGACGTCTGCCCCGCTCTTGCGCAGCTCTTCGGGCAGCACCTCGCGGGCGATATCCGCCCTCGGAAGGAGGAACCGCTTGCCGTTGATGTCGCCCAGCTCGCGCAGCGACTGCACGATTGCCTCGGCGCGCGATTCCGCCGGCTCGAGATCGACCTTCAGACCGTGCCGCGAGAGGCGCTCGGCCGTCGCCGGCCCGATCGCGACGAGCTTGACGCCCTTGAGATCTCTGATGTCGCCGTCAGCTGCCGAGAGGCGCCGCATGAACGAGTCGACGCCATTCGCGCTGGTGAAGATGATCCAGTCGTAGGAGCCTGCCTCGGCGACAGCCTTGTCGAGCGGCCCGTAATCATCCGGCGGTGCCACGCGGATCATCGGCGCTTCGATCGGCTCCGCGCCGAGTGATTCGAGCAGGTCGACGAGCTCGCCCGCCTGCTCGCGCGATCGCGTGATGACGATGCGCTTGCCGAAGAGCGGGCGCTCATCGAACCATCGCAGGTGCTGGCGGAGCCCCACCACGCGGCCGACGACGAGAATCGCGGGCTTGGTCCGCATGTTCTTCATCTCTGCGAGATCCTGCAGCGTGCCGTCCGACGTTCGCTGCGTCGGCAGGGTGCCATCGTAGATGATGGCCGCCGATTCCTCTTTGTTGAAACCGCCGGCGAGAAGCGCCTTCAGAATTTCCGGGAGCTGACGCGCGCCGGCGTAGCAGACCAGCGTGCCGCCGAGTTGTGCGAGGCTCGCCCAATCCACATCGGGTGGCGTGCTGCTCTCGTCCTCGTGGCCGCGCACGAACGTGACCGTATTGCCGGCGCCCGGGTAAGTGAGGGGCACCCCCGCGTAGCAGGCTGTCCCGATGGCCGCCGGTATGCCGGGAACGACCTCGAAGGGCACGCCGTGCTCGTGCAGGAACAACGCTTCCTGACCGCCGCGATCGAACACGAAGGGATCGCCCCACTTGAGACGGGCCACGATCTTGCCTTCGCGGGCTTTCTCGACCAGCAGGTAATTGATGGCCTCCTGATCCAGAGGCTGCGGTGACGCGCTGCCCACATCAATTTTTTCCGCGTCCTGTCTCGGATAACGGAGGAGTCGCGGATGGACGAGATGGTCGTAGAGCACGACGTCGGCGGCCGCGAGATACCGCAGGCCGCGGACGCTGATGAGCCCGGGATCACCCGGGCCGGTGCCGATGAGGTAGACGATGGGTCGCATCTACGTCAGCCGCCGCGCTTCGTTCAGAATCGATTCTCCTCCGTGTGCCAACAAGTAGGAAGCCACCTCCCGGCCAAGCGCAGCCGCGTCGGCCCGCCGCCCCACCTTCTTATAGCGGATGGCGCGCGCGCCGTCGAGTGACGCGACGAGGGCATGGAACTCGAGGTCGTGCGCCCCTGCGGGGACGGCGACGCCGCCGATAGGCATCTGACATCCGCCGCCCAGCGCGACCACAAGGGCACGCTCGGCTTCGAGGGCGGACCACGCGTCAGCGTCGTTGATTCGCGCGACCGCCTCCCGTGTGCTGCCGTCGTTGCTGCGAATCTCTACAGCGATGATTCCCTGCCCGGGAGCCGGCACGCAGTCCTCGAGCGGGACGGTCGCGGAGATCCGGGACGAAAATCCGAGCCGCCGCAGACCGGCGGCGGCCAGAACCAGCAGATCGTAGTCGCCCGCGTCGAGCTTCCGCAGTCGCGTATCGAGATTACCGCGCACATTCTCAAATCTCGCGCCGGGAAAGAGCGGCGTCAGCTGCGCAATCCGCCGCACGCTTCCCGTCCCGATTCGCGCAGTTGCCGGCAGCATGGCCCGAATCGCGTCCACGCTCGCGGAGGGTTGATGCTTTTGTGCCTCTTCGTGTCTTCGTGGTTGCAGAATTAGCGCATCCCGCGGATCCTCGCGTTCCAGCACCGCGCCCACCTCGAGACCGTCCGGCAGCTGCGCCGGCATATCCTTGCTGCTGTGCACGGCAAGATCGATCTCGCCGCCGAGCAGCGCATCCTCAATCTCTTTCACGAAGAGCCTCTTGCCTCCGATGTCCGACAGCGGCGCCTCCTGCAGGCTGTCGCCAGACGTCTTGATCACGACGATCTCGATCGCGGGGCCGCCGGCGGCCTGGAGGCGCTGGGCTACCAGCCGCGCCTGGAACAATGCGAGATGGCTTCCGCGGCTGCCAAGACGAAGTGTGCTCACTGCGCAGGTTTCTTTGCCGGGCGGGCCGACCCTGCCGTGGTTAACGCGGCGTCCTCTGTGGACTCGTCACCGGCCAGGCGGAAAAGGCGATTCAACGCGTCGCTGTACGCGGCAACCGTCTGCGCGTCGGAAATCGATTTGAGCTGCTCGGTTGGGTTGATCAGCAGCTTTTCGACGATCAGCCTGGTGATTTCGTCGACGCGGGCGCGCGCGTCCGGCGAGAGCGACGCAAGTTTCGGCTCGAGGCGCCGCAGCTCCGATTGCCGGATCGACTCGAACCGGTGCCGCAGTGCGACCACCGTCGGGACGGCGCCCCGCGAGTTGAGCCATCCGAGGAACCTGTTGACTTCCTCCGAAACGATTTTCTCAGCTTCCGACGCTTCCGTCCCGCGCTTCGACAGGTTTTCCTGTACGACCGTCTGGAGGTCGTCGATATTGTAGAGGAAGACTTCCTCGAGCTCGCCGGCGCCCGCTTCCACGTCTCTCGGCACCGCGATGTCGATGATGAACAACGGCCGCTGCCGGCGAGCCTTCATCGTCTGTGCGACGAGCGTGCGGGAGATGATCGGCGCGCTCGCGCCGGTCGCCGTGATCAGAATGTCCGCTTCGGCGAGCGCGGTGTGCAGCGACTCCCAGGGCAGCGCAATGCCGCCGATGGAGTCCGCGAGTGCCGCCGCATGCGCAGCCGTGCGGCTGGCAATGATCAGGCGTCCGATGCCCTGAGACTGCATGTGGATGGCGGTGAGCTTACCCATCTCCCCGGCGCCGAGCACGAGCACCGTGCGGCCTTTCAGGTTCCCGAAGATCTTCTTCGCCAGCGCAACTGCGGCGTAGCTGACCGACACGGCGCCTTCGGAGAGCGCCGTCTCGGATCGCACGCGCTTGCCGACCGCGAAGGCCGAATGAAACAGCTTGTTCAGCAGCGTTCCCGTGCAGCCCAGCTGGGACGCCAGGCTGAATGCCTCCTTGACCTGGCCGAGCACCTGCGGCTCGCCCATGACGAGCGAATCGAGACCTGATGCGACCCGAAAGAGGTGCGTCACCGCCTCGTGGCCGGTCTTCGCGTAGAGGTGAGGCGCGAGCTGATCGCCTGGGATGCTGTGAAAGTCCGATAGAAACTGCTGGATGGCGCCTCGCGCGGTCTCGGTCTCGTCACAACAGACGTAGAGCTCCACGCGGTTGCACGTCGACACGATCGTCGCCTCGTGATGCAAGGGCGATTCCGCCAGCGCTGTCAGCGCGCGATCGACACCCTTGGACGAAAAGTCGAGCCGCTCGCGCAGCTCGACCGGTGCGGTGCGATGACTGACGCCGACCAGGAGCAGCTGCATGCTAGAACTGATGGCTCCTCGTGAAGAAGTAGCTGACCGGCACGAAGTTCAGCAGCACGATACCGAATCCCACGGCCGAGAGCCACGCCAAGCGGCGGCCGCGCCATCCGATGGCGCGCTGCGCGTAGAGCTCGAAGGAATACACGGCCCAGCACAGCGCGGCCACGAAGACTTTCGGATCGCCGAACGACATGGCGCCCGAGGGCTGCAGCTGTGAGGCCCAGATGCCGCCGGTGATGAGGCCCGCCGTCAGAAACAGCCAGCCGATCTTCACCGCGCGGAGGTTCATGTCATCGAGCACGTTCAACGACGGCAGTCGCGCGTAGAAAAATCCCAGTTGCTTCGCTTTGATCTCGTTGAATTGCAGGACGTAGGTGATGCCCAGCACCGCCGCGAGCGCGAAGCTCGCGTACGCGAAGAGCAGCGACGACACGTGGACGCCGAACCACGGGCTCTCCAGCAGGGCCGATCGCGGCTCCAGCGTCGGGCTCGCGGCGGGGATGGCCTGCAGCGCGATGAGCAGCGGCAGAATGAACACGCCCATCGCCCTCTCTCCAGTCGTGAGCTCGACGTAGAGATAGGACAGCGCGAGCAGCCACACGAAGGTGGAGATGGCCGAGGTTGCGCTCGCGAACGGCACATGCCCAACGCGCATCGTCTCCATCCCAATGACGAACGTGTGGGCGAAGGCGGCGAGCACGAGCAGGACCGTCGCCACCCGGCTGGCGCCGAACGTGCGGCGCGAGAACTGCACGGCGTACGCCGCACCGGCCACGGCATAGAGAATCAGCAGGATCGCGTTCATGGGCATGATTATCCGTGATCTGACAGGGGCAAAGGGCGAGGCCCCTACTTAGTCGGCGCGAAGTACCCCTGCTTGGTCCTGGCGGTCACGTTCGGCCGGCTTACCCGCACCACGATGCGGCGCCAGGCGCCGTCGCGCTTGGGATTCTTGGAGCTGTAGCCGATCGTGTACTGGCTCGAGAGCTCATCGTAGATCTGTCCGTAGACCGACGAGAGGGTCTTGATGTCGGCAGGAAAAAACGCGCGGCCGCCGGTGTCGTTCGTCAACTGGCGCAGCGAATAGGTCGCCTCGCGGAAGCCCTTCGACTGGCCGGCCGTCGCTTCGTCCATCAGCCCGATCGCGTAGACCGCCGTCTCCGAGCGCCGAGCGAGATCCAGGACATCTTCGAAGGTCACGAGGCTCGAGGTGTCTTCGCCGTCCGACAACAGAATGATGGCCTGCCGCCTGATCTCCTCTTCCTGCTTCACCGGAATCTTTTTCAGGCCCTTCAACGAGATGTAGATCGCGTTGTTCATCGACGTCGAGCCGCCGGCGACGGTCTTGCGGATGGCCTGTTCGAGATCGCCCGTGTTGTTCGTGAATTTCTGCAGCACCTCGGCACGGCTGTCGAATCCGATCACTTCGCCCAGATCGGCGGGGCGAAGCTTCCGCACGAATCCTATGGCGGCGTCCTGCGCGGTCACCATCCGATCTTCCATGCTCGAGCTCGTATCGATGAGCAGCGAGAGGGCCACCGGGAGATTGCTGCGGTTGAAGAGGACGAGTTCCTGTTTGACCCCGTCTTCGAAGACCTCGAAGGCCTGTTCGTCCAGGTCCGTGATGTACCGGTTGGTAGAGTCGGTGACCGTGACGTTCATCGAGACGACGTCGATCGCGGTGCGGAATGACGGCTGTCCAGCGGGCGCTGCAGGCTGCTGGGCGGTTGTCAGCAGGGAAGCCGCGAGCACTATCGCCAGCGAAAGAAAAAGCAGCGGGCGAGACTTCATCGCCTCAACCGTAGCATAGCCCCAAAACCCTTGCAAATCTTGGATTTGCGTTCCTTGACGCTCTCTTTGTCCGCGTGCTATAAACACGCGGTTTCCTCACAGTCGTCGTCCGGCGGTCAAGACTCCACAATGCTCAACTCGTACATCCCAATCTTCATCTTCCTGCTGGTCGCCATCGGGTTCGCCTTTTTCACCCTGATGATGTCGCAGCTGCTCCAGTCGAAGAAGTACAACAAGGTGAAACTCGAGCCGTACGAGTGCGGCATCGAACCGACGACGGACGCGCGCGATCGGTATAGCGTCCGGTATTACCTTGTCGCCATGCTCTTCGTAATCTTCGACGTCGAAACCGTGTTCATGTTTCCGTGGGCGGTCATCGTTGACGAGCTGGCGCTGTTCGGCCTGATAGAAATGATCATCTTCCTGGCGATTCTGGTGACAGGGTACGTATACGCCTGGAAGAAGGGCGCGCTCGACTGGGCATAGAAAGGCCCAGGCAATTGAATCGATGACTGAAGACCCCAAGGAACCCACGGCGGCCGGCGACAAACCTGCGAGCGAGGTCCAGGGAGGGCCTGCGCCCGTTGCTCCGGCTGCGCCTGCGGCTCCGGCTGCGCCGAAGCCGGCGCCAACCGCTGCGGCGAAACCTCCGGCCGCGCACGACAACAAACCCGCTCCGCCGTCCGGTCCGACCGATCCGCCTCCGCCCGCAGGCGCGCAGATGCCGGCCTTCATCACCGCGCTGCAGGCCGCCATCCCGGGAGGCGTCGAGCACGTCAGCTTCTACATCGGCGACTGGACGGTGATCGTCCCGGCTGGGAAGCTGCTCGACGCCGGACGCTTTCTTCGCGAGGCGCCCGAGGCCGCGTTCGACTTCTGCTCGGACGTCACCGCGTCCGATTGGCCGTCACGTCCGCAGCGCTTCGATGTCGTCTACTGCCTGTATTCCACGAGGCTTCGCCACCGCGTGCGGATGAAAGTTCGCGCCGCGGAGTCCGAACCGGTGCCGTCGGTCAGCGGCATCTGGCCTGCGGCCAACTGGCTCGAGCGCGAGGTGTACGACTTGTTCGGCGTGAACATCACCGGCCACCCGAATCTGAAGCGCATCCTCATGCCCGACGATTGGCAGGGACATCCGCAGCGGAAGGACTACCCGCTCGAAGGCCCGGGCGAGCTGCTGATGGAAAACCCGCTCGACTGGCTGAAGCTGAAGCAGGCCCGCGAAGAAGCGGAGATCGAATAGCCATGGCCACTGACGCGCGTCAGATGTTCGACACCGAAGAGCTGGTGATCAACATGGGCCCCCAGCACCCCAGCACGCACGGGGTGCTGCGCGTGGTGCTCCACCTCGATGGCGAGAAGGTTGTCTCCTCGGACGTCGTCATCGGCTATCTGCATCGGGGCATCGAGAAGCTGAGCGAGAACCGCAACTGGACCCAGATCATCCTGCTGACCGACCGCATGGACTACGTGGCGGCCGCCACGAACAACGTCGGCTACTGCCAGACGGTCGAAAAGCTGATGCAGATCGACGTGCCGCGGCGCGCGAGATACGTGCGCACGGCGCTCTGCGAGCTGCAGCGGATCGCCAGTCACTGCCTGTGGCTCGGCACGCACGCGATGGACATCGGCGCGATGACGGTGTTTCTCTATGCGTTCCGCGAGCGCGAGCTGATTCTCGATCTGTTCGAGGAGTACTGCGGCGCGCGGCTCACCTACAACTCGATGCGCATCGGCGGGCTGCCGCTGGATATCCCGGTGGGCTGGGACAGGAAGGTGCTCGAGTTCTGCAAGATCATGTCGGAGAAGGTGGACGAGTACGAAGAGCTGCTCACCCACAACCGCATCTGGCTCGAGCGCACCAAGGGCATCGGCGTAATCACGGCGGAGCAGGCGATCGCCATCGGTCTGAGCGGCCCGCCGCTTCGCGGCTCGGGCGTGACCAAGGATGTCCGCAAGGACGAGCCGTATGCGGCCTACGACGAGATGAAATTCGAGGTGCCGATCGGCACCGCCGGCGACACCTACGATCGGTATCTCGTGAGGCTCGAGGAGTTCCGGCAGTCGATCCGGATCATCCGGCAGGCGATCGAAGGCCTGCCCGACGGGCCGATTGTCGGCAAGGTGCCGCGCCTCATCAAGCCCCCGGCCGGCGAGACGTATCACCCGATCGAGTCGCCCAAGGGAGAAATCGGCTACTTCATCGTCAGCGACGGCAAGTCGACCAACCCCTACCGGTTCCGGGTCAGGCCGCCGTCGTTCTGCAATCTGCAGGCGCTGCCGCAGCTCATCAAGGGGCACATGGTCGCCGACGTCGTCGCGCTGATCGGCTCGCTCGACGTCGTGCTGGGAGAAGTGGATCGGTGATCGACACCTACCTCATTCCCCTGGTCAAGATTCTGTTCGTGCTGAACGCGACGCTCGTCGCGGTCACCTACATGGTGCTGCTCGAGCGCAAGGTCATTGCGTGGGTGCAGGTGCGGCTCGGGCCGATGCGCGTCGGGCCGTATGGCATCCTTCAGCCGATCGCCGATGCCGTGAAGCTCATCCTGAAGGAAGACATCACGCCGACGCGGGCGGACAAGTGGGTGTTCACGGCGGCGCCGATCATCGTCATGGTGCCGGCGCTGATTACGTTCGCCGTCATCCCGTTCGGCCCCAGCGTGCATCTCTTCGGCCGCGACATCCCGCTCTACATCACCGACGTCAACGTCGGGCTGCTCTACGTCGTGTCGGTGGCCTCGATCGGCGTGTACGGGATCATCCTCGGCGGCTGGGCGTCGAACAGCAAGTTCCCGCTGCTCGCGAGCCTTCGCGCGTCGGCGCAGCTGATCAGCTACGAGGTGGCGGTCACGATGACCCTCGTCAGCCTCATCATGACGGCCGGCTCGCTGAGCATGGTGAAGATCGTCGAGGCGCAGTTCGACTCGGGCCTCTGGTTCATCTTCGTGCAGCCCGTGGCGTTCGTACTGTTCTTCATCGGCGGCCTCGCCGAAACCAACCGCGCACCGTTTGACATGGCGGAAGCGGAGCAGGAGCTGACCGGCGGGTTCCACACCGAGTACAGCGGCATGCGGTTCGCGCTGTTTTTCCTGGCCGAGTACGCCAACATGATCGTCGTGTCGGCCGTCGCCACCACGTTGTTCCTGGGCGGCTGGCTCTCGCCGTTTCCCAACGTCGGCTGGCTGAATTTTCTGCAGTACATCCCGAGCTGGATGTGGTTTCTGCTCAAGACGTTCATTTTCCTGTACGTGTTTCTCTGGGTCCGCGCGACGCTCCCGCGATATCGCTATGACCAGCTCATGCGCCTGGGGTGGAAGGTGCTGATCCCCATCGCGATCGCCAACGTGGTGGTGACGGGGATCGTGAAGGTCCTGTTCTGATGGGCAACGCGATCGCGTTCTACGTCATTTCGGCGCTGATTCTCGGGTTCGCGATGCTCGTCGTGAGCACGAAGAACACCGTGCATGCGGTGCTGTTTCTCGTATTGAACTTTCTCGCCGTCGCGGCGCTCTACGTGCTGCTGACCGCGCAGTTCCTCGCGGCGATCCAGGTGCTCGTCTACGCCGGCGGCATCGTCGTGCTGTACCTGTTCGTCGTGATGCTCGTGAATCTCAAGCGGCCGCCCGAAGATCACTCCGCGCCGCAGCGGCGGCCATGGATGGGGTTCGCGCTGGCGGGCGTCGTGCTCGCCCAGCTCGGCGCGATTCTCGTGTGGGGGGGTGCCGGCACGCCTGCCGACCCGCACACGATGCAGAACAGCGACCTGGCGCTCAACAACGTCGAGCGCATCGGGATGCTGCTCTATACGGACTATCTGATTCCGTTCGAAGTGGCGTCGATCCTGCTGCTGGTCGCCATGGTTGGCGCCATCATTCTGGCGAAGAGAGAACTGTGATTACACCGACCCACTACATGCTGCTGTCCGCGGCGCTGTTCATGATCGGTGTGGCCGGCGTGCTGCTGCGCCGCAACATCATCGTCATCTTCATGTCGATCGAGCTGATTCTGAACGCGGTCAATATCAACCTGGTCGCCTTCTCCTAT
>JANNJO010000082.1:0-2348 GCA_031395755.1 Acidobacteriota bacterium
CGTTTCGCGCCCGCTTCGATGAGATCCTGAAGCGCCCGTGAAAACGCGTCGCTCTGGCGCAGGTATTCAGGCTCGCTCATGGGAGCCGTCCACGCACGGTCGCGCACCGCGAGGGCGAGCGCGCGGCTCTCGCGCTCGAGCGCCGTCCAGTCGCTCGTGATCACGGCGCCGAGTATGGCCTGCGAATGGCCCAGCTTCTCGCGCATGACGCGGCTCAACTGAGGCACCTGGTCGGCCGGCGCGGACACGCTCACCCCCGCAACAATGCACGCGGCCAAAAAGCTTCGGACTGATGCGGTCATTCACGCCTCACTTCTGCGGCCGGAGCGCCACTGCGCGACGCAGCCATTGTGTGTCGCTCGGAAGAGCAAGAACCGGGGTGCGCGCATCAATCAGCACTTGATAGCTGATAGAGCCTTGCCGCGGGCCGAACAGGCCTTGTCCGCGCCGGCGCGTCATCACCACGAGGCCGACGTCGTTTTTCGAAGCGATGGCCGCGATGGCCTTTCCCGGCTTACCAGCCTGCGCCACGGTGTCTGTGACCGCCCATGCCAGGTCATCCTTGAGCCGCGACAGGAAGGCGAGCGCGCGTCGCTCCCGCTGCTGATTTCGCCGCGTCGCATCTACTTCGAGCCACGGAAGCTGGGTGACTGGCTCGACGATGTGGACCAGCCGCAGCTGCGTGCCGAGTTCGCGAGCCGCGACCGCTGCCGCCATGGCGTCCGCGCGTGCGCGCTGGCCGAGATCGATCGGAGCAAGCGCCCATCTTCCGGGCCAGTTGCGCGCCGGCCGTTTCGCTCGGCCCTTGACGGGCGGTACGGCAAGCACGGGAAGTGGCGACCTGCGCAGCACGCGATGCGTCGTCGAGCCGAGCATCATCCTGTTCGCGCCGGTCGCGCCATGCGCGCCGAGGATGATGAGATCGCACTTGAGCCGCTTTGCGGTCCACGCGATCTCCTCGTGCGGTCGTCCGATCGCCACGTCGAGCGTGACCGACTCAATCGGCACGCCGTATGGAGCAATCGTTCGTTCGACAAAGCGCCGGAGCGCAACTCGGCCCTTTTCGGTCAGCTGCTTTTCGTCGTAGGCCACGGCGGCTGCGGCGACAAGCAGCGGATCCTCCACGAAGATGACGATAAGCCGTCCCTCCAGGCGCTTCACGAGCAGCGCCGCATAGCTGAGCGCCTGGCGGGAGTGCTCCGAGAAATCGACCGGGCAGAGAATCGTTCGAAAGAGTCTGGTTTCGGTCACGACTCAACTCATCTCTCGGAAATGGGCTGCGAGCGCGTCGCGCCAGAGGCGAGCCGCGTACGGCAGGTGGAAGAATCCCCGGCCTCGCACAATCTCATCAGTCGAGTACGCCCTGCCGTACAATTGCGCGTTCGACTCCTTCATTTCGCCGATTATCCCGTCGTCGATGGTGACGCCGGCGAAGTAATCGCTGAACTGCATGTACGCGAGCAGGTCCGCGTTGATGTTGACCGGCGTATCCCGACCAAGGGCGCCGGGCGCAATGACGTGCGGCACTGGGTGGCCGAATCTGTCCTGCGTCAGGTAGTCCAACCCTTGCGCGGTCTGCGCCACGATCACGAAGTCAAGCCTGTCGGCCTCCACCTCCAGGGGGATCGCGCCCTCGAACGCAAGAATCGCCGGAGGGGTCCAGTCGTCAAACCGCGCGCCACGCGCGCTGACGACGCCCTGGCCGTAATAGCGCGCGCCATCCTTGACGGCCGCCGGAAAGACGGCAATCGCTCGAGCGCGCATTAGAACAGACGCCGGAATGGCCGCCGCGGATGTGTGCACCGCCCGTTGAAAGACGAGCGTGGCACTACGGAGAAGCTCGTCTTCGAGCGACGTCGGCGAGGTTGCCGACAGGGCGGTCGTCAGCGACAGCCAGGCGAGGGAACTGGTGGCAAGAACTGCGAGAGCAAGCCGTTGGGACATGTGAGGCCTCCGCGAGATCAGCGAAACGAAAATGTCACGGTCACCACCAGGATGAAGGGCACCGGCTGGCCGTTCAGCACGAGCGGCTGATAGCGCCATTGCTTCACGGCCTTAATCGCGGCCTGATCGAGCAGCAGAATCGACCGCAGCACCTGCACGTGGGTCACCGCGCCGGCTTCATTCACTGTGGCTTCGAGTATGACGGTGCCGCTCACTTTGCCGGATATGGCGACGCCCGGATAGTTGGGTTCGACACGGTGGATGAGCGCCGGCGCCTGCACGTCGCCGCTCGAACGCCGAGGCCCCGATGCTGGTGACGCTGTTGGGGATCGTGACGCTGGTCAAGCTGGTGCAGCCATAGAACGCAAAGTGCCCGATGCTGGTAACGCTGTTGGGGATCGTGA
>JANNJO010000120.1:0-2422 GCA_031395755.1 Acidobacteriota bacterium
CCTGGATGTCGTACAACCCGATGAGGGGCGAAGCCGGAGTGGAAGAGACGCAGGTGTGGATCGCGTACGACGAAGAGGCCATCTACTTCGCGTTCCGCTGTCTCGACACTCAGGCGAACAGGATCCGGACGACGATCAGCCGGAGGGACAACGCCTTCAGCGACGACTGGGTAGGACTCAGCCTCGACTCGAGCCGCGCGGGACAGCTGGCCTATCACCTCTTTGTCAATCCGAGCGGGATCCAGATGGACGCCCTGCAAAGCGGCAGCAACGGCGAGGATTTCGCGCCCGACTGGGTCTGGCAGAGCGCCGGCCGTGTGGATGCGGACGGGTGGTCGGCCGAGATTCGCGTGCCGATAGAAAACATCCGTTTCCGGAGCGGCGCAGACGTGCGCATGGGCGTGCTGTTCTGGCGGCGGCTGAGCCGAAGCGGCGTGTCGGCGTCCTGGCCCGAGATGAGCCCCGGCCAATGGGTGTTCGAGTCGAATGCAGCGGTCGTGTTCGAAAGGCTCCAATCACGGCGGCTGCTCGAAGTGATCCCGAGCGTCACGTTCACCGGCAATCAGCGGCGGCAGGAGGTGTCGCGCTGGAACCGCATGGACGGGAAACGAGACTTCGGCGCCAGCGTCAAGTACGGGCTCACTTCGGCCATCACGCTCGACGCGACGATCAATCCGGATTTCAGCCAGGTCGAAAGCGATCAGTTCGAGGTCGAAGTCAATCAGCGCTTTCCGGTGTTCTTCAGCGAGAAGCGGCCGTTCTTCATGGAGGGCCTCGGCCTCTTCAACATCGCGGGGACCAGCGGCGACGCGACAATGCGGACGGCCGTGCATACGCGACGGATCATCGATCCGAGCGGGGGCGTCAAGCTGACGGGCGCCGGTGGGAAACATACCTTCGGCCTGCTCTCGTCGGCCGACGTGTCCCCCGAAGGCAGCGGCCAGCGGGTCTTTACCGTCGCGCGGGAGGTGATGAACTTCGGCCGGGGTCAGTACGCGGGGTTGCTGTTCACGGACACCGAGTACG
This sequence comes from Acidobacteriota bacterium, assembly GCA_031395755.1. GTDB lineage: Bacteria > Acidobacteriota > Vicinamibacteria > Vicinamibacterales > JAMQPK01 > JAMQPK01. The sequence goes on from JANNJO010000120.1 coordinate 1,027, forward strand.
GCACCGACTACAATCGCGTCGCAGGTGGCGACGCCGCGTTCAAGAAAGGCGAACACTTTCAGGCGAACGGATCGTTTCTCTCTTCGCATTCGCGCTCGCTGACGGGCCAACGGACCAAAGGCAACGGCGCGCAGAGCTCCTATTCCTACAACACACGCCGGTTCGTGGTGGCAGGGCAGGCCGAACACTACGATCGCGGGTTCAGGATGGACACGGCCTTCGTCAATCGCGTCGGCCTCACACGCGGGTGGCAATACCAGGACCTGAATTTTTATCCGTCGCACCCGCGCTATCGCTGGATCAAGCGCATCAATCCGTTCTTCTGGATGTCTGGCGCACAGGATCGCGTGCAGGGCGGGACGGAAGCCTTCTACCTGCCCGCTGTCCGGTTCAGCTTCACCCGCGCCGGCAACTTACGACTCGACTACGGCAGCGGCCACGAAACGTTCGCGGGACGGCGATTCGACGTGGGCAGAGTGATGGTCGACGGCGGCGTTCAGATCAGGCGCTGGCTGAACATCGGCGGCAGCGCGCAGAAGGGCCCGGCGATTTTCTACGATGAGGCCGCGCCGTTCCAGGGGCACCGCCGATCAGCGAGCCTGCGCATCGGCCTGCAGCCGAACTCGCGGGTCAATACCAACACGTCGTACAGCTTCGTCACGTTCTCCAATCGCGCGACAGGCCTCAACGTGTATCGCGTGCACATCATCAACATGCGGAATGCGTATCAGTTCAGCCCGCGCTTCTTCGTGAGAGCGGTGGCGCAGTTCGATTCGTCTCGCCGGCGTGTCCTCGCCGATTTTCTGGCGTCCTACGAGCTGTCGCCGGGAACCGTGGTACACGCCGGTTACGGCTCGCTCTTTGGAAGGGCGCACGAGGACCTCGAGTTCTCCCGTTATACCGCCACGGCCCGCGCCCTCTTCTTCAAGGCGTCGTACCGGGCGCGCTTCTAATCGCCGCCACGAGCCGGCCCGCGGCTTTACCGTCGCGGCGGTAGGAATGAAACAGCGCGGCGTGGTCGAACGTGCAGAGCTGGCACACATGAATCTGTCGCGCGGGGACGCCGGCCCGCTCGAGCTGGTCACGCGTCGCGCGCCAGAGATTCAGGCGAGGCTTCCTGTCGGCGGTAAACCATCCGGGGGCGTCGGAATGCGCCGCAAAGTGCCGGGCGAGATCCGCCCCGACCTCATAACAGCACGGGCCGATGCTCGGACCGACGGCGGCGACCAGATCGAGCGGCTCGCTGCCGTGCCTCCATCCGAGCTCCCGAACCGCCGCCTGCACAGCCCCGGCCGCGGGGGCCGTGCCCCCCCCGGGGATGGGGCCAACCGCGCCCGGGGGGGGATCGGCGGGCAGGGCGGGGACACAGTCGGCCCCCCCCCCCGGCAGCGCCCCC
>JANNJO010000122.1:0-12349 GCA_031395755.1 Acidobacteriota bacterium
AAAAGCGAACGCCAGATGCTGTGTGACCTGACAGTTAGCCAGGACTCTGCTCATGTCTTGGGTGGCTGCCGTCAGAGAGGGACGGTCGGTGCTCTCGCCAGCGCCGCCGCAAACACCGGGGACTGATCGACGAAATCGACCGGTCCCTTCACCCGCCTTCGAAGCTCCAGATGCAGCGATCCTTGCCCGGGCCCGATTTCCAGCACTCTCCATCCGGACCGAATGCCAACGCGATTGAAGAGCGCGTGGGACACGGGGTCCCACAGCTTCGCCTGTGCGCGAAGGCGCGCGGCCTCGCGACGGTTATCGCCGAGGAGGTAGCGGTATCGCGCCTCAGCCATGCTCTGCCTCCATCGCGAGGGGCCTGGACTCGGCCCGGCCTGCTGCCATGTTAAATCGGGACTGCGAGCCCAGGCGGATGTGCAGCGCATAGAAGCTCCCCGCCGATACCGCGCACAGCAGGGCCCCGAGATACCACAACAGGTCCGGGTTGTAGTTGTCGATGATGATTCCGGCCGCAGCCGGCCCAATCGCAGCGGGCACGCTCACGCACAACCCGTACGCCGCCATGTAGCGTCCACGCATGTCGATGCGCGCGAAGCCGGCCGCCAGCGCCTGGCTCGTCGGGATCACGATCATCTCGCCGATTGTCACGATCACCACGGCGGCGACAAACAACCAGTACGCGGACACCAGCCCGAAGATGCCGAACCCGATCATGTAGAAGATCGTCCCGAGCGCCATCATCAAAAACTGCGGCCGCGTCTTGATGACGCGCATCGTCCAGAGCTGAAAGCAGATGACGGTAATCCCGCTGGCTGACAGCAGAAGGCCGTAGCCTTGCGGCTGGATTCCGTGCCTGTCGCGCAGGTAGACCGACAGGGAGTTGTACATCTGGATGTACACCATCCCCGTCAGGATCCCGGCGAACAAAAAGGCGACGTACGCCTTGTCGCGCAGCACCGTCCCGTAGTTCCGGAACGTCTGCAGAAACCCTTCGTCGGTGTGCCCGTCGTGGTGCTCCGGCTTCGTCTCAGGCATCAGGGCGTAGAACAGGAAAGCCACGATGCAGCTGATCACGGCGTCGATCACGAACAGCGCGAAGAACGAGGTTCGCGCGACGAAGCCGCCGACGGTCGGGCCGACGAGCCATGCCATGTTGCCGACGACGCGGAGAATGCCGAAGCCCTCCTGGCGCTGCTCCTGCGGCAGGATGTCCGCAATCATCGCACCGTGGGCCGGGCCGCCGACATCCGACACCAGGCCAACGAGGATCGCGAGCGGAAAGAGCCAGGCGTACTCATTGACCGAGCCGAAAGACAGCGAGCTCAGCGCGCTGAAGATCAGGCCGAAGAGGATCGGCTTTCGGCGTCCGAGCCGATCGGTCAGCGCGCCGCCGATGACCGAGCCGACCATGCCGGCGAGCGCCACCATCCCCAGCAGGATCCCGGCCTCCGTCATCCCGACGTTGAATTGTCCCGTGATGTACAGCGCGAAGAACGGGAACACCAGCGTGCCCCCGATCTTGTCGATGAAATGGACCCCGACCACGATCCAGAACTTCTTCGGGAACTCGTGATAGAGCTTTCTCAGGCCGGTCACGCTCCGCCGATCAGTCGAGGAAGTATTGGACAGTCGAGACCACCCGGACGATTTTCTGGAGCTGGCTGCTTTCGCTGACGCCTGGTGCCTGGTCGCGCGGGAGGATGACGAACACGCCCTGGTTCGCCTGGCGAATGCCGTCAAGCCCGCTGCCTGAATCGCGCGCGAACTGATCGGCGGCGGCCCGCGCGTTGGCCGTGGCGTCGGCAATCATCGCCGGCTTCAGATCGTTCAGCCTCGTGAAGACAAACGTCGGACCGCCCGCACCGTATTCGCCGCCCTGCGAGGACAGCACGACGCCCGCTGCGACGAGCTCTCCGACGCGCTGGCTCGCGTCGCGAACGACGTCGGGCTTGTTCAACCGGACCATCACCGTCTGCTCGATCACGAAGCGCGGGCCGGTCCCTTCCCGCTGATACTGGTTGGTGTTCGAGTCGGACACCTGAAGACTCTGCAGCTGCGTCGCCGTGGCGTCGATGCCATGGCGCTTCAGGAACGCCAGCACCTGTTCGTCGCTGCGGGTAATCTGCGCCTGCGCGGTGGCGAGATCGCCGGCGCTGGCGACGAACCGGAGAGGCCAGAGCGCGAGATCCGCTGTCACCTCGCGCTCGGCGAGCCCTTTCACTTCCACGTAGCGATCGCCGCTTCGCCCGCTTGCGAATCCCCAGCCCACCAGGCCGCCGCCAATCGCGATGCCGAGCGCCAGAACGAATGCCGCAATCGATGATCTGTCTGTCATGGACGGTCGATTCCGTAAACTAGCACGTCCCACTCGAATATTCGCGTCTTGCCTTCCAGATGCTCGCCGATGCGTTCGGCGACGCGTACCGACGCGACGTTCTCCGGGTGGATGAGGCTGATGACATGAGGCCGATCATCCAGCCCGCATCTGCCAGTGCCCCATGAAGAACGCAATGCTCCGCCATGCCTCTGCGCGCGTGAACAACTTGCCCTGAGTCAGGTAGCGCATCACCAGCAGATCGGCGCACATTTCCGCATACGCATCGAGATCGCTCTCGCGCCACATCCTCAGCCTCAGCCGTTCGGTGTCGAGTTCGACGTGGTTCACAGAAGCGCAGCCACCGACGGAGCGATCTCGCGTCCCAGCGCCTGGTGTTGATCTGCGTCGAGGTGCACGCCGTCAGCCCTGCTCGCCGCCGCGACGACCCCGGCATCGTAAAAGTGGCAATTGAGCTCAGCCGCGATGCGTTGATAAGCCTCCTCGAGACCGGCCGCGCGCTCTCGCGCTCCCGCGAATTTCTGTTCCATCGATCCAGCGGCCACGCCGGGCAACGGAGGCGAGACGATCATGATTGGCGGTATCGTCATCCCGGGTTCGATCGGCGCACGTCGAATCGCGTGCACCAGCGCGGCAATGCCCTGCGCCGACTGCCAGGCGCGGTTGTCGTGCATTGCTTGAAAGTCGTTCGTGCCGAGCATCAGCATCACGAGCGCCAGGGGTGAATTCACCTCAATCCGTTGCTCGAGCCCCATCAGCCCGTTCCGGCCGGCCTTGAATGGGTCGTCCCAGACGGTGCGGCGGCCGTTCAGACAGTCTTCGACAACCCTCACCGACAATCCGGCACGAACGAGCTCAGCTTCCATGACGCCGGGCCAGCGCGAGGCGAACGGCAGCCGCTGCCGGCTGTCGGGAACGATTCCCCACGTCAATGAATCCCCGTAGACGAGAATCTGCATAGTGGACCTATCGTACCCGCTTGCCTCCAAGGATGCCGCCAAGCACGCCGCGCAGGATCTGGCGTCCTATCTGGCTGCCGACGGTTCGGGCGGTCTGCTTCGCCATCGTCTCGACCATGCCCTGCCGTCGCTTCGTCCCCCAGAGAAAGTCATTCACCTTGCTGCCCGGACCGGCCGGCTCGGGGGCCGATGGCGCTCCACGCTTGCCGAGCATCTCGTAGGCGGACTCCCGGTTGACCGCAGTGTCGTACTTTGCACCGATCGGGCTTCTTGCACGAACCGTCGCCCGCTCCTCGGCTGTGATCGCGCCGATGCGACTGCGGGGCGGCGCCATCAGCGTGCGCTCCACCGGCATCGGCACACCTTTTTCCTGCAGAGTGGAGACCAGCGCTTCGCCGACGCCCAGCGTCGAGATCGCCTGCGCGACGTCGAGGCCCGGATTGGGAACGAACGTTTCAGCAGCCGTCCGCACCGCTTTCTGATCGCGAGGCGTATAAGCCCGCAGCGCGTGCTGCACGCGGTTTCCAAGCTGGCCGAGAATCTCGGAGGGCACGTCGTCTGGATACTGCGAGCAGAAGTAGACACCCACGCCCTTGGAGCGAATGATTCGCACAACCTGCTCGACGCGATCGCGCAATGCCGGGGGCGCATCCGCAAAGAGCAGGTGCGCTTCGTCGAACATGAATACGAGCTTCGGCTTGTCGAGATCTCCGACCTCGGGCAGGTTCTCGAACAGTTCGGACAACAGCCACAGCAGAAAGGTCGAGAACAGCCTGGGCTTGAGGATCAATTGATCCGCGGCGAGCACGTTGATAATGCCGCGACCGCCGAGATCGGTCCGCAGAAGCTCGGTGAGCTCGAGCGCCGGTTCACCGAAGAATGACTCCGCGCCTTCGCGTTCGAGGGACAGCAGCCCGCGCTGGATCGCGGCAACCGACTGCGGGCTCACCAGGCCGTGGCTGATGGAGATCTCCTTGCGGTTTTCGGCCACGAACGTGAGGAGCGCGCGCAGGTCGTCGAGATCGAGCAGCAGCAGTCCCCGATCGTCCGCGAGCTTGAACGCGACTTCGAGGGCTCCGGCCTGCGCATCGCTGACCTCCAGGATCCTGCCAAGCAGCGTCGGCCCGAGCTCGCTGATAGTGGTGCGCACCGGATGGCCTGATTTGCCGTAGAGATCCCAGAACACAACCGGATTCGCCTCCGGCGTGTACCCCTCGACGCCGATCTGCGAGACGCGTTGCTGAACCTTCTCGTTGCCCGCGCCTGGAAGCGCGAGGCCCGCGACATCACCCTTCACGTCGGCCATGAAGACGGGCACACCGATTCGCGAGAACCCCTCGGCGATGACCATCAGGGACACGGTTTTACCGGTGCCGGTGGCGCCAGCTACGAGGCCGTGACGGTTGCCATATTCAGGGTGGAGGTAGACCGGATGCTCGCCCTTCCCCAGTAGGATGCGGCTCGATGACGCCATCCATAGATTCTACTTCCGCGTTTTCTTTTTCGGAGGCCGTCCTGAAGGACTCGGGGCGCTGTCTCTATTGCCAGGCACGCCTGGCGACAATCGGATGCCCGGTGTACATGGCGCTGCTCTTTGAGGGTGCGGCTTTCTGCCCATCGTGCGGAGCGGCTCGAAGCCGCGCCCAGGAGGCGCAGCGGCCGCGTTCGAACAGTTGTGCGCGCAGCGGGAACGCCAAGCGGCCGTGGTGCAGAGAAAGCCCGAAGCCACGAAAGCCGCCCCGCCATCAGCCGCCGACCGCGTGCGCTACAGGCCCTGCCCACAGTGCGGAAAGATGATGAACCGCCTGAACTTCGCCCGCCTGTCCGGCGCCACGTCGACGTGTGCAGCGGGCACGGAACGTTTCTGGATCGCGGGGAGCTGCATCAGGTCGTGCAATTCATCCTGGAGGGCGGGCTCAGCCGAACTCGACAGGGCTGAACTTTTTACTTTTTACTTTTTACTTTCCTGACCATGCTCAGCGTCTGCCACCGCGGGCCCGCGAAGTGTTTGGCGAGGAGCACGATCTGGCCCGCGTGAGCGGAGTAATGAGACACCTGGCGACTGATCGCCTGTACCACCGTGTGCGCCTCGCCGCGAATCGTGACGGTCTTGTTCAGATCCTCGGTCGCGAGCGATGCGATGGCCCCGAGCACGCGGCTCCAGCCATCCTCCCAGCGCTCGAGAATGGCGTCCCTGGTGTCTTCCGCGCCCGTCTCGAACTCGCTGTCGCGATCGCGATCCGGCTTCTCGCCGTCGGTCGTGAGGAAGTCGGTCCAGCGCGAGCGCATGTTGCCCGCGACGTGCTTCATGATCAGCGCAATGCTGTTGGCGTCGGGGTCGAGCAGGGCGAAGAACTGCTGGTCGTCAACCTGCGCGATCGCCTTCTCCGACTGCACCTTCAGCTTTCGCAGCTGGACAAGGCATTCGTCCAGGTAGTGCCGCTCGATCAATGCGCCTTCTCGATGTGAACGAGGTAGGCCTCGACCATCAGGAGATTCTTCTCGCCCGACTGCTTGATGACGCTCAGCATGCGGTCCATCTTGACGACTTCTTCGAGCTGCTCGTCGATGAACCACTGCAGAAAGCTCTGGGCAAGATAGTCGTTCTGCTTCACCGCAATCTCCATGAGCGCGGTAATCTGCCGGGTGACTTCTTTCTCCCAGTTCAGCGCAGCCTGCACCGCCTCCTCGGCCGAACCGAACGCCTGCTTCGGCGCAGGAATCGCGGGGATCTGCAGGCCCCCTTTGGTGTCCTGCACGTACTTGACGAACTTCATCGCGTGCTGCTTTTCTTCCTCGGCCTGCGCTTCGAACAGCTTCGCGAGAAGCGTCAGCTGCCGCTGATTGAAATGCGCCGCGATGGCGAGGTACTGCATACTGGCGCCGAATTCATGGCCAATCTGTTCATTGAAGGCTTTCGCGAGGTCTTTACTGATTAACACGGCACTCTCCTTGTCGAACCAACGTCCTCCGAATTATATGCCGCGGTCCTGCTCGCGCGGCCCGCGTGGGCGGCAATCGATGAGATCAGACGACTCCATCCGCAAACAGCGCCTCGGCCTCTGACTCGAGCATGGGGCCGATAACGTCGACTTTTCTGCCCGCCTTCGACAGCACTGCGCGGGCGCTCGACACGAGCATTGTCGGCGTGAATCCTGAGAGCTCATGGAGGCGATCGCCGCTCAGCCCGTAGACGAGCCGGCCGACGCCGCTCCAGAAGATCGCTCCCGCGCACATCGCGCACGGCTCCGCGCTGGTGTAGAGCGTCGAGGCCTTAAGCACGTCGGCGCTCAGCTCCTTGACGGCGCGCTGCAGAAGATTCATTTCGGCGTGCGCCAGCATCTGACCCTCGGTGAGCTGGCTGTTCTCAGCCGCCGCGAGAATCGCGCCATTTTCGGCGACCAACAGCGCACCGAAGGGGCGATTGCCGTGAGCCCGCGCGCGCCTCGCGAGCGCGAACGCCTCACGCATGTGCGCGATGTGTGCTGTGTCGTCTCTCATGAGATCTGCACGATCGACGCTGGACGCTGGACTAGTCCTTCGGGTTGGTCGCAAAGACCGTGAGCTCGGGCGTGAAGCCGCGATCGTGCATCTCGAGCGCCGTCTTCACTGCGTGCGCGATGTCCTCAGACTGCAGCTTCGTGGGATTGTCATCGTCCTGGCTGAAGCCGGCGGTGGCGGCGAAATTCGTCAGCACCTCGCTGGGGTTGACGAGAAAGACACGGACGTTGTGCTGCCGGAGCTCGGCGCGCCAGCATTCGGTCATGCCCCGAACCGCAAACTTACTGGCGTAGTAGGCTGTGCCATTCGCGGCACCCCGCACCGCCGCCGTCGATCCAATATTGACGAGGTTGCCGCTCTTCCGCTCGATGAAATGCTTCGCGGCTTCGCGAGACATCAGCATGGTACCGGTGACGTTGGTCTGATAAATCGCGATGAACTTTGCCAGATCCATGTCCACCAGCGGAGCGCGAACGCCGACGCCGGCATTGTTGACAAGAATATCCAGATGGCCGAACTTCTGGAAGAACTCGCGATACGTCCGCTTCACGTCTTCCTCGCTGCTCACGTCGGCCGTGATCGCGTGTGCGTTGATGGCGTTCGCCGCTTCCGTGAGCCTGGCCCGGTCGCGTCCGGTAATCGCCACCTTCGAGCCTGCATCGACGAGCGCCTGCGCAATCGCGAGGCCGATGCCACTGGATCCACCGGTAATCAGTGCGGTCGCGTTCTTGAGATTCATGGTTCGGTTACTCTTTCAAAAAGGCAATGAGCGGGGGGTACGTCTTCTCTGGCGCCTCGAAATGCGGGACGTGCCCGAGTCCTGGAATGAGATGGAGCCGCGCCTTCCCATTCGGGACGCTGTCGGCGATGAATTTCATCCGATCCTGAAACACCTTCGCCGGCCCGGCGAGGCTGTCTTCGGCTCCGCCGAACACGAGCGTGGGGGCCTTGATGTGAGCCCAATCGCTCACTACCGGATCGAGATATGTCATCTGTCCCAGCAGCGCCTGCACCATCGCGTACCGCGGCCAGTCGGCGCTGAGCGTCCACGCGTAGCGGATGCGCACGTATTTCTCGAACTCAGGTTTCCAGGCCTTCGGATCGTGGGAAAAATATCTGAAGATGCCCGCGTGGATGTTCTGATACGTCGTCGCGAGCGAGCGCTTGTAGGCTTCGTCGATGCTGCCCCACGGCCGATCGAAGCGCGCATCCAGAAGGCCGATGGGGTTGTAGATGACGACCCGCTCGGCCACGTCCGGATACTGGGTCGCGAAGCGCGCGGCCAGCATGCCGCCCATCGAGTGTCCGACAATCGACGCCTTGTCGATCTTCAGATGCTGGAGCACCAGGCGTGTGTTCCGCGCCATGTCGTGGAAGTTGTACGGAATGATCGGCTTCGATGAGCGGCCGAATCCGATCTGATCGGGGACGACAACGCGGAAGCCTTCCTTCCGGAGCGCGTCGATGGGACCGCCCCAGTAGAACCCCGCGAAGTTCATCCCATGGAACAGCACCACGGTGCGGCCGTTCGGCTGCCCCTGCGGCGGCACGTCCATGTAGGCCATGCGAATGTCCTGGCCGTACAGCGTCATCGGCAGGTACGAGACCGGGTAGGGATACAGCACATCCTCGCAGGTGATGCTGCCCGGCTTGACGTCGGCCGGCGTCGGCGGCGGCGTCGCAGTCTGGGCGAACAAGGCAGCTGGGATAAGAATCACCGCTGTCAATACGCGTAGCGATCTCATAAGTGCCTCCGTGTGATCCGGCATTCTAATCCAGATTGCTGTTGTTCAACGCCGAGACGCCGCGGCGTGTGCGAACAAGAAATCAGGAAGCAGGGAATCGTCATCGTCGATTCTTGGACCGAGAGGCAGGAGAGCAGCGACATAATTCGATCTGTGACGAAGAGTCGTCGCGGCACCGGCGGAGCCGAAGGACGGTTGTCAGGTCGACTCGAGATTCAGCATTCTGCGTGGGCGTCAGAGTGGGCGCACGATTTCCGGAACGCTCCGACGCTGATCAGATCAACCGGGCGGTGGCGGTCACCTGGCAGCGGACCCTCACTGCGCGCTGCGCGCCACCACGACGCGGAAGCCGATGAACGCCCGACGCGCGCCGGGGTCGGCGGCGCCGCGCGCGGTCGTTCGGACCAGGCGGGGGCCGTCACCGTAGTGCCCGCCACGGATCACCCACAGCGCGTCGGCGTCCAGGCCGGCGCGGTCGTCGGTGGGATCGTACGGGTACGGTTGATACGGACTGCTCGTCCACTCCCACACGTTGCCGCTCATGTCGAGCAGCCCGTAGGGGCACTCGGGACAAGGGAATTGCCCGACGGGTGTCGTGCCCGTTCCCTCGTAGTTCGCCCGACTGCGCCGCGGCTCATTGCCCCAGGGATACGTGCGCCGGTCGGTCCCGCGCGCCGCCTTCTCCCACTCGGCTTCGGTCGGCAGGCTGACGCGCCACCCCTCGCGCAAACGCGATCGCAACCGCGGCGGCGTTGTGGGCGAGCGCTCCAGCGTCGCCGACAGCCAGCGACAATAGGCGAGCGCATCGGGCCATGACACGAACGTCACCGGGTGCGTAGGTGGTCCGGCGAGCGCATGCGGATCGACGGTCCAGGCCGCATCATGCGCGAACGCCGCGAACTGGGCGACGGTCACTTCGTGTCGGCCGATGTCAAAGGCGGGCACGTACACCGTGCCCTCGCCGCCGGTGGGCGACCATTGCTCGTTCTCGAACGCCTGAGGATCGCGAGTCGCGTCGGCGCCCATCACGAACGGCCCGGCGGGAATCTCGACGAAGTCGGGCAGGACGTTGTTGGTGAGAGGCGCCTCCGCCTTGGCGGCGGCCTGGCCGACGCCCGGTGAGCCACTCGGAACCGCCGCGGTGATCGTCGCCGCAAGCGAGGCCAGCGCTGCGAATAGCAGGCGGCGCGCCGGCGCCAGGTCTCGCGTGCGTCCGGATCGGTGCGGCCTGCGCGTCACCGTGACGCCGATCGTCTGTCGCACGCAAAGCTCCAGCCGTGACGGCAGGCGCGCGCGTACAGCTCCGGCTCGGGCATGTCCAAGAGGTTTGGTCCGCCTTCCCGCAGGAGCAGCCGGAGATCGAGCGCGCGAGGATTCGCCAGGCTCGGTGTGGCCGGATCGAGCAGGTTCACGCAGCCGGCCTGAAACCGCGTCTCGCACGCCTGCGAGTAATAGATGAATGCACGATCGAGGTCGGCAGAAACCAGGCGGCCCTCGACATGATGCCGCCCGAGCTCGTTGCACGCCCACCCGGCGTTGTCGTTGCAGTACGACGCCTCGATCCTCAGCAAACGCTGACACGCCTGGGGACGATTGGCGGTGCAGGCCTGCTCCCAGAACGGCAGCGAGTCGCCACGGTGCATGCCGTCGGTGGCGCCCAGCGCGGACATCGCGCCGAAGAGGCACCCCCATGCGCCCATGTGCGCAAGGTTGGCGCGGGCGCGCGGCGCGTCAAGACCAAGTCGACTCAGGATCGGACGCTCGCCGATGGATCGAACGGCCCGGTCGATGCCGGGAACGGCCAGATTGAGAAGCGGCACGCAGAGCAGCTTGTCGTAGAAAGTCGGGAGCCCGAGCGCGCCGAGAATGGCGTAGAGCCCGAAGACGCCGAGGCCGTACAGCACGCCGAAGATTCCCCGGCCGAGGGGCGTGCGCGGCGACGTGGACGGATCGGTCACCAGCAGATGGAGACCGAGGAACACAGCCGACGGGATGTCCGAATCGACGAAGTACGGCACGCCCGTAGCCGCGACATAGAGGGCGCTGGCGCCGAACAGCGTCGCGGCGGCCGCGACGGTCACCGGCGTGATCGCGAAGAAGTACATGACGACCAGGCCGATCACGAACAGGACGGTGTAGATCCACGGGCCCAGGCTGAAGGTCCTGGCAATCTCCTGGCCCCACGTGACGTTAGTCGTCCCCGTGGCGAGCAGCGCCAACGAGAACACGGCCAGCGTGAACGCCGACGGGTTGAAGATGTGCACGCGCTTGCCGTCCCGCTCCCATCGCACGAACGCTTTGCCGACAAACCCCAGGGCGATGAGTGCGAACTGAAAGAGGAACCACTCGTCCTTGAACCACAGGAAGAGGTTCGTGCTGAAGACGATGGGAAGGGGACCGAAGCCGAGGTGGTACTCTTCGCGGCGCGACCACGCCAGCTGCATGTCGAACGTGTACGCAAAGAGAAGCTGGCCCAGCAGGAGCGGCGCAAAATCGTAGACCGGTGGCCAGAACCACCCCCAGTACGCGTAGACGGCCAGCTGGCAGAGGCTCTGGATGTAATGCTGCGCGCGAGGCCGCGCAATGCGTGAGGTGTATACGCCCTCGCGTCGCGCGCGGACGCCGAGCAGGGCCTGCCACGCGAGAAGCACCGCCGCGGCGCCCCAGAACGACCACGCGAGCGCCTGGTCGGCGCGGACCCGCGCGAGAAGAGTCAGCGCCAGCAACGCGGCAGTCAGCGCCAGCGGCGCCGCGAACGCGCCGAACGAGCGTGGCGAACTACCCGACGGTTGCTGAGGGAGGCGGTCTGTTTCCTGGCGGCGCTCCCGGCGCCGGACCGACGACATCGAAGGATCCACGTGAACCAGAGGGTTGTACACCACCGCCACGGCGCGCGCAACCGCGCGAGGCGCCGTGCCCGTCCCGAGACCGCCAGTGGGGCGGCCAGTTAAGTTCGATTGACAAACCCTCCTTTCGCGCCGCATCCTTGGTGCGCTGTTGCAGGCGGCAACCGGCACAGACGACGCGGAGTCGTCCGGCGAACCGCCAGCCGCGCGCGTCGCAGAGGTGCACATGAGGATTGATAGGTCTCGGAGCTGGACGCCCCACGTCCTGACGGGTGTGCTGGCGGTGGCAATGGCCCTGGTGGTGGCTGGCCTGCCTGGGGACGCGCAACAAAGCGGCGAGTGGCCGGGCATCACTGGGGACGACACCTCCACGAGATACTCGACGCTCGACCAGATCAACGCGTCGAACTTCAACACGCTGAAAGTGGCGTGGGAATGGCACGGCGACGCCGGCCCCGGCGTCGAGATCGGCGACATCAACGGGCGCTCGCTGCCGATCTATGTCGACGGCATGCTCATCACGACCTCCGGACCGCAGCGCACAGTGCTTTCCCTGGATCCCGCCACCGGCAAGACGCTGTGGACCTTCCAGGAGCCCGAAACGCCGCGGCACGCGTATTCAATGCGCTCGAACCACGGCAAGGGCGTGACCTACGCGCGCATCAACGGCAAGGGCGTGGTCTTCATGACCAGCCCCGGCTTCTTCCTGCACGCGCTTGATGCCAAGACCGGCCAACCGCTCGAAGGTTGGGGCGGCGCCGTACCCATCCGCGGCTTCCCGAAGAGCGGCACCGTGGACATGCTCAAGGACCTGATCGCTGACTGGCAGCCCTGGAAGGTCACCGAGCAGAAGTACGACGCGTTCAAGGGCCTGCCGCTCGAACTCGGCTACGTCACCACCTCGTCGCCGCCGATCGTCGTGAACGACGTGCTCATCATCGGCAATTCGGCCGAGCA
>JANNJO010000133.1:0-20591 GCA_031395755.1 Acidobacteriota bacterium
GCCGGCGGGCGGCCGGAGGCCGACATCCTGAGCGACCTCGACTACTTCAACGGAATCTGGAAGGACACGCGCCACAAGTTCGAGACCTCGCGGGCGCCGGCGGTCATCTACCGCGAGCAGAGCCTCGTGGCCAAGCTCCTCCGCGACCTCCTGACCGAAGAGTTCCTCGCGATCCGCATCGACAACCCGCAGGAACACCGGCACGTGATGGATCTCATCGCGCGCATCATGACGAACCTCGCGTCGCGCGTGAAGCTCTACACCAAGGACTACCCGATCTTCGAGGAGTACGGCGTCCAGGCTGAGATCGACAAGGCGCTCAAGAGCAAGGTGTGGCTCAAGTCGGGCGGATCGATCGTCATCAACCAGACCGAGGCGCTCGTCGCCATCGACGTGAATACCGGCCGCTACGTCGGGAAGCGCACGGGGCGGCTCGAGGACACGATCGTGAAGACGAACGTCGAGGCCGTCAAGGAAATCGTGCGGCAGATCCGCTTGCGCGATCTCGGCGGCATCATCGTGCTCGATTTCATCGACATGGAGGAGCGGAAGAACCGGCAGAAGGTCTTTCAGGCGGTGGAGCTGGAGCTCAGCAAGGATCGCTCACCGTCGAAGCTGCTCCAGGTTGCGGACTTCGGCCTCGTCATTGTCACGCGCAAGCGCGTGAAGCAGAGCCTCGAGCGCGTGCTGACGGAGCCGTGCCCCTACTGCACCGGCACCGGCGTCATCAAGTCGAGCTCGACGATCTGCTACGAGATTCTGTCGGAAGTGAAGAAGATCGGCGGCGACCTGAACGGCGGGGGCGTCGTGCTGCGGGTGAACCCGGAAATCGCGCGCGCGCTCAAGGAAGAAGAGCGCGCGGTGATGGCCGATCTGAGGCAGGCGCTCGGCAAGGACCTCACGATCAAACCTGACACGCATCTCCATCACGAGCAGTTCGACCTGATGGCGCTGAGCGATCGGTACAGCCGGGCGAACTGACAGGATCTCACAGGAGATCAAGAGCTCAGGAGTTTGCTGTTCAACAGATTCTCGTTCGTCACCACGAACACGTGGCGCATCGAGTATCCGTGTCAACGACGAGTGATCGTCAGATCGCCGCTGAATGTCTGCACGCGCAGGATCGAGCTCCCGTCGCCGTAGCTGCCGCGCACCGACCGAGGCCCGCGGTCATTGTCACGGATCGGTCCCTCGCTTCTGATGGGGAAGTCGATGCGAATCCGCCCGCTGAAGGTGTGGGTCTCGAGCTCGAAGCCCGGCTGCTCCGGCAGCGAGACCTGGACGTCGCCCGAGTGCGACTCAATTTCGTAGCGTCCACCCTTGATCAGGCTCGTCTGCAGGTCCAGGTCGCCGTCGAGGGTCCTGATATGCGCGCGATCCCCAGACCAGCCGCCGATGCGGATATCCCCGTTGACGGTGTTGAGATCGAGCGACCGGGCGGTGAGCGTCTGCACCAGCAGATCGCCGTTGACCGTCGAGACCGACAGCTGCGCGTCGGCGCCGGCGTTGGTCAGCGAGATGTCTCCGGAGACCGATTTCACCATCACCAGGCGCGGCGTGCCTTCGAGCGCCAGATTGCCGCTCACGCCCTGCACGCGAATCTCACCCTTGACGTTCGTCACACGCATGTCACCGGAGACGGTCCGCACCTCGACGGACGCATCCGCTGGCACCTTCACGTCGAACTCCACGTCGACGCCGCGTCCGTCCTTTCGCGCGGCATGTTCCACGCGCAGCTCGACGCGGTTGCCGGTCGCATATGCCTGGATGACCGCGTCGGCCAGGTGCTGTTTCGCCTGTTCCGCGTTCGGTCCCCAGGCATGCTTCAGCGCCTGCACTTCGATCTGATCGCCGCCGCCTGGAGAAATCTGAATGTTGCCGGCGATGTTCGCCACCATCAGCGCCGAGCCTTTGCCGACTTTGAACGTGCGCGAGAACGGCTCGGTCGATTCGACCCAGCCTTCGGGGAAGCGTCGTCTCGGCTGCTTCGCGCGCTCCAGCTCGCGCCGCTGCTCCCGCGGATCCCGGCGCGGCACCGTCGCCACTGGCGGGATGGGGAACTGCCTGGCGAGGGCGGCCATCTTCGCACCCATCTCCGCCCCCATCGTTCGCAGCTTTTCCTCGTCAATGCGGAACGTGAATTCCTCGGTCCGCATCTCCCGTTCCAGCTCCTTCATTTCCGCTTCGAGCTCCGTCGTGAGCTCCCGAGCGAACTCGTGGTGAAGGTCGCTCTCAAGAGTGGACGGAGCGGGGACCGGTGTCGGAGCCGGCGCGGGTGTCTGCCGCGCCGGGGCGATCTGTGGAGCTTGCGCGAAAGCAGGGCAGCCCAAGGCGCCTGCGAGCATGAGCGCGAGGATGGCGGTCATCATCATTGGGTTGCCTCTCAGGAGCTGGTCAGGAACTGGCGTTCATGAGCGATACGGTTTCCTGCAGCAGCGCGACTTTCATGCGAAGCGCTTCGAGCAGACTGGTTTGCGCGACGAACGATCCGGGCTCCGCTTTGAGCGCCGCGCGGCTGTCGGTAATCGCGCGGTCGATCGACTGGAGGCTTTGCGCAATTTCGGCGGCGACCGCCGGATCGAGCGCGTTGTCTTTGCTGACGGTCAGCTGTTCCAGCGACGCGATCGCGTTGACATAGTGCTGCTCGGCGAGGTACAGCTCCGAGGCTGCGGCACGCGCAATTTCGGCGGCGGACTCGCCGCCGTTGTCGAGCCAGGCCGGCCCAACGCCGAACCACGCGGCGGTGCCCAGCATCATCACGAGCGCGGCGGCTGCCGCCAGGGCGCCCCACCCCGGCAGGTGCACCAGCGAGCCGCGCCGCAGCGCCGCAGAGGGCGGCGGCTTCACGCGCGCCGCGATCGCGTTCCACACGGCCGGCGAGGGGGTGAGCCGGTCGAGTGTGGCAGCCGCGGCGCGGATGTCCATCAAGTCGTTCAGCAGATCGCGGCATGCATCACAGGCGCGGCAATGCGCATCCACTTGCGCCTGAAGTTCGGGCGAGAGCGTGCCGTCGACCGCGTCGCCAAACCGCTCGTTGCATTGTTGGCAATTCATGAAGCCGCCGTCAGAAGCGCCCGCATCCTGAGGCGGGCTTTGTGGACCTGGGATTTCGAGGTGCCCTCGCTGATGCCGAGGATCGCCGCGATCTCCTGATGCTGAAACCCCTCGACATCGTGAAGCAGGAACGCCGCGCGCGCCCCTTCGGGCAGCCGCGCGATAGCTCGTTCGAGGTCGAGCCGTTTGATGCCGCCGTCGCCGACGGGCTTGCGTCCGGGCATGATTTCTTCGTCCAGCTGAGTCGTGACGCCGCTGGCGCGGGTCTGCCGGCTCTTGAGGTGATCGAGACACCGATTCATCGCCAGGCGATAGAGCCAGGTCCCCACCGAGGAGTCGCCGCGAAATTCCGGGAGCTTTCGATAGGCCAGCAGAAAGATCTCCTGCAGCAGATCCTCCGCATCGGCCCGCGTTCCGCACATCCGCCACGCCAGGGTGAACAACCGCGTCGAATGCTGCCGGTAGAGCTCCTCGAAAGCTGGGACATCAGCTCTGGACACTCGGCAAGGTTAGACGAGGTGGAACTCTGCGGGGTTGCCCCACCTCCGTTTCTTTCCGGGCCATCGCAGCGTGACAAAGCTGCTCACCCGGCCTCCGGCGACGATCACGCCTTCTGCGAGCAGCAGCGCGCGTTTCGCGAACAGGTCACGCCCGTACCCGCCCAGCTTGCCGCCGGCCGCGATTACGCGATGGCAGGGGATTGTGGAGTCGTTGCAGGTGCGCATGATGTTGCCGACTGCGCGGGCGGCGCGCGGCCGGCCGGCGGCGGCCGCGACATCGCCATACGTCGCGACACGCCCCGCGGGGATGCGGCGGACCGCAGAACGAACTCGCGCGGTAAAATCACGCTTGGCCATCAATTTATTGTGTCCGACCAGGGACAAGTAGTCCCATTACCGGACGAAAGCACCGCGAAATCGCCGCATTGTGGGTGATAAGGACGGCACGTGGGTTGATACTCCCAGCGTGGGAAGCTTCCTTAAATATGTCCAATCCGTTCGTGACGTCGGTGGCCATTCTATCGGTCGCCGTCGGCATCGGCGCGAACCCGGCCATCTTTTCGATCTTCAACCAGACGTTGTTGCGCCCCCTGCCCCTGCGGGAACCGGGTCGGCTGGTCAAAACGCACGCGGGAGTTCGGCCTGAGGATGGCGCTTGGCGCCGATTCGGCGAACGTGCGGGGTCTCGTGCTGCGGCAGGCGCGCGCGATCCGGTCATCTTTGCCGGCGCGGCTATTTCCCTGGTGCTGGTCGCCTTGTGCGCCGGCCTCGTCCCGGCCCACCGCGCCTCGCGCGTGGATCCGATGCGGGCGCTGCGCTACGAATGACACGATTGACAGGAGACCATGAGATCAGGAGACCAGGCGTCTTCTGATCTTCTGAACTCTTGTTAAAAGATCAGACGCAGGCCCCCACCGGCATGCAACCCTCCGACTTCGATCTCAACCGGTGCTCCGCCGGTGGGCGTGAAGTCTTTCGTGCCTTTGCCGTAGCGCACCAGGAGACCCACCCCGACCTTGTCTGTAAACCGCCATGTCATGTCGACACCGGCGTGGTAACCGATAACGTTGTCACGCTTCTTCTCAGTGACCACGCCGGGGAAGGCGAGCGTATCGAACGGGTAGACCTCTTTATCGAGCGCGAGCATCAGCGTGGTGACGAACACCTGCTCGGTCGTGAAGATCGATGGTCCTCCAAAAATCACGAAGTCGATTCCGCCCGCCGCCGGAATTGCCCAGCCGGCCGAGATGTGCTGACCGACCTCCCGCCGCTCGACGCCGGGGATCTCGCCTGTGACCCTTCGCTGCTGGTTGAAGAACAGCGGATGCGGCACTCGCGCGGCGATCTCGCCTGAGCCGGTGTTCTCGAAGATCGACACGGCGGCGCCGGCATGGAGCCCGCGCCAGAGACGCACGGCGAGCCCCGCGTCGTAGAACGGCGCCTTCGGAACACTCCGCTCGAAGGTGAACGACCCTTGTTCGAGATATTGCTGAAACGTCTGCTCCCCCGAAAACGACGTGCTGGTGGCTTGTTGTCCCGCATTCACCGACACCCTGAAGCGCTCCTGTGCGCCGGCCGGCACGGCGGCGAGCAGCACCGCCGATGCGAGAATCACGGCGAAGGCGCGCATCAGTTCACCCCCACTGCCGTCCAGGCTTGTTCGACCTGAGCTCGTTCCGTGCTGCCGGATCCGTACAGGTCGGCCGCGGCCTGCAGCGTGGCGCGACGCGCGTCCGAGAACCTCGAATTGGGACCCATCAGCAGGGCGAACGCCCGGTAGAAGACTTTTTCCATCCGCTCGATGTTGTCGAATCCGATGCCGGCCACGTTGACGCCGGACACGCGGTTGCGGCCGCCGGCGACCGCGAGGTAGAACGCGTGCGTGGCGATCGTCAGGTTGAAATGAACACCGCCGTCGTCGGTGCTCGTGCCGATGAAGCGGCGAAGGCTGTAATGGTCGGGTTCGCCCGCCGCGATCGGGTTGTTCAGCGATCGGAGGTAGCCCGGCGGCAACAGGAACACGTCTTCGGCGATCTGCCAGTCCGCCCGGTCCCGTCCCGCGCCGACGGGTTGAAAGTAGAACTCCATCGACGCGGCCATGATGTCGGAGAACGCTTCGTTCAACGCGCCGGGCTCATCCCGGTAGATGAGTTTCGAGCTGAAGTCGGTGACCCCGTGCGTCCACTCGTGCGCGACGACGTCCAAGCCGCCGGCGAGATTGGTGAAGATCCGCCCGTCACCGTCTCCGTATATCAGGAGGCCGTCGCCGGCATAGAGCGCATTGTTGATGAAGGTGCCGACGACGTCGGGAGGCTGATTGCTGGCCTGGGATCTTGCCAACGGATGCACGATACCCTCAACCTGCATGTTCTGGTCATCCATGCCGCGGCGTCCGAATCGCTTGAAGTAATAGTCGTACACCCAGCCGTGGTACGCGTGCGCGTCCACGGTCGGGCCGTCTTCCCACTCGTTGTCGCTGTCGGTCGCGATGTCGGACGGCGCGAGCTGGAGGGTGTTCACGAACGCATTCAGCCGCGACAGGCTTCCTCTGAAATCGAACGTCAACGTGCGCGCTGGGCGCAAGATGTCCGCTGCCTGATAGCTTGACGAGACCTGATTGACGGAGAGCTTCCTGGGTCCGCTGATGACCCCGGTTCCCTGCCCGATCGCCGCCTGTGTGTGAAGTCGGTTGATCGATCGCAGGATCTCGCCAGAGACGGCCTCGACATACACGTCGCGCCTCGTCCAGTCGCTGCGCACGTCCATTCGATAGGCCAGGCGGTAACCGCCGTCCGGCACGGGGAGGACACCGAGAATCGTCTCCCCGTGGATTTGCGCTCCCGACGGCGCCGCCGTCAGCGCGAGCGCGTTCGCACGCTCGGGCGCGATGGCGGGATTCACGTCGAGGTCGAGGCCTTCGTACAGGCGGCCTGTGATGCTGATGACCGAGCGGCCGTCCATCTGCCGCACGACCTGCGAGTCGAACACCGGGAGCCCCTGGTAAATCTGCGCCAGGCGTTCGTGCACGCGCCCGGGAATCATCGTGTCTTCCTGCAGGACGGCGATGTCGAGCTGACCGCCGCTCAACATCGTGTCCACCCGGTCAAGCGCCTCCGGGAGCGTGTCATCGGCGCCGGCGAGCGCGAACGAACGACCGTCGTCGAGGGACGTGGAGATCTGGCCGGTCAAACGCGAGCTGCTAAAAAACAGCACCGCGGCTATCGCCGCGCAGGGAACGACCTTGTCAAAGCCCGACATGCACACTCCTTCGTTGTAGGCCGCAACTTGAGTGGCGCCCTCCCGCAACGATACCAGCAATCAGATGAACGACAGCGGGTCAACTCCGTAGTCGGCGGGGTTCACCGGTGAGACGACTGATGTTGGACGGCGATCGCCCGGCGATGCTTCGGCCTCCCACAGGTTTACGTCGCGCGGTAGCTCGAACCGCGCGCCATCGGCGGCAAACAGCACTCGCACCTTCGGCCGATACGGATCCGGTGCGTGCACCTGCAGCACGATCGCGATCTCTTCCGAGTCGAGCTTCACCATATTGCCGACCGGGTAGATGCCAAGCAGCTGTACGAACCGTCTGATGAGATGTTGATCGAACTGTTTGCCGTCGTTGACCTGCAGAACCGCCAGGATTCGCTCCGAAGGAAACGCCTGCTGATACTTGCGCTGCGATCGCATCGCATCATAGACGTCGGCGATGCCGCACAGCATCGTCGCAAGGTTGAGTGACGGGCGCGTGACGCCGTGAGGGTAGCCGGTGCCGTCGATTCGCAGATGATGTTCGAACGCGACGACGGGCGCGAGCGCGGGGATGTCGGTGGTCCCGCGCAGGATCTCGGCGCCATCCACCGTGTGGCGCTTCATGATCTCGAACTCCTCGGCGGTCAGCTTGTCGGGTTTGTTGAGAATTTCGCTGGGTGTCTTCACCTTGCCGATGTCGTGCATCAGCGCGGCCAGGCCGAACTCGCGGAGCAGCGGCCCTTCGATGCCGAGCCCGCGAGCCTGGGCCATCGTGAGAATCGACACGTTCACCATGTGCGTGAATGTGTAGTTGTCGTAGTCTTTCAGGGCGGTCAACGCCATGAGGGCAGAGCGGTTCTGCACGACCGCCTGCGCAAGCCCGTCGATCATCGCCTGAGCGGCCGATGGATCGGGACTCGCGTCGGTCCGGGCGCTTTCCCAGACCATGCTCGCGACCGAGACGGCCTCCGCATACATGCGGCGGATCGTTGACGCGTCGGTGTTTTCCTCCGGCGCGCGCTCGTCGAGCGACACCCTGCCGACCCGGATATTGGCTGATTCGAGCTGCGCCGCGGCCTCTTTCAGCGCCTCTCCCGCGTGCGTCTTCTCGAGTGTGCCGAATCGTTCCGCGAATGCCTTCAGCTCGTCGAGTGTGACCTTGTTCGTGATCGTGACGCGCTCGATACCGAGCGCCGCGAACCGCCGGATGAGCTCGCCCATGGTCGAGCTCGCTTTGCTCATCGGAAGGTCGCAGACGATCATTTCCTCGCCGAGGATGCCGATAACGACCGTCGAATCGTGTTCGTGGAGCGAGCGCAGGGCATCTGCGAGCGCTTCCAGGTTGCGCAACACGATGGGATGGTTGGGCGCGTAGAGCTGGATGCCGCGGAGGGCGGCCCCGAAGCGGCGGAGAAGCTCGTCGGAGAGCTGAAAACGTGTCGTCGGGTCCAGCATTATCGTGCCGCCTTGGCGGCCGCGCGAACGCCGCGCGGGCCTCTCTGCGCCGCGTCCTGCAGAAGCTGCAGGGCGCGAGGCGTGCCGATCTCGCGCAGGGCGGTGGCCGCCGTCCGGCGGAGCTCGGCCGTCCGAAACGGCGCCCACCACTCGCCGCTGTACAGCGCGTCGTTGAGCAGATCGAGAGTCTGCTCGGCCTTGAGCGCGCCGAGTGACTCGACCGCGCGCAGATACACGCCGCGCAGCGGCCCCTTGCGGTCCATCTTCCGCACGATGTATTCGAACAGCGGAATAGCGCGCTCACTTCTCATCGAAACCAGGGCGCCGGTCAGCGCCTCGCGCGTCTGGTTAGTGCCGGTGGCGAGCGCGCGCTGCAGCTCCGCGTACGCTTCTTCCGTGCCGATGGACAGAATGGCGCGCACGGCTTCGCGCTGCACGTGTGGCTCGGCATCATCCAGCAGCGCCGTGAGGTCGGGGAGCGCTTCGGTGCCGCCAAACTCGCGCAAGAGGTGAATCGCCGTGCGCCGCACGGCCGGATTCGCCGAGGCGCGGAGCTGTTCGACGGCGGGCCGGCCTGCCGCGCCGAATCCCAGCAGGAGCTGCGTGAGGCGCTGCCGCGTGGCGGTCCGTTTCTCGATGGCCAGCGCTTCGGCGAGCCCTGTGATGACCGTGGGGCCAACCATGTAGCAGAGCGCCTTGAGTTGTTCGACGGTCTCGTCGTCCACGGAGCGAAGGTGCGAGACCACGTGCGTCATCATCGCCCCGTTGACGAGACGCGTCAGCGCCGCGTCCGCAGGCTCTTTGCGCGGTCCGTCCTGCGTGATCTCTGCCGCAAGCAGGGCCGTCAGCTGCTGCGCGCCGTCGACATCACCGACGAGCAGCAGGTCTTCGATGTGGCTCACGGCGGTGATCGCGACGTGTCGCCAGCGCTCGGGGTCTTTCTCGATCATCAGGAGGTCGAGCAGCAACCGCAGATCCAGCGCACGAATCTCGGCCGCTCCGACCGACGAGATCCAGTCGCCGATGCGTTCGGGCGGGTCGTCGGACACGCGCTCAACCTCGAGGGCCTGCGTGCGCGCTCCAGAGAGCTCGCGTGCGTAGCTTTCCGACACGAACTTCTCGTCGCTGTATGAGGTGAGCATGTCGGCCGCGCTCTTCCAGAGCTCGAGAAACCCCTCGGCCGCACCTAGCGGCGATTGCGCCACCTGTGTCCGGGCAAGCTCCAGCAGCCCCGGCCGACGCTTGGGGTCCGGGACGAGCGCTTGGAAGGCCTGCGCCAGCCGCGTCGTCGCGCCACCCTGTGAAATCACCCCGCGCGCCACCAACTGGCCAAGGGTGTTGTCCGTCATGCGGCTGGCGACCTGCAGCACGAAATCGGCGGCTTTGTCGGCGCGGCCTTCTTCGGTGGACAGCAATTCGAGCAGGAGCTCCGGTGAAATCGTGCCGAATCCCTGCGCGATGTTCCTGAGCAGCGGTTCGAGCTTCCCAGGATCGCTCTTGGACACGAGATCCACCACGCCACGCAGCATGCGGAGCAGGGCAGAGGCCTTCGAGCCCAGGCTGGTCTCGCCGTTCTCTTCGAGCGCCACGAGGAACTCGCTGAACCGCCCCGAGTCGCCGCACACATCGAGCAGGGTCTTGAGCGTTTCGTCGTCGAGTGGCGAGTCGAGGTTCAGGCAGGAGCGGATGATGTCGTCCCACTTCGTGGCCTGCCCGCCGTCGCGCTCGCGCAGAATGTCCGCGTAATCGATTTCCTGCAGGTCGAGGTGGCGCTGGCCCGTAGCGGCCCACAGCCGGGCCACGCCGCCGGAGGCCCGCACCTCGTCCAGCGGCTTGGCGAGCAGATTCAGGAAGGGAAGCCAGCCCTCAGGATCTGGACTCGAGTGCAGGGTGACGAGACCGATCATGTGGTCGTGCAGCAGCGCGCCTGTCTCCCGGACCGCCTGGTCGGGGCGAACGGACGCGGCGCCATTCAGAAGCAGGTTGTCGGGCACGACCCCGAGCCGGACCGATCCCTTCGCCGTCATCCGCGATGCGGCGTCGGCCAGCCGCGCGAGCGACAGCCGGATGGCGGGGTGCGTCGATGGGTAGAGTGTGACGGCGCGCGCCGCGGCCTTGCAGGCGCGCGCGAAATCGGTCAGCCGTGCGGTGGCTTCCTGATCGAGCGGTGGAGTGTCTTGAGACACGATTCTTCGATATTATCGGACAGACACGGTTCCGGGATGCGCGCAGTCGATATCATTCAAAAGAAACGGGACGGCGGCGTCCTGACCGCTGACGAGATCCGGTTCTTCGTCACGGGGGTTACCGATTTTTCACTCCCTGACTATCAATCGGCGGCGCTTCTGATGGCGATCTTCCTCAGGGGCATGACCGACGGCGAGACGACCGCCCTGACCGAGGCCATGGTCCAGTCAGGCTCCCGGGTCGATCTCACGGACATTCCGGGGGTCAAAGTCGACAAACACAGCACCGGGGGTGTCGGGGACAAGACCTCGCTGATCATCGCGCCGCTGGTGGCCGCGTGCGGAGGCGTCGTCCCGATGATGTCGGGCCGCGGGCTTGGACACACCGGCGGCACGCTGGACAAACTCGAGTCGATTCCCGGTTTTCGGACGAACTTGTCGATCGCCGAGATGCGGTCGTCCCTGGCCGCGATCGGCTGCGCAATGATCGGCCAGACCGCCAGGATTGCGCCCGCCGACAAAAAGCTCTACGCGCTGCGTGACGTCACCGGCACCATCGAGAGCATTCCGCTGATTTCGGCGTCGATCATGAGCAAGAAGATCGCCGAAGGCATCGACGCCCTCGTGCTCGACGTGAAAACGGGCCGCGGCGCATTCATGAAGACCCCCGAGACCGGTCGCGCGCTTGCCGCGGCGCTTGTGACGATTGGCAAGGCTGCGGGCGTCAATACGCAGGCCGTGATCACGGCGATGAACTGGCCCATCGGCTCCGCGGTCGGCAACGCGAACGAAGTCATCGAGTGCATCGAGCTGCTGAAGGGGAACGGTCGCCCCGACCTCGTCGAGAACTCACTCGAGCTGTCCGAGCGCATGCTCGTCCTCGCGCGCGTGGCAACGGGTCGCACCGATGCCGCGGCCATGTGCCGCAAGGCGCTCGACTCGGGTGCCGCGCTGGAGCGCTTCAGAGCCATCATCGAGCGGCAGGGCGGCGATCCGCGGGTCATCGACGATTACAGCCTGATGCCGCACGCTCCCCGCGAGCACACCATCCACGCTGAGGCCGCGGGCTTCGTCACCGAGCTCGACGCATTGCTCATCGGCCGCGCGTCGGTGGTGCTGGGCGCCGGGCGTGACACCTTGGACGACGAGATCGATCCAGGGGTCGGGGTGATGATGTCAGTCACAGTGGGCGACGCCGTAGATATGGGGGACCCGATCCTGCGGATCCTGTATCGTGATGCATCTCGGCTGCAGGAAGCACTCCCGCTGCTGAATGAGGCGGTCGGTGTGGGCGAGCGGCCGAGCCCGGCCGTCCCGCTGATCATCGACGAGGTGCTCTAGATGCGTTTTATGCGGTGGCACAAGGCTGTGGCCCTGTCCGGTGGCGTCGTCATCTCAGCAGGCTGCAGTCCGCAGACCTACGCCGTCAGCGACCCCTCGGCGACCGAAGCGGGAATCGTGTTCGACATCGGCGGCAAAGACGATCGCTCGTTCAACGCGGCGGCGTGGAACGGGATGAAATGCGCGGAAACCGGAAAGTGGCCGAATGGGACCGACTGCGGCAGACCCGCTCTCGGCATCGTGCTCCGCGACATCGAGCCTGGCACGCCGGTCAACATCGAACCGGGGATGCGCGCGTTTGCCGAGCGGCGATACGACGTGATCATCGGGATTGGCTTTACGCAGGCGCCGATTCTGGAATCGGTCGCCAAAGACTATCCGCAGATACAGTTCGCAATCATCGACGGCGTCAGCGACCTGCCGAACGTGGCGTCGGTGGTCTTCAAGGAGCACGAAGGGTCGTACCTGGTCGGTATCCTCGCCGCGATGACGAGCAAGACCGGCACACTTGGATTTCTGGGCGGCATGGATATCGGGCTCATTCATCGCTTCGCCAAGGGCTACGAAGAAGGCGCGCAATCGGTGAACCCGAATATCCGCGTGCTGCAGAACTACGTCGGCGTCACCGACAGCGCGTGGAATAACCCGGGCCGTGGCAAAGAGCTCGCGCTCGCGCAGATCGCCAAAGGCGCCGACGTCATCTTTACCGCCGCCGGCAATTCCGGACTGGGTGCGTTCGACGCCGTGGAAGAAAAGGGACGCGACGCGAGCGGGCGCGCCACGCACTTCGTCATCGGCGTCGATTCGAATCAGAACATGGTGAAGCCCGGCTTCGTGCTGACGAGCATGGTCAAGCGCGTGGATAACGCGGTCTATGAGATCGTGAAGGACGTCAAGGACGGCCGGTTCAAGGCGGGCCTGCACGTCTTCGGCCTCGAGAGCGACGGCGTGGGGTATTCCCTGGACGAACACAACCGCCGCCTGCTGTCGGCCGGGGCCCTCGCGGCGGCCGACGAGGCCAGGAGAAAAATCATTGCCGGCGAGATCACAGTTACCGACGCGATGTTTCAGTGATGTTAGAGCTGCGAAACATCTCGAAGCGCTTCGGCGGCGTCCTCGCCAATGACCACGTCAACATCACGGTCGAGTCCGGCACCATCCACGCCATTGTCGGCGAGAACGGCGCGGGGAAGTCGACCGCGATGCGCGTCGCCTACGGCTTTTACAGAGCAGACGCGGGCGACATTCTCATCGACGGGCAGGCGCGTTCCATCCATCGGCCGCACGACGCGATTGCGCTCGGGGTGGGCATGGTCCACCAGCATTTCATGCTGGTCGATACGATGTCGGTCGCCGAGAACATCGTGCTCGGAGCCGAGTCGGGAACGGCGTTCTCGCTCGATCTGGACGCCGCGGCGGCACGAATCCGCAAGCTGTCGCACGACTTCGCGCTCGCCGTCGATCCGCATGCCCTCATCGAAGACCTGTCGGTCGGGCAGCAGCAGCGCGTCGAGCTGCTGAAGGCGCTCTATCGCAACGCGCGCCTGCTCATCCTCGATGAGCCAACGGCCGTGCTGACACCGCAGGAGGTCGACGAGTTTTTCGCCATTCTCCGCGGGATGCGCGAACAGGGGAAAACCATCGTCATCATCACGCACAAGCTCTCGGAAGTGCTGGCCATTTCGGACGCCGTGACGGTGATGCGCGATGGGAAGGTCGTCGGGCGCGTCAACACAACGGACACGACCGCGGCCGAGCTCGCACGGCTGATGGTGGGACGTGACGTGTTGCTGCGCGTCGAGAAGACGGTCGCGAAGCCGGGAAATGTGACGCTCAGCGTGCGAAACCTTTCGGTGGGGTCCGGCAAACAGGTGGGGTCCGGCCTCAAGGTGGGGTCCGGCTTAAGCCAGACCCCACCATCTTTGGACAACGTGTCGTTCGACGTCAGAGCGGGAGAGATCGTCGGGATCGCCGGTGTGGAAGGCAACGGCCAGCGCGAGCTGATCGAAGCGATCGCCGGCCTGATCGATCCGGCGCGCGTCTCAGGGGACGTCACACTCGAGGGACGATCGCTCGCCGGCCTTGACGCGAGGGCGCGGCGCGAGCGCGGCATCGCGCACATTCCGGAGGATCGCCACCGGCGCGGGCTTCTGCTCGAGTTCAGCCTCGACGAAAACGCCATACTGGGCGTGCACTATCGGTCGCCCGTCACGTCGGGCGTTCTCATCAACGAAGGAGAGGTGCGTCGACGCACGGCCGGAATCATCCAGCGGTTCGATGTCCGGCCGCCGATTCCGGAGCTCCCCGCGCGTGCCTTGTCCGGCGGGAACCAGCAGAAGCTGATCATCGGCCGCGAATTCGAGCTGCGTCCGCGGCTGCTGCTGGTCGCACAGCCGACCCGAGGCGTCGACATCGGGGCCATCGAGTTCATCCACCGAAAGCTCGTGGCGCTGCGCGATGAGGGGTGCGCGGTGCTGCTCGTGTCGGCCGAGCTCGACGAAGTGATGTCGTTGTCCGATCGGCTGCTCGTCATCCACAAGGGTCGCATCGCCGGGGAGGTCGACCCGAGCGTGGCGAAAGCCGGCGACATCGGCCTGCTGATGACGGGAGGGCATTGAATCTGCTCTTTCCGCTCATCGCCGTGGCTGCGGCCTTCGTGGTCGGAGGGGTGTTCGTCCTACTCATCGGCGACAACCCCATCGAGACCTACCGCCTCCTCATCGGCAGCGCGCTCTGGTGGCCCGACGGGATCGGCTACACGCTGTTCCTGGCCACGCCGCTGATTTTCACCGGGCTCGCGGTCACCGTAGCCTTCCGCGCAGGACTGCTCAACATCGGCGCTGAAGGGCAGCTGTACGTGGCGGCGTTCGCGACAGCCTGGATCGGCATCGTCTTCGGTACCCTGCCGCCCGCCGTGCTGGTTCCGCTGTGTTGCGTGGCCGCCATCACGGCAGGCTCGATCTGGGGCGCGATCCCGGGGCTGCTCAAGGCGCGCTTTGGATCGCACGAAGTCATCAACACGATCATGATGAACTTCATCGCGGTCGCGCTCGTGAGCTACTTCACGCAGTATCACTACCGCGTGCCCGGCGATCCGATCATGCAGAGCGCGCCGATTTCCGCCAGCGCGCACCTTCCGCGTCTCGGCCACGTGATTCCGGGTTTCCCCGAACGCATCCCGCTGAATGTGTCGTTCGTGCTCGCGCTCCTCGCCTGCGGGGCCGTGTATGTGTTCCTGTGGCGCACAAAATGGGGATACGAGCTTCGCGCGGCGGGGAGCAATCCCATCGCGGCTGAGTACGGCGGCATATCCGTGCGCCGGCAGATCGTGCTGGCGATGGCCATCTCGGGCGGGCTGGCGGGCATGGTCGGTATCAACGAAGTGCTCGGTTACCGCCACCGCTACTACGACGGGTTTTCCGACAACTACGGGTTTACCGGCATCGCGGTCGCACTGCTGGGTCGTAATCATCCGGTCGGCGTGATCCTGGCGGCGCTTCTGTTCGCGATTCTCACGCGCGGCGGCATCCCAGTCGATGCGTTTACGCACAACGTGACGAAGGACATCGTCCAGATTCTGCAGGCCACGATCATTCTGTTCGTGGCGGCCGAAGCCTTCTTCCGCGATCCTTTTACCAAATGGCTGAGCTCTTCACCTTCTCGCTGATCTGGTCGACGATCCGGCTCTCGACGCCGCTGATCCTCGCGGCGCTCGGCGGACTGTTTTCCGAGCGATCGGGCGTCATCAACATCGCGCTGGAAGGCATGATGCTGGCCGGCGCGTTCACGGGGGCGGCGGTGACCTACGCCACCGGCAGCCCGTGGATCGGATTGCTGGCGGCCATGGCCGCCGGCGTGGCCATCGCGCTCATCCACGCCGTCGCGTCCATCCGCTACAGGGCCGATCAGGTTGTCGTCGGGACGGCCATCAACATCCTGATGCTCGGGCTGCCCGGATTCCTCAGCGGCGCCTTCTTTCTCTCATCGGGCTCGACGCCTCAACTGCCGATCGACCAGCTGATTCCGCGCGCGCCGATCGCGATGGCGTTCGCCTTCGTGCCGCTCACGTGGTACGTGCTGTACCGCACGCCGTTCGGCCTGCGCCTGCGCGCCGTGGGCGAAAACCCCGAGGCGGCCGACGCCGCCGGCGTCGACGTCGCCAGGATCCGCTACAGCGGCGTCCTGCTGTCAGGCGCGCTGGCCGCGATGGGCGGCGCCTACCTGTCGATCGGCCAGTCGTCGCTCTTCACGCGTAACATGACGTCGGGCCGCGGCTTCATCGCCCTCGCCGCGTTGATCTTCGGCAAGTGGCGGCCGGTGCAGACGCTGCTGGCGTGCCTCTTCTTCGGGCTCACGGAAGCGGTTACCATCCAGATGCAGGGGGTTGTTAAACTCCCGACCGGGGAAAACATCCCCGTGCACTTTATCCAGATGGTGCCTTACGTGCTGACGATGGTCGTGCTGGCGGGGTTCATCGGCCACTCGCGGCCGCCGCGGGCGCTGGGCCGGGCTTACGAGAAGGAACGGTGAGCGCGTCCTCCTATTACGATCGCGTTCACCGCGCGGCGGATTTCGTACGTGCCCGCGCGAGCGCGCTTCCGGAGGTCGCAGTCGTGCTCGGCTCGGGCCTCGGCGAGTTTGCGTCGAGCCTCGAGCGAGCGAGCTCGATCCCCTACAAGGACGTCCCCCACTGGCCCGCACCCGGGGTGATCGGACATGAGGGGCGGCTCGTGATCGGCGAAGTCTCAGGCCGGCCGCTGGCGGTGCTGTCGGGCCGCGCCCATTATTACGAAGGACACGATCTCCGTACCGTCACGTTCGCGACGCGCGTCCTCGGCGTGCTGGGCGTCAGGATGCTGATCCTGACGAACGCGGCCGGCGGCGTGAACACCACATTTGCGGCCGGTGACCTGATGGTGATCGACGACCATCTCAACCTGCTCGGCAGCAATCCGCTGGTCGGACCCAACGAGGAGCGATTCGGAGTACGATTCCCGGATCTGACGAACGTCTACTCGCCGCGGCTGCGATGTCTTGCCGACGAAACAGGGGCAGCGCTGGGGTTGAAGCTGCTTCACGGGGTCTACGCAGCCTGGCACGGCCCGACTTACGAAACACCGGCGGAAGTACGCTATCTGCGGACGATTGGCGCCGACGCGGTTGGCATGTCCACGGTGCCCGAGGCGATCGTCGCGCGTCACATGGGCATCGAGGTGCTTGGGATTTCGTGCATCACGAACCTGGCGGCGGGCGTACTGCCTCAGCCGCTGAATCATGCCGAAGTGCTCGAGACGGCGAGACGCGTTCGAGGAACGTTCATCGCGCTGTTGAACGGCATCATTGGCAGAATCTGAGGGGTTACTTGGCTGATCAGAATGTCGTATCGGTGGTCGCGCTCGAGATCATGACGGGGAAGGAGAGCGACTTTCTGGCGCTCACCGGACAGATGCAGAACCTGGTGCGGCGCAAGGGCTACGGCACGAACCAGCTGCTCCGCGACGGCGAGCATCCGCGCCGGTACTACGACATCCGCATCTGGCGAAACGCCGAAGCGGCGGCACGGGCGGAGGGCGATCGCGAGATCGAGGACCTGAGGAACAGCCTCGCCAAGCACCTGCACTCCACGCCGCTCGTCGACGTCGCATGGGCCGTCGAGATTGGGCTCGCCGCCGCAGGACCCTGGCAGGAGCGGCGGATCGGCAGCGATCGCCGGGCAGCGGCCGACCGACGGACTCAGACGATCAGGTTCGACGGACAGGATCGCCGGCAGGGACTCGATCGCCGCCTCGGCCCTCGGCGCACGGTGGAGCCACTCGACCATGCTCGGGGCGGCGTGGCGGAACCCAGCGTCGTCGCGGCGGCGAGGACCGCACGCGACCGCGCGCACGCGACCTTCTCCGATTTCAAGGTCGGCGCTGCCATCGAGACGGCCGACGGCAGGATTATCACAGGCTGCAACATCGAGAACTCGACCTACGGCCTCACGATGTGCGCCGAGCGCATCGCCATGTTCAAGGCCGTCTCCGAGGGACACCGATCATTCACGCGCATCGCCGTCGTCGCCGATACAGGACAGCCCACGACCCCGTGCGGCGCGTGCCGGCAGATTCTCTGGGAGCTCGGCGGCAATCTGGAAATCATCCTGGCGGATCTGCACGACATCAAGAGCCGCCATCAGCTCAAGGATCTGCTGCCGCATCCCTTCGACGCGCGGTTTATCGAGTAAATTACCCCCACATGCTCCCGACGATTGAGTGGAACGACGAAGCCATCGTGATGATCGACCAGCGCAAGCTTCCGGGCGCTGAAATCTACGTCAAGTGCAAGACGCCGAAGGATGTCGCGAAAGCGATCAAGACGATGGTGATTCGCGGGGCGCCGGCGATCGGCGTGGCGGCGGCCATGGCACTGGCGCTTGGCGTGCGGCAGAGCAAGGTCACAGGAACGACGAAGCTTGCCGCTGAGTTCTACACGCTCTGCGAGTTGATGGCAGCGACGCGCCCCACCGCCGTCAATCTGTTCTGGGCGATCGACCGGATGAAGCGCGTCTTCGCCGAAGCCGCGGGTTCCGGCCAGTCCGTCGATCAGATCAAGGTGAGGCTCGAGGATGAGGCACGGTTGATTCACGACGAGGACGTCGCGAGCTGTCGGGCGATGGGCGCCCATGGCGCGTCGGTTGTGCCGCAGAATGCGCGCGTGCTGACGCATTGCAATGCGGGCGCCCTCGCGACCGCCGGCTACGGTACCGCGCTCGGCGTCATTCGCGGAGCGGTCGAACAAGGCAAGACAGTCGTGGTCCTGGCCGACGAGACGCGGCCGTTTCTTCAGGGCGCCAGGCTGACCGCCTGGGAGCTGACCCGCGACGGCATCCATACCACCGTCATCACCGACAGCATGTCCGGTGCCATGATGCGCGGTGAGCAGATCGATCTGGTCGTGGTCGGCGCCGATCGGATCGCGGCCAACGGCGACGTCGCGAACAAGATCGGCACCTACACCGTGGCGGTGCTCGCCAAGGAACACGGCATTCCGTTCTATGTCGCCGCCCCCATCTCGACGATCGATTTAGCCACGCCCGACGGGGACCAGATTCCGATCGAAGAACGGAACGTGAGAGAAGTGACCCATCTCGGGTCTATCCGGTTGACGCCCGAAGCGGCCCACATCCGCAATCCGGCGTTCGACATCACGCCCCACAAGTATGTGACCGCCATCATCACCGAGCGTGGCATCGCCCGCGCCCCCTACACGGAGTCGCTGGCCGACTTCGTGCACAACAAAGACCAGGTGCGATAGTGCGTCAGGTGCGACGGGTGCGATGGGTGCGTCAGGTGCGATGGGTGCGATGGGTGCGATAGGTGCGATGGGTGCGATAGGTGCGTCAGGTGCGCACCGCACACGACTTCTATGTTGATACTGGGGATCGAAACGTCGTGCGACGAGACGTCGGCGGCCGTGGTGTCGGAGACCGACGGCCGATGGTCCATTGGCTCCAACATCGTCGCCTCGCAGATCGCCGTCCACCGCGAGTGGGGAGGGGTTGTGCCCGAGCTGGCCTCGCGCCAGCACATTCGCGACATCTGCGGGACCGTTCGCACAGCCCTCGACACCGCCGGCGTCGAACTGCCGGACCTCGACGCCATCGCCGTGACGCAGGGACCTGGGCTCGTGGGGTCTCTCCTCGTCGGCGTCTCGTTTGCGAAGTCTCTGGCCGTGGGGCTGAATCGCCCGCTCGTGGCGGTGCATCACCTCGCGGGCCACATCGAATCGCTTTTCCTTGAGCGCGGCGATGTTCGGCTCCCTCTCGTCGCGCTCGTGGTGTCCGGTGGACACACCAGCCTCTACGTCGTGAAAGAGCCGGGGTCATACGTGCGCGTCGGGCGGACCAGGGATGACGCGGCAGGCGAGGCGTACGACAAAGTCGCGAGGCTGCTCGGCCTCGGCTATCCAGGCGGGCCGGCCGTCGACATACGTGCGCTCGAGGGCTATGACGAAGCCGTCGCGTTTCCGTCGGCGCGCATGACCCACGCCGATCGCAACGCGCCGTCGCTGAAAGGCGACCTCGATTTCAGTTTCAGCGGCCTGAAGACCGCAGTGCTGCGCCACGTCCGCCAGCGCGCCGAGAGCGGAGCGCCGATGGCCGATCGCGAGATCAACGACATCTGTGCAAGCTTTCAGCGGGTCGTCGTGACCACCTTGGTCGATCGCCTGTTCGAGGCCGCTGAGCGGTACGGCGCCCAGAGCGTCGGCATCGCGGGCGGTGTGTCGGCCAACACGCGCCTGAGGACTGATGCCGTCGAGCGGGGAAGGCGCACGGGAATGCCCGTCTACGTCCCGCGGCTTTCGTTGTCGACCGACAACGCCGCCATGATTGCCGCCGCCGGTCTGCGAAATTTCCACGCCGGAAAGCGCGCCGGGCTGGATTTAAACGCGGACCCGAGTCTGGAACTCTAATCCCTAATCCCTAATCCCTAATCCCCAATCACTTTTATCAGCACTTTCTTCGAGCGGCTTCCGTCGAACTCACCGTAGAAGATCTGCTCCCATGGCCCGAAGTCGAGTTTGCCCTTTGTGATGGCGACCACGACCTCGCGGCCCATGAGCTGGCGCTTCAGATGCGCGTCGGCATTGTCTTCGCCCGTTCGATTGTGATGGTAATGATCCGGATCGGGATTGAACGGCGCGAGCTCCTCGAGCCACCTTCCGAAATCGTGATGCAGTCCGCGCTCGTCGTCGTTGATGAAGACCGAAGCGGTGATGTGCATGGTATTCACCAGCACGAGGCCTTCCTGGACTCCGCTGG
>JANNJO010000175.1:0-4308 GCA_031395755.1 Acidobacteriota bacterium
GCCTTGCTCCTTGTACTCGTCGAAGTAGGTGTAGATCACGTCCGAGAGGTGATCGATGGTGGTGCGATATTTTTCCTCGGGCATGCGCCAGTCGTACGACCGCATGCACCCCTCGATGTGTACGATCGGGATGTTCAGCTGGGCGGCCGCGAGCGCGCCCGTGGTCGTGTTGGTATCGCCGAGAAACACGGCGGCGGCAGGATTCAAATCCCGGAGCACCGGATACAACCTCGACACGACGGATGCAACAACATCCGCATCCGTTTCCCCTCCGCAGCCTAGGTCCACCTCAGCGGGCTCGATGTTGAGCTCCCGGAAAAAAATCGACTTCAGATTGTCGGAGTAGTGCTGACCGGACCAGATGAAAACCATCTCCATGTCTGAGTACCGCCGAAGCTGGTTGATGACGAGCGCCGCCCTGATGACGTCGGGGCGGATGCCGAGGATGAAGGCGAGTTTTCTACTCATTGGGTCGGTGTGTCCTTGTCGTGGCAAATGGAGGCCAGCACGGCCTCCCATGGGCGAGGCTCCGGGAGTAGCCGCTGGAACTCGGTGAATCGGGTCTGGAGTATCCGGCGCATTGCGCCGCCAGGGCTAGGCGCAGGAGTGACGATCACGTGTCGCCCGGCGACTTCCGCAAGTGTCTTGAGAAAGTCGTATTTGGAAATCGGTTGGTTGGGCGCGAAGTGATAGACAGACGATAGGCTCCGCAACCCGTCATAAGCATCCTGCGTGATGAGCGCAGCACAGAGGTCTGCCACCTGATCTGTTGTCGCAGCGCTCCACGTGTAGTCTATGAATCCCTTTGCCGTGCTGCCAGGGGGAAACGCCAACAGCCATTCGACAAGGCCTCGCCCGTGATGTGGATCGCGGCCGATAATCGAGCAGCGGAGATTGAGGACGTTGGCCGCACGGCACTCGCCAAGAGCCTTCGTGTTGCCATAGAAGTCGCTTGGCGCTGTCGGGCTCGTTTCGGTATACGGCTCGTCAGAAGTGCGACCGAAAACAGCGTCGCTCGAGATGTGAATCACGCGAACGCCATGCCGTCCCGCGATCGTGGCGATTTCGTATGGCAGGAGCGCGTTGATCCGGATCGCTCTTCGAGCCGACTCCGTGTCCTGAGGATCGACGAGTGTACTCAGCACCCCGATGGCGTTGACGACGTAGCCCCAGGGACGGACCGCCAGCGCGCGCTCGAGGTCGTCGAATGACGTGGAGACATCCACGTAGGAGCCACCGCCAGGGTCAACTCGCTGCGTGCCCTCGATCGTCCACCCGGGCATCGCCTGGAGTCGTCGCACGCAGGCCTGCCCCAGCATCCCCGTACGCCCGAGCACGAGAATCGACCGTCTCAAAACAGCCTGAGATCCGGAAGCGGCGTGGCCCACGTTCCGGTGAACCAGCTCTCCTTGGACTTGATGAGATCGGCGTAGTTCCACGCGGTCACGAACACATAGTCTGGATTCTCTCGCCTGAACTCTTCGGGAAATACGATCGGCGTGTGAGTGCCCGGCATGAACTTGCCAGCCCTTAGCGGAGAGGCATCGACGATGGCGCCGAGGTAGTGCATACCGCACGCGTTCAACCACATCGTCGCCTTGCCCGCGGCGCCATATGCCCACACTCGGTGATTCCTGCTGAGCGTTTCGAGCACGTCGCGCACGATGCCGATCTTGCGCCCGACCTGCGCGCCAAAAGCCTTCCATGTCTCCACACTGTTCAATCCGAGTCGATTCTCATAGTCGAGGATACTCTGGACGGTTTCAGGGATGACCCTGGGGCGAACGCGCGATGCGGCCACGCGAATAGATCCGCCATGCATCGGAATCCTTTCAGCGTCGGTCACGAAAAATCCATGCTGCTCCAGAAGCCGGGTGAGGGACCCAAGACTGTAGAACGTCAGGTGCTCGTGGTACAGCGTATCCCACTGCCATTGCTCGAACAGATCCCCCGCGTACATCACCTCGAGGCAGAGATGTCCATCTGGTCGCAACACCCTGCGCGCGGCGGAAAGGATCATCTCGGGCCGGTCGTTGTGGGCAAACGCGTTGCTGCCCGTGACGATGTCGGCCGAGCCGGCTG
Source organism: Acidobacteriota bacterium (assembly GCA_031395755.1). Classification (GTDB taxonomy): domain Bacteria; phylum Acidobacteriota; class Vicinamibacteria; order Vicinamibacterales; family JAMQPK01; genus JAMQPK01. The sequence goes on from JANNJO010000175.1 coordinate 2,083, forward strand.
TCTGCAGGATTCGATCCGCCATCTGCTCGTCGAACGCGCCGGTCAGAACTTCGAGCCCTTTATCGCGAGCGAGATCTCCAATATTCTCAGAAATGTCGCCCCCCACCGCCCGCACACCCAATGCCTGGAGCGGCGTAAGCAGCACACCGTCGTTGCAACCAAACTCCACGACAACTGTCGGGTGAAATCGATCGACGAGCCAACGCGCGTAGTTGGAGAAGTGATCCACCAGGGGGCCAATCGTGCTCGACGAGAACGAATAATTCTGAAACAGGATATCGGGCTCGATCGCGTCGAGAATCTGCACCAGGCTGCACCGCCTGCAGGCGTGAATCTTCAAGGGAAAAAGAGGATCAGGCACTCCCGGCCCAACGGCGCTGAGGAAGCCTCCCGCCAGCGGCACCGACCCCAGATCCAGAATCTCCTCCACCTCGCTCGCCCCACATCCTCTGCAGGTGCTCCGCATCAGTCTTCTCCAGGCGGGATTCGAAAATACGCCAGCACGCAATATTTCAGATAGCGATAGAACGTTTCGGGTCTGTACTGGAACGACGTGGGTCGCCGATCACCAGCGCGATTTGCAAGGACAACGGGGATTTCTCCGAACCCTCGCGCCAGAAAGACGCAATGATAAAGCTCCTCAACAATTATCGGGAAGCCAGTCTCCCTGAGCTCCATCGCCATCAGCACTCGCGTCTTCACGGCCCGAAATCCATTCGTGCAGTCTGAAATAGGCAGCCGGAACAGCGCACGAGCCACAACTGCGCCGATCATCGATACGCACCGGCGCTGCCACGGCACCCCCACCATGCCGCCACCCGCACGGTACCGCGTTGCCTTGAGGACGTCCAGATCTTCAGCCATTCTCTCCACGAAGCGCGGGATGTCGGTGGGCGCATTGGTCAAATCGCTGTCCATGAACAGCACGTACGTGAAGCCGTCCTGCTGGGCGGCGACAACGCCGGACCTCAGCGCCGCGCCGTATCCTCGATTATGTGGATGTGTCACGGCACGGAGGAGCGGTTGCTCACCCTCCAGCTGCCGCAGGATTGATGCGGTGCCGTCCCCACTCCCGTCGTTGACCGCGATCAACCTGCACCGCTGGGGAAATCCGGCCAACTGCCGGCAAATCTCGACCACGCACCGTTCCGCGCCCGCCGCCTCGTTGTACATCGGCACGACGACGGCAAAGCTGGGATCGGATTGCCCGGCGCCTTCAAACGTGCTCACGCTAGCGTTCGTCGACCGTCCAGATGTCCCAATGGCGTGCGTCGTAGCGCACATCGTCACCGAGGCTGTCCTGCAGGCTCGAGGTGGAAAAAAACATCAGATGAGCATCAGGCGAAAGCGACATGAACCCGTTGGCGTAGCCCGCCGGAATGTAAAGCACCCGCGGCTTACTGGCGGAGATTACGAACCGCTTCACTGGCAGCTCGCGCGACGGACGGTCCCAATCGTCGATCTGAACAGCCCCAACCAGGGCAGCTCCTGCAACAACAGTGACGTACTTCGCCTCGCGCCGATGGGCATGCCACGCCCGGATGAATCCCTGCCGGTGATTGTGAACCGTATAGAAGCGCTTGACGCCGGAGAAATCGAAATCGTTGACGAAGCTCACTTCCCCACGATCGTCGATCGCGATATCCCCACTGTAGAGAACTGGATCGGCCATCTGATTCGTTGTCAGGACGGGTGATGTTAGCTTGCCTTAAGCGGCCCGTAAAGCCGCTGCGATTCGAGGGGATCGTGGAAATACTCGACCGCGCGCCGTGTCGTGGCGACGTTGCTGTAAACCTCGTCGGAGTAGTGATGGTAGGTGCCGTCGCTGAAATACTGCGCCATTTCGCGGATACCCTCCTCGAGGCCGATCGTCGTTTCAAATCCCAGTTGCCGGCGAATCTTTGCGAATGATACGGCGTAATTGCGGCGATCGTGTGCAGCCTGCTCGCGGACAGACCTGGTGACGCCGCTGCGGAATTCTTTCGTCACGCGCTCGACCAACTCGGCGAGCTGCCCAATCGTCATGTTGAGTCGAGGATCACCGACGTTGAACACCTGGCTCTGAACCATCTCCGGCCTGGCCTCCAGCACGACAACGATGGACCGGGCGAGATCCCTGACGTGAACGAAGGGACGCCACTGCTCCTCGCCGACGACGGTGATCAATCCTTCTGTCATCGCCTGCGCCGTAAACAGGTTCGCCACCAGATCGAACCGGGGGCGACG
>JANNJO010000235.1:0-5629 GCA_031395755.1 Acidobacteriota bacterium
CGAATCGGCGATCTCCAAGTTCGCCGACGCCGAAGCCGAATCAGCCGCTCAGGACCCAGTGGAGGGTCAGACAACTCGCGCAAAGGGACCCGCCCAGCGGTTGGTGCGCGAGCTGATACGTGGCTGACTGGGACGCAGACACCCCACGACTTCGCCAGAACCTGGTTGGCGTTCTCCGCGATGTCCGAGATCGCGCCGCTCGGAGGGAGGTCCTAACCGTCGAGGACGCGCGGCGGTGGCAGGGTGACACGATTGCCGGTCTTACGGTGCCCGACAAAAAATACGTCGGGCGCTTTCGCGGTGAGCCCGGCCTTGAGACGACGCGCGTGTGGGTCGGTGGGCACGAAGGCGCGCCGCCTGAACGGGTCGCCTCGGAGCTCGCGGCTTTCGAACGAACCTTACAGAGAGCGGTGGCCGCGCTGGACGCGCGGTACCCACGCGCAGAGGCGCTCGACACCGATGGCCTCGCGGCTGTCATCGATCTCTGTGCATGGGCGCATGCCGAGTGAGTTCGAATCCATCCGTTCGCCAACGGAAAAGGCCGGACGGCGCGCATTTGGGCCAACGCGCTGCTGATGCGATACGGCCTTCCGCCGGCGATCCGGCTGCGTCCTCGCCCTGACGAACCGAGCGAGTGCTCGTGGCTACGGGAACCCTCACGCTCGTGGTGCTCCGTGAGCACGCCGAACAGATCAATGACAAGGATCGGTTCATCTCGACGTCCTCGACGCGCTACCGCGCGCTGGAACTCGTGAGCGTCGATGGTGGAGCGCCCGTCTACACGATGACGGTGTTCCAGCGTAGTCAGGCTGGCGCTGTGCTCGTGTCTACTGAAGGTCCCATCATCCCCACGCGTCGCGGAGCGCCACTTGGCTTCATCCCATTTGTCTTCATCGGTCCACCCTGCGACCGCCTACGTGTTCGGGGATGACGTCGGCGCCCGCGTCGGCAGCGTCAAGCGCGCGTGGGAGATTTGCGTCCTCCGCGCGCATGGGCACGCGCCCACGTGGGTCAAGGGAAAGCCAGGACAGTTGGCGTTGGAATCCCGCGCTGCGCTGCGCGCGATCAACCTGCACTTCCACGATCTCAGACGTCAGTTCGCTTGCACGCTGCTCGAATCGTCGGCCGACCTCCACGACGTGCGCGACTTTCTCGGACACGCGAACATCACGACGACTTCGAGGTATCTCGCCAGTTCGCCGATGAGGCTCGCGCGCGCGCTCGAACGACTCGAAGGCCCGATTCGCACACCATTCGCACAACCGAGCAGTAGCCAGGAAGAGCCGAAGAACGAGGAGGCTGATAAGTCTGTGAACTGAAAGGACTTATTTGGAGCCGGCGACCCGACTTGAACGGGTGACCTGCTGATTACGAATCAGCTGCTCTACCAACTGAGCTACGCCGGCCTTGGCGGACCTCGTATCTTACCATCGCGCGAACGTTCTGGTTTATTGAACGACGCGAAGGCTCGTCGGCGCAGCTGGAAGCTGGGCGGACGGCTGGAAACCCAGCCTGACGACCTCGAAGTCGTTCGCCGTGAGCGCCCGGAAGGCGGGGTTCAGCACACCGTTGTTCCACCGGGTGTCGTAGGTGCCGCTGACGTACAGGTCCGATCCATTGTCCGCGACGATCAGGCCGTAGCGCTGCATCGCACGGAAGATCTTCTGCACCTCCGGCGTGAACCCCGAGAGGTTGCGGTTCGCCTTGAGCCGTAACCGCGCGCCCATCGGCAGCGCTCCGGTGGTCGAGCCCGCCCGGTGCGAAGCGGGATACACGTAGCCGTTGGTCGCGCGCACCGTCACACGCAAGGCGTGACCGATCTCTCCTGTCCCGAATACCTCGTCGTAGCGCACGAGACCCGGTAGTATGGCGAGCCCCGCCGCGTCGGCCGACGTCCAGCCGTTCGGGCGGCGAGCGTTCGAGTTCAGATCGAAGAACGCGCCGGAGCCTGCGTGCCACCGCTCGCCGTCATAAAACACGTTGTAGAGCTCAAACAGATGACGCCGATCGCGATCGACCATCAACAGGTGGCGGTCGCTGCTGCTGCGCAAATCGACGCCGCCGGGGTCGCCGCCCTCAATCCAGTGCGCCTGGGCGATGGCCTCGTCGGGAATCGGATAAAACGGAAAGCTCTGGCCGGTCGTGTGGTTCACGCCATCGCTCTCAGCGTCATACTGGAATTGCACGGTCTTGAGGGACACCGCGCTGTCGACCACCGCGTACGGAAAGCCGTACACCTGGGCGCTGCCAGGAGAGACATCGCCGCCGAAATCGGGGTGCATTCCGCGGGTCGGACCGATGAAGGAAATGTAGCTCGCAGAAGCGGGATCGATCGGCGCGGCCGAAACATCAAGGTTCCACCAGTTGTCGGATGGAAACAGCGGCAGCGGTCCCGGAAGAGCGCCCCCCAGCGTGCTCGCCGCCGAGACGATGCCGGCGAGCGCGAGCGACACAATCAAAACGAGCAGAGTCCGAGACGATGGGCGAGGCATCCGGCTTGACGAGCAAAGTCCGAGCCGTTGAAATCCTTAGGCTTTTTCCAGCTTCACGCCGAGACCCGGCGCATTTCGCGCCACGCCATTGCAGATCTGTGAATTTATTACCTCACCCCTTACCCCTCGGAAGATGGCTTGCCCCAGGCCCTGACGACTAGAGCGACTTCAGATACTCGACGAGATCTCGCTGCTGCTCCGCGGTGAGGCCGAGCGCACGGACCCGGTTGTAGTGCGCCACGACGTCGGCGAGCGTGGCTGCGCTGCCGTCGTGGAAGTAGGGCGGGTGCTGCCAGAGCGCACGCAATGGGGTCGTGCGGTACGCCTTGGTGGCCGTGCGCGCCGCGTACGCCCCGTCGACGCCCGTCTCTGCAGGCGCGTGCAGCGTCCCGCTGTTGTTATCGGTGCCGGACCCGCCCACGTGGCAGCTCGCGCACGTCCGGTCGAACACCGCGCGTCCACGCCCAGCGACCGTCGCATCGACGCTTCCGGCCGGAGGGGGAGGCGCCGGCAGACTGTGCTGGTAGGCCCGAAGCGCCGGGAGCTTAGAGGTCACCATGTCCGGCGTGTGCTTGACGTCGATCCCGAGTCGCGGGTCGGAGAAGTTGCCTTGCCCGCCCATCTGGGTGACGGCGACATAGGCATTCCAATAGGAGATTGGCCCCTCTGCCGTGTATGTCTCGTTCGTGACTTGGGCCAGGCCATACGCGGGCGGGAGGACGAGCGGCGTGTTCTTCCCGTCCTGGTTGTACCGCGGGTCGTATTTACCGGGACCCCACGACGTGTACACCGCTTTCTTGTCCGCAGACAGCACAGGCGACAGGGCAATGATGGCCCCCACGTTGAGATCCCGGTTCGGCCAGCCGTCCATCCGGTGGCCGATGCCTGGCATCACCGAATTGTCCACGGTGGAGTGACAGAGCGCGCAGGTGACGCCAAGCCGCGTGATGTGATTGTTCGCATCCACGGTGGCCTGGAGGCCTACGACGGCATTCATCTTGAGCAGCGCCACCGTCGTCGCCGGGCTCTTGAGATCGACCTTCTCGAGGATTCCCGGCGGGAGGACGTCGGCGTCCACCTTGAGCCCGACCTTGAGCGCGGTCGTCGGGTCCACGTTCTTCTCGACGACTTCGTGCAGGCGAAGCGTGTCAGTCCACATTTGCTCGTCGCCAAAAGTATCGAAGCGGAAGATCTTCTGGCCCTCGGCGAGGAGGGCGGCTGATGTCTCCTGGGCCGCTGGAGGATTCGCCGCCGCGGCCGGCGGTGGTCCCTGGGGACCCGGTTGCGTTGTTCCGCATCCGCCGAGCCATAGGGCTCCGGAAGTCAACGCGACAACGATCAACGCAGCCTTAACGATCCTCTGCGAGCAGGGGGCCGTCGAGGTAGATCGACACTGATGAGTGAGATAAACAATATTCATCTTGCGTATTGTGCACGGACCGGCCGATTGGCGCAAGGGCTGTGTGGAGTACACTGCACGTCCAGTGGACGACGGCCCCTCTTAAATGCTCAGACAGCGGCTACTTGATACCGGCCGAGGGCGCATCGTCAGCCTCCTTCAGCGCGGCGCAATGACGGTCGACGACATCGCGTCCAAGCTCGAGCTCAGTACCAGCGGGATACGAGCACAGATCACAGCGATGGAGCGTGACGGCGTTGTCCGACGCGTGGGTACGAGGCCGGGAACAACGAGACCCTCACGAGTCTTTGAGCTGACACCTGAGGTGGAGCAGCTGCTGTCGCGCGCGTATATTCCGCTGCTCACTCAACTCGTTGACGTGTTCGCCAATGGGCTGCCGGCGCGTCAGGTCGATGCGTTACTGCGAGAGGCGGGAAGGAAGCTCGCCGGTGAACTGCGTTCCGGGCGCCCTTCCGGTACTCTGCGGTCCCGAGTCGTTGCCACGAGCAAGGTGCTGAACGAGCAGCTTGGCGCCGTGACGCACGTCGAGGAGAACGGTCATTACATCATCCGCGGTGAAGCATGCCCGTTATCGGCCCTGACCGGGAAACATCCTGCGGTGTGTCGGGCCATGGAGAGTCTCGTCAAGGAATTCGTAGGCGCCTCCGTTCACGAATGCTGCGAGCGCGCCCAGCGTCCTCGGTGCTGCTTTGAGATCGGGAACGGCTAGTCCCCCTTCACATTCACAAACTGCTTCAGCACGTACTTGACCTCGACCAGACGATGACCGGCGAAACTCGATGCCGCGCATGGCGGCGTGGGGCGCCGAGTTGAAGGCCATGGGGTGTTCCAGCCCTTTAAGTGATCGGCAGGCCGAGTCGCTCTCGTCAGCGCCGAAGACGCACGTCACCGGGGCGTTGAGTCGATCGACCTCGGGGACCGTCACACCCGCCACTCGCGCCCTGCTCGCGGCAGAAAGCCGGCTCACCAGAAACGGTAAGACATCGGCCCCGAACGAGTAGCCGATCAACAGCACTCGCTTCTTGCCCCAGGACCTCGAACAGCACCACTTGGTCAGGCACGCGCGTGGGCGCATACACCACCACGCGTCTCGTGGTCATTTGAGGAAGATCCTTCGATAGCCGCCCGCGATGAGGGCAGAGACATCGGCGAGGATGCGCGGGAGTCGCATCCCTCCCACATAGGCCAGGTAGTGGGGTTCCCAGACGGGATCGAACTTGTCCTTGTACGCGCGGAGCCCTTGGAAGTGGTAGATCGCCTCGCCGTGCTCGTACAGGAACGCGCCAAGCCGGTTCCACAGCGGGGCCACGGGTGAGGCCTCGACGCCGGAGAGCGGCGCCATGCCGAGCGCGAATCGCTGATACCCATGGTCCTTGCCCCACTGGATCAGGTGGACGAAGAGCATCTCCATGACACCTTTCGGTGCGTCCCGGTGATACCGCATGAGATCGACCGACAGTTCAACCGTGTTCGGGCCTGGCCACAGGTTGCCGAAGGCCAGGATGCGTCCCTGTCGTTCGATGACCGCCACTGGAAAGCGCGACACATAGGCCGCATCAAAGAAGCCCAACGAGAACCCTTTTTCGGCGCCCGCCTTGTCCTTCAACCAGTGGTCAGACACGCCGCGCAGTTCGTCGATGATTTGCGGGACCTGCTCAGCCGGCACCATGCGGAAGGTGCCCCCCTCCTTCTCGAGCCGGCGCAAAGCCTGGCGATG